>JAGROY010000466.1 GCA_020439995.1 Verrucomicrobiia bacterium
CGCTACTTGCGTAAACCCTGCACGGGCAATACTGTAATGCGATCGCCTTCAGCCCTGATGGCAAATGGTTGGCAAGCATTGGGAAAGATGGAATAGCGGCCGTGTGGAGTTTTCCAACACTAGTTAATTCTACACTAAAGGGGCAGGCCGCACCGCCCCCGCTGTTTGAGCTGGATACTACCGAAGCCCGTCTAGAGTTCCGGCGGCGTCTGGCATTCCATCCGCGGGGACTTCTTTATGCGACATGCGGTGACGGTGTGTTATTCGAGTGGGATCTCACATCAGAAGATCCCGCCGCAACCGAACGCCACCATCGACTGCATTCGAATGGATACTCGCTTCCCGACGTAGCCGTGTCTCCTGATGGGCGACTGCTTGCGGTTGCTCGCCACGGATGGGATGGTGAGCCAAAGGAAGGATCCGTCCAGAAATACAACATGGTGCTTGTCTACGACGTCGGGGAGCCTGGTGATCCCGTCCCTTTGGAAGCGTTGCCCGCCGATTTTAATATTGACGGTCGTTTGGCTTTTAGCGCAGATAGCCGGTGGCTTGCTGCTAATGGAGCAGGAGACAAAGGTGCCAGCGTCTGGGATCTGGAAGCCTCTGATGTTGCTGCCAGTCGAGTCACTTCACCGGTGGGTGCACGTCGGAATGTCTCGGGTCTCGCATTTTCCCCCGATCTTAGTTGGCTCGGATTCAGTGCCAGCGATGGCCGCATTCATCTCTGGGATTGGCGAACCAGCAAGAATCCCCTGTCGATTGCCACTGGTAGCGGGAAAGCAGCCGTTTTCTGGTCTACAAATACCATGCTGGCTGCGGGCGGCGCCAGTGGAGCCGTCGAACTTTGGGAAACGCTGCCCGAAAAACTACAGGAGATGGCGAGGCAGTCAGCCGGTCGAACATTGACGACCGAAGAAAAAGCGCGATTCGGCCTAACGCGCTGAAAACAAGCCTATTGCGCGCTAGGATACGCGTCAGCATATTATTATTTTCATAATTTCCGTAACCACTGGTTGTTCGATTTGCTTGGTACTTGGGAAGCATTGCACGGCAGAGAAATGATCCCCTGCCTACCAACAGTCCAAATAACAAAACAATCAGATCATATGGAACTCAAGAAACTCAAAGCAAGCCGAGGCTTCAGCCTCGTAGAACTCCTCGTGGTGATCGCAGTCATTGGCCTGATTGCCGCCATTGCGTTGCCCTCGGTCAGCAAGATCACTGAAAAAGCGAGAAGGGCTTCGGCGCAGAAGAATGCGCAATCCCTTTGTACATTGCACACCAACGCAAAATCCGCCGGGGCCGGGTTCACCTCAACAACGAGGGACGGGATCCTCGATGAGCTTGTCGTCGGAGTGACAGGAACGATTGTGGAATCGGACTTCAAGATGTCATCGCTGTCGGAGGACGACAAGACGGAAGCACTGAAGTATTGCTGGTACGACGGAGATGCAGGTATAATGAACTACTACCCTCAAGGCAATGCTCCAGAGGATATTGGTGGGGACGGATGGGAGGCATCCTGGGGTTACGCCCATCCAAGCACAGTGGCCGCGACCGTTGGCAACTTGAATGCGCTCAACGATGGTTTCGAGTACAGAGTGGGAGGTCCACACGAAAATGGAAGTACCGCCATCGATCGTCGCCCGAGACCTTAGTGTTAGAAGGTCGTGCCGACCATCGATTGACCCATTTCCAGCTATTACCACGTCGTTTCGCGAGTGGTGGATCGGCGGCTGGGTGGTCAGATGAGGCGACGACAGTGTTGAAGTACAAATTCTCGGACTCAAGTACGGTCGAATCGCCAGAACCACCCGCACCTGCAACTGAGCGTTCTCAGGAGTTCTGAAGCTACTGGCTCAAATCCGTCACCGGGCGGGTGCGGCCCTGATTTCGAATCGCTTGCAACTCCGCCTCCAGGCGGCTAACGATGTCCGGATGGCTTAGGAACAGGTTCTGAGACTCCGCAAGATCCTGCTTCAAATTGTAGAGCTGTCCCGTAGCTCCTCCCGGTTGAGGATCAATGCGGCGCGGCTCTGAGAATCCCCCAGAGCCCAGTCCGTTGATGAATTTCCAGTCGCCCGAACGAATGGAGAAAATCCCCTGCCCCGCCGGGATGACGAGGGGCGGACGCACGTCGTCTTCCGGCTGCGATCCAAGCAGGACATTGGAAAAATCAAAGCTGTCCGGCCCGGCGGCATGCTCCAGTTTGGCCCCGGTGATTGCCGCAATAGTCGCCATCAAGTCCGTGAAGCAAATCGTCCGATCGGTGACAGCACCCGCTTTGACCTGCTCCGGCCAGCGCACGAGAAATGGCATGCGGTGGCCGCACTCCCAGGCATCCGCCTTCATTCCGCGCAACCCGCCAGAGGAGTCATGGCCCAGCCGCGCCACATCTGCGTCATACCAGACGGGGCCATTGTCCGATGTGATGATCAGCAGCGTATCGTCAGCCATACCGGCATCCTGCAGCGCGCCTAACACTTTACCAATCTCCGCATCCACCATCATCGCAAAATCACCGTAGAGCCCAGCTTTGCTTTTTCCCGCAAACTCCGGCGATGGCAACCACGGCGTGTGCGGTGCCGGAAGTGCCAGGTAAAGCATCAGCGGCTTTTCCTGATTGCGGTTGCGAATCACCTCGACAGCCTCGCTGGCAAAGCGCGGCAGTACTTCTTCAAGTTTGAGGTCGGGCGCAATGCCGCCCTCCCGCCAGAATGCACCCTGGATGGCCGACCAGCCGTCCGTGTTGTTCGCAGAGATCGTGTCCGTGGGGGGCATCACCGCACGATCTCCACGGATATAGAAGTACGGCGGAATGTCGGTCGACGCACGAATTCCAAAGAAGCTGTCGAAACCGCGATCGATCGGCCCGCCGGGCAAACGCTGATCGTAACCGTTCTCCGCAAATCCCAGGTGCCACTTACCCACCATCGCCGTCTGGTAACCCTGTTTTCTGAGCAAGGATGCGATCGTCTCTTCACCTTCAGCGATCACTGGCTGCGTTCGCCATTTTTCAACTGGTGCACGAAATGGATAACGCCCCGTGAGCAACCCGTACCTGGACGGATGACACAACGCGCCGGGAGCATGCGCATCGGTGAATCGCATGCCCTCACGCGCGATGCGGTCAAAGTTCGGCATGTCGATCTTCGACTCAGGATTGTAACATCGCGGATCACCGTAGCCCATATCATCCACTAGAATGATGACAATGTTAGGATTCTCTGCCGACTGGGCTGGCACCGGCACGCCAATCATGGCGAAGGTGAGCATGACCAGCAAACACAAGTGAGTGGGAGTTCTCATTGATCGAGCCTATGCAGGAGACATCTCCGTCCGCAACTGCGAAGTGTGGCGGCGTAACCAGCACAGCAAGAATCGAGCTGAAGCTCGAGCTACTCTGTCAGCCTGACGCACAGACCAGGGCAGCGTGCTTTGTCCTCCGCCAGAATTCCAGCAGCTGTGCTTTTGCGACACGCACGATTCCGTAAGCGGGGTCCATGACGAGATACTCGTCACTGCTGTATCCGCAGATGACGAGGTAGTGCGCCTTCCAGCGTTGGCCCACGTTCCACACAGAGCGGCTATCGAACGACTCAATCACCGGCACTGGCTTGCCGAAGTAGCGGCCGTATGGACACTCGACAGCGATGATCACCGGGCGGCCCTTGTCGAGTTGCTCGTTAAGTTTCCCGGTCGGATGCTCAGTGCCAGCGGTTGTCATGGCGAAAGCTAGAAGGCCTTCCGTTTGCGCCATGCGCCGCAGCTGCAGGATCGGGTAGCCGATCGTCCCTTCCATCGGGTATTTTTCTACCAGTTCCTTTACTCCGATGGGCTTGTCCCAATAGTGAAGCACGCAAGCCAGTGCTGCGGCCCCACAAGAGCGTTCGGAAACCTGACGGACGGCGTCGACTTCCGAATAGGCAAAATCCTGTCCCAAGCGCCGCTCCATCGCACTCCCTTTCGTTGACTTCATACTGCCGATGCCGACGCAGCCAACCAACTGAACAGCAACGAGAATGACTGATCCAACGATCAAACGTGCGGAGAACTTACAGCTATTCAATTTTATTATGGTTTATTTGATTATTATTGAATTCATTGTAAATTACTCAAAACGAATCACTGATCTATGAGAACTTCGCCACTTGGGAGCACTGAGTCAAACGGGACATTTCACCACTCCGCAACGATGTCATTCTACGGAACTCGTATCGATCCGCCCCTGGACTTGGAAGTCACTTTCGAGATCCACCGCGGCAGGCCCGTTTTTCGCTCAGCGATCGACCGCCGGGGCGTTTCTCACGAGATCGAGCTTCTCAATCAAACGGAGTTGCGCACCAGCTTTGAGGTTGCGCACCATCCGGAACCCATGCTCACCGTAGAATAGAGAATCGGCTGGAACGGCATTTGCAGTCGGGCGGTTCATGCCTACGCTCCTGAATGAGTGACAGCGACGACGCCCCCCTGCATTTTGGAAACGAACCCCCGATCGTGGCTCTGGCTACCGTGGTGCAGGCAAGGTCTGAGACCATTTACCAGCTCAGCCTTCCAAATGGCAAACTAACCCACGGGCATGTCCCCCGCAGGCTCGCGGATGTGCTACTGCCTCTGGAAACCGGAGAATCGGTGCGGGTGGAAATCAGTCCCTACGATTTTGGCAGGGCTCGAATCACCGCGAAGGCACCCGAATGAGCAGGAAGGGCCAGGCTTTCGCTCTAAATATTGTATGATATTCTACTGAATGAGACACGGACTAGGCAGAACACTCATCGTCCTGGCGGTATTTGCCTTGGCATTTCTCATCTTTGGATCGTTCATGGCGGACCGGAACAGCAAGGCTGGACTGATCGGATTGATCCGAAGTTTCGGCGATACGCCGGGAGGCAAGGATACTGTGAAGTCGGAAGAATTCACGCTGGCCAGCCCCAGCCCGAAGGGAGGCCCACTGTCACTTCTTGAGCAGATCGACCAGGCAACCAATGCACTGGTGGAACAGGTGATGCCGTCGGTAGT
>JAGROY010000102.1 GCA_020439995.1 Verrucomicrobiia bacterium
GTGGCGGCATCGAAGACAACTCGGGAGCAGGCCTCGGCGTGACGTTGACTAACGTCATGCTCGATGGCAACAACGCAGGTGTAGCACCAGCAGTTGCAACCCCCGGTAACGGTGGCGCGGTTCACATCAGTGGCCCGGGCGACATTGCCATCACCGGAGGAAGCGTCACCAACAACGTCGCGGCCCGCGAAGGTGGTGGTCTCTGGAACGGCTCTGGCACCATGACAGTCTCTGGCGTCATGATCTCTCAGAACACTGCCACAGGGGATGCAGCGGACGATGGAGGAGGTGGTATCTTCAACAACGGAGGCACGCTCACCGTTGATGCCACGACGATCACTGGTAACGCGGCAACTGGCACTGCTGGTAGCGGTGGTGGACTGTTCAGCACCGCTGGTAGTGTCACTGTTAGTGATTCCAGTATCACAGCAAATGTGGCCAATCGCGCTGGTGGAGGTATTGAAATCGTCCTCGGTTCCCTGACTCTGAACGCCACAAATCTCGGCGGTGAGATGGAAACCGACGGAAACATCGCCGGGCCTGAGGGTTCAGCAGCACCAGGTAACGGAGGTGGACTTCACGTCAGCGGTGCTTCAACCATCGCCATCAACGGCGGAACGGTTCGCAGTAACTCTGCTGCGCGCGAAGGTGGTGGCCTCTGGAACCAGGTGGGCGCAACGATGACGATCGCAAACGGCACCGAAATCTCTGGCAACGTTGCGTCAGGCAATGCAGCCGACGATGGCGGTGGCGGTATCTTCGACAATGGTGGCACACTGGTTATTGACGGAAGCACGCTGGAAGTCGTGATCACTAACAACATCGCGATCGGCAGTGATGCGCGGGGTGGAGGAATCCTCTCACTGAATGGCATGTCACAGATTACGGGCGCGATGATTCACGACAACACAACAATCGCTGGTGGCGCCGGCGCTGGATTGACCCAGCACGATGGCTCTGCTCTTATCATGGGCAGCGTGATCTCTGATGATGTCGCAGCCACGGGAACCGCGATCCTTGCTGGAGGGGGAACCTTGTCCACAGTCGTGCTGGCCGACAGCGCTACGCTGGCTCCGGGCGAAGAGGCTGCCATCCTCAACGCAGGCGAAGTGTCATTCGCTTCTGGCACCACGTTGAGTGTGGAGATTGGCGGAACTACTCCAGGAATGGGTGGCTACGATCAATTGAAGGTCGTTGATGGTGTCGATCTCGGAGGAGCAACCCTCGGCCTCTCGATGGCTGGGGGCTATGTTCCGATGGCAACGGATACGTTTGTGATCGTGAGCAACGACGGCGTCACCCCTGTGCAGGGAATGTTCGCCGGACTTCCGATGGATGCGTTCTTTGCCTTTGGTGCAGGCACTTTCCGCATCGATTACGCCAGTGGTGATGGCAATGATGTGGCTCTCGTGCCTGCTGAGCAGGATGGGGTAGCCCTCGCGATCGCCGGGCCTCCTGCCTTGAACACAGGGTCAGGATTCGTTGAGCAAATGGTGACACTCACAAACAATCAGGGATCAACGGTATCGCTCGATCGCCTGTATATCAGTGGTTTGCCGGAAGGTGTCACCGTTCAAAATGCAGCTGGCTCCGCGCCTTACGGAAACCCTGCGGTGCCGACACCCTACATCCTCGTTGGTGCACCTATTGCACCGGGAGACAGCACGATGCTGACACTTCAGTTCGCCAGTGCGGACAATTCTACCGATTTCTCTCCTGCCTACAACATCGAGGCTGGAGTGCAAAACGTGGAGACGTTCGCAGTGAAGACGATCCTCTTCATAGGTGAAGATGTGCTCATTGAGTTCGCTTCAGAAGTTGGCGTCGTCTACGAAGTCCAGTACTCGACTGATCTGATTGATTGGAAACCTGTTTCGCCGCAGTTGGTCGGTGATTCGACTATCACGTCCTGGATCGACAGCGGTACCCCTGCCACGGAAAGCTCTCCGCTTGCGGCTGGGGAAAGATACTACCGCGTTGTTCGGATAGGCGGCATTTGATTGTTCGCTGGTTGGATGAGTAGGAAGGGGCGGATCGGGAAACCGGTTCGCCCCTTCTTCATGCCCGGAACTCGTGCCTCTACGGGCAGAACTGGATCCTGCAAGTAGATCAATCACTTTGATGCATCCGTATTCGGAGAAGTGCCGTTGTTCCGGAAACGAGCCATGAACATTTTCTCACAACCGACTACCTATGGCGTGCTCGCCACACTTACTTCAGCGGGTGCAGCGATGCTGATTCTTAATCGGCCTAACGAGGCGAGCCCGACTCCTGCGCCACGTATTTCCGCTAGCAGTGCCAGGACAGCACCCTTGATCGAAACGCAGGCTGCTGAGGAAGTTCGTGCGAAACTCGCGCCTCGCATGAGTCTTGAAAACAAAGGCTGGCAGCACGTGGCCGACGCTCGCTCGACCGGTGACGGATCGCACTACCGCGAGGCCCTTGGCATCGCCGCAGAGCTTGAGGGCGCAGAGGAAACCAAGTTTGCAGGAATGCTGTTGCGCGGTCATGTTCTGCATCAGATGCATCGCTTTGCCGATGCCCGCGTTCTTGCGGAATCGCTCGTGAGTGAGCGTGGCATGCATACAGATCATGGCCTTCTGGGAGATATCCTCCTCGACATGGGAGACGTTACCGGGGCGATCGCTGCTTACGAAAAACAGATGGCGCTGCGGCCTGGACTGGAAGCCTACGCTCGCGCGGCTCAGGTGCGCTGGCTCAAAGGACAGACTGGCGGAGCGATCGAGGCCATGGCAATGGCGGCCAGCGCTGGCAGCGCTCGGAATCCCGAGCCGGTCGCGTGGACGCTCAGTTTGCTCGCACTTTATCAGTGTCAGACGGGCGCAGACGCGGATGCTCTCGCAAGTGCCGACGCTGCACTGCGGCTTTCACCTGGTCATCCGCGTGCGCTTGTAGCCAAGGCGCGGATCGAAATGGGACGTGGCCGCTTTGCAGAGGCGCTGCCTCTTCTCAATCAGGCTGCCGCCCGGCTTCCCGAACCTGCGACTCTGTGGCTCCTCACTGATTGTCTCAAAGCAACGGGCGATCAAACCCGTGCTGCGCGCATGGAATCCGGCTGGATGAAGCGTGCGGCAAAGGAAGATCCCCGCACATTGGCACTGTATCTCGCAACGGTCGGAGAGGACGCTGCGCGGGCGCTGCAGTTGGCCCAGGCCGAACTCAAGGTGCGGCAGGATGTCTTTACACACGATGCAGTGGCATGGGCGGCACTTGCTGCGGGAAAGCCGGCGCTGGCCCGCGACCACATCGCCCTGGCTCTCGCTGAGGGCACTGTGGATGCCCGCCTTTGCCTGCACGCCGGTTTGATCGCCCGGGCCAGCGGCGATGGCCCAGTTGCTGAACGCTATCTCGATCAGGCAAAGGAACTCCGCCACATGCTATTCCCCGCAGAACGACATCGCCTCGATCGAGCCATTTCCGAAGCGGGCCAGTTGACCGCAAATCTCACTGAAAACCAACGCTAACACAACCACCACATAACCAGATAAATACGCAATGAAAACACCAATGACACCACCTCGCAACACACTCCGTTCCGCATGGAACGGCGTGTTGAAAGCGCCAGCAACTCTGCTCGCAGGCATCGCCTTCGGATCGACAGCACTGGCATCCAGTCACCAGGACGCACCGCTGATTTCACTCGATGATGCAGCCAATACGACCGACGTCTATGCCTTTAAATCGATGGAGAACGGGGTGCCATACCTGACCACGGCGGTGGCGGTTTACCCGTTTGAGAATCCTGGCATCGGCCCCAATAAGCACAACTTTGACGACAACGTGCTCTACTCGATCTTCGTTGCCACGGGAGACAATGTTGCTGCCGGGATGCCGACTTATCGATATGATTTCTACTTCCGCTCATCGCTGCGGAATGACGACACGATTCTCCAGTCGTATCTGGGCGTCGTTGAGAATACCGGCGACAGTTCGCAGAATCTACTGCAGTCGTACTACGTGCTGGGAACCGATTTTAACACCGGCCGTCGCAGCTATCTCGGGCGAGGAATGGTGCCTCCAAACAACCAGGGTATCGCTACTCCGCACTACAATATCAACGAGGACGGTAACCTTCCCGCAAAGCCCGGCGTGTCCACCAGTGCGGAACTGGACCAGTATACCAGCGAGACCATCGCTTCACTGCGCGGCGGCTTTCACTCGTTCGCTGGCCAGCGTGAAGATGGATTCTACGGAGACATCCAGTCGATTTTTGACCTACTCCAGCTTCGCAGTGGCGGTGTCGAAAACAGTTTCGACAGCCAGTCGGGATTCAACGTGCACACCATTGCTCTGAATATTCCGCTGAGCGCGATCGGTGGCGAAAGTCAGGTCGTCGGTGTATGGGCAACTACGAGCCGTCGTCAGATTTCGATTCTCGACGATGGTTCAACTTCCAAGGGCCTTCGCGGTCTTGGCAAGTTTGTGCAAGTAGGACGGCAGGGAAACCCGTTGTTCTGTGAGGCGATCGTGGCGATGCAGGACAAGGATCTCTACAACCGCACGCAACCTTCAGCAGATGCCGATCTGTTCAAAGATTACGCGCTGAACCCTGAGCTTGCCGCATTGATCAACGCACTGGTGACACCCGTTCCAGTGCAGACAGACCGCACGGATCTCGCCGGTATTTTTATTCCAGATGTGATCAAAGTTGACCTTTCGACGGTACCGGCCCGCCTTCCCGGTGGTGACGGTGATGACGAAGGCTACCATCGTTTGAGCATCTTCGGCAGCGATGTGCTGATCAGTTCTGTGCAGGATGGATTCACAGGCGTGGGGCAGGGGGTGATTCCTGGTGGATGGCCGAACGGTCGTCGCTTCGGTGATGATGTGATAGACATCGCAGTGATCGCCATTCTCAGCGACCTGCGTGATCCGGCAGCACCCGTTCTGCCAGCTCCGCTGGCCGATCTTGCCGGACTGAATCTGGACAACGTCGCCTCCAATGACAGCGTCTACAACAAGGTGTTCCCGTATGCGGCCACCCCGCACAACGGTCGCAACTTTACAGCCAACCCGAATCTTGTTCGCCCATCGGCTCCGGTTGCCGAGTAAGTAAGTGCCCGCATTTCCTTCCCTCCGTGGTTGTGGGAGTGCAGCCAGCAGCGGCGTCCGGCCATCTGGTCGGGCGCCGCATTCCACCCTAACTGCTATGATTTCATGAACACCCTTACTCTTTCCTCATTCGCAGTGCTTTCCTTTGCATCTGCGCTTGTCTTGAACGCAGGAGCCAGCACTGGTGAGTTTCGACTGGATGAGCGAACGCTTCACGGTGAGAGCACTTTCCAATGGAAGGACATTGATGCACTTCTCTCCATCGATGAAAATGCCGACGGCACGCTTACGGAAGCAGAGCTCCAGGCATCGAAGCCGCTGCTGGTGGAATTTGGAGAAATGCTCTACAGCGTGAAGCAGGCAGGCGTGTCCACAGCAAGCCCGCAGACCAATGTGGCATTGTCCCCGGAAGGGCAGATCGTATTTGATCTAACATTCCCACTGCCCGGTGGCGCGCGTTCAGATGAGCTTGAGCTGGAGTTCGCTGGTGCGGCTGATTTTCCTCTTACGCATCAGCATGCCTTTCGGGTTTCCGATGCCGATGGTAAGGTTCTGGTAGATGATATTTCCGACCGTAGCAACGAGCGCCCGGTTTTTCCTGAGCCAGGAAAAGAGATACAGGCCATACTCGCGGCAGCGGATAGCAGTTCCACGATGAATGCCGACCCAGCGCCGAAGACTCAGAAGCTTCCCCAAGTTCAAATTTCCGCCCCCGCCCCGTCTCCCAGTCGATTTCTCACAGGCCTGTGGATCTGTCTGGCCCTCTTAGCCGGGTGGTGCGGCAATGTGGTGGCCACTAAAATTCGTAAGTGACACCGAGGCTTAGCCAGTGGGAGCTAATCTTTGACCGACTGTCACTGTATTCGCCAGCTTGATAGCCGCTGTGGCCGGTTTCTACGGATCTTGGAAGCTCATACTGGTAGCCCAGGTCGATCAGGCATCTGCCGACGCGGTAGCCAATGCCGGCTGATACCAGGTGCTCGCTGATCGCTGCATTTACCGGAGTGACCAGGCTATCCGGCATCGGGCTCGCGCCGTAGGAGTAGCCGGCGCGCAGTTTCAGCGCTTCATTGACGTCGAATTCCATGCCGCCACGGAAGACGAACTGGTCATTCCAGTGGAGCGGAACGGAGTCGCGTATTTCCTTCCCGGCCAGAGATTGTAGATCACTGTTCGTGCCATTGCGCAGAGTGATGTCGAGCGTGTCATAGGCATCGCTCCAGTTGACCCACTCGATCTGGCCCGCGAGCAGCATCCGGTCGGTCACTTGCAAAGCGATGCCCCCGGCGACCGCCTGGGGAAATGCGGTTTTCACTTCCGCGTCGTAGTGCACGCCTGGGTCAAAGCCGGCCGCGCCGATCGATTGTAATTGCGCATCCAGTGTCCCATCCGCCCTTCCTTTGCTGGTAATCGAAGTGGGAGAACGGTAGGTCAGCCCCAGGGTCAAACGATCGGTCGGGCGATACAGCAGTCCGGCGTCGGCATTGGCGGAGTAGCCATCGGTGTCGAGATCCAGAGCGGTCTTGAAGCCTTTCAGGATCGGGTTCGATTGAAAGATGAACGGTGCCTGCAACTGAAATTCTTCGTAAACCAAACCACCACTCACTCCCAGCGACAGCTCATCATTGATCGCATAGCTGAACGCTGCCGCCGCGCGCGCCATGAGAAAGCGCGAACTGTGCTCCAGTACGCCATAGCTGGTTCCGCCATCCACACCACCTGCGATGTCGCGATAGATCCAGTCGACTTCCCGGGCTGCGACAACATTCACACCCAGTCCCAGCGACACCGGTGAATCGCCGATGGGGAATGCCAGCGCGGCCTCAGGAAAAGCACCGCTTTGATCGAAGCTGAAATTTTCGCCGCGCTTGTTCCGGTAGTCGCCAGAGCCGAGCGCTCCCATTGCGGAGAGAGTCAGTCGGGGAGTTTCGACGGTCGACAGCAGAGCTGGATTGTGACCGATCGCGGCCATTGGGTTCCCTTCACTGGTGAGATCCGCCCCGCCCATGCCTACGCTGCGCGCCCCGGTTCCATTCCGGTTCACCACACCACCTTGTACCGGGGATACCCAGGCACATGCGATTACGAACGATATCATCGTCGCCCTCAGTAAGCGCGGGTAAGGAATTCTGTTCATCGCCACTCATTGTGGTAGCCGATGGCGATGAAAGAATCAAGCGGACACCGCTGAGAGTCGCAGATTCGCAGCAGTCAGTTCTGGTTTGGCTCTTTGGTAAAGAGGCTCTTAGCCTGGGAGAGTGCCTTGTGCAGGGCTCCGTATGCGCGGATGGTGCGGCCTGGGTAGTTTTCAGCGGCGGTCACGACCAGCGCGCGGCAACCGGTTTCCGAATAAAGTGCATGGTGGCGAGTGCCGGGCAGTGCGCGCGCATAGTCGCCGGGTTTGAGCACGCGGTCCTCGATACGAAGATCTCCGCTAATGAGGAATGTTTCCTCCACGCCATGATGAGAATGGCTGGGAAAGCGGGTGCCGGGATCCAGCTCCAGCAGCATGACGGTGAATGCCGAATCCGGATCTCGGGAAAGTTCTTTGACCCGCGCCCCACCTTTCAAGACCGGTAGCGGTCGCCACTCACCTTCGTCGTTCATGACGTAGGCGAATCCGGATTCCTCTTCCGCTTTCTCCTCAACATCAGCGTCATCAAGGAAGCCTAACATTCGATCAATCTCCGCCTTCGCATCCGGTGGCGGAGCGATCTGCGGAAGCAGTGCCTGCGACATGGCAGCCAGCAGGACATCGAACTCTTCGACGGCATGCGCCAGCTCGCCCATCGGGCAGCCAAGGCAGTGGGCGACCTGTTGCAGGCTTCCGCCATCCAGTGCACCGAGTGCATGGAGTGCGGCCAGCTCTGCCCGGCGCTCTGCAAGTGTTGTCGTCTCGTC
This sequence comes from Verrucomicrobiia bacterium, assembly GCA_020439995.1. Taxonomy (GTDB): domain Bacteria; phylum Verrucomicrobiota; class Verrucomicrobiia; order Verrucomicrobiales; family DEV007; genus JAGROY01. The sequence goes on from JAGROY010000102.1 coordinate 7,975, forward strand.
GTTCATGGGCTTGGGGAATTCGGTTCGTCCGACCTGACAGTCAGGCTGCTTTGTAGTTTCAGCATTCCCCGCCGAATCCGTGCTTTGATGGTGCCAAGCGGCTCACCCAGGTGGTCGGCTACCTCCGTCTGGGTCATCCCTTTTAAAAAGGCGAGTTCGATGGCCACCCTCTGATCGTTCGGTAGCCGCTCCATTGCCTCCCGCAGGCCTTCAGCCCGTTCTTTCGAGATCAAGAGCTGGGCTCCGGCATCGTCACTTTCACCGGAATGGGATAACGCCGATTCCGTATGGATCTCCTCAGCCGCCCGATCGATGGCTGCTGAAAGGCGTTTCTTCGAACGGAGTTTATCGAGGCAGGTATTCCTCGTCAATCGCGCCAGCCAGGCAACGGAATTTCCCTTCGCTGGATCGTAACTGGCGGCGCGCTGCCAGATTTTTACAAGCGATTCCTGGAAGGCGTCTTTCGCCTCCGCTTCGTTTCCCA
>JAGROY010000103.1 GCA_020439995.1 Verrucomicrobiia bacterium
CCGGCAACTGCCGCTACAGCAAATACCAAGCCCGCCCTTCCTCAGCGCGCTGCCCCGCCCGCTCTACTCGGGCCAAATCTCACCGACATCACCGTCGGCATTGACCTGGGCGACAAGAAGCACGCCATCTGCGCACTCGACGCCAGCGGCGAGATTCTCGATCAACGCAAAATCACCAATCACAAAGAAAGCCTGCGCCGCCTGTCGCAAAAATATCCCACCGCCCGCATAGTGATGGAAGTTGGCTTGCACAGCCCCTGGATCAGTCGTTTCCTCAAAGACCTCGGTCACGACGTCATCGTTGCCAATCCGCGCAAGCTGCGCGCCATCTACACCAACGAACGCAAGAGCGACGAATGCGATGCCGAGGTGCTACGCCAGACTCGGTCGCGTCGATCCCAAGTTACTGCACCCCATCGCCCACAAGAAAACAAGGGACGTGAATTTAAATGTAGACATACGGCGGTGAGCTGGCCTGCCCGCCCGGCTTCGTAGGCGATCTTGAGTTCGACAGGGCCGGAGCCCAGATCGCTGATGAGAGATTTGCCGCTTCGGGTCGATCCCTCGCGCCATTTGGCAAAGTGTCGCTGCAGAGTGGTGATATTATTGGGGAATTTGCCGATGAGCTGCGCGCCGTCCCTGCCTTCCGGGGCGACGGCAATGGTAATAGAATCCTTGTGCACATCGAGGCCAACGTATAGAATCTACGTCATGGTAGTGTGCTTGTTGAGTTCGTTATTCATCAATGGTGCCTGCGGAATCACTCCGCAGAGACACCGTGAAAATAGATGCGGTAACTTCCTGCGGCAGGCGAGCACGCGAGTTCAAGAGCCACGGGCTCTGAATTTTTGTTAAAACACCCGCACGGGTTCGCTAGCCAGCGGGCTCTCCCATAAAGTCTCGGAAAAGGAAATTACTCATGTGGCGCGCAATCTTACCGGTTATTATAATCATTGTTGCCCTCTCCGTGCGAGTGGGTCGGCGACTGTCAGATGAGCCAAAATTTACCCGGACGATTGCGGACTTAATGGAGTTAAGAACAACTTCGCCAGAAGTGCTCGTTGGAATCACCGCGACTCCCAAACAAGCCAGTGCAAATCTCGGTAACACTGTTAAAAAGAGTGGGGAGGCGATCCCAGCGGCTTTAGCAAAAACTGAATTCGGGAAAAGCGTTAAAATCGGACGCTCTCGAGACTTCATCTATCCAACAAAATTCGATCTACCGAAGATCGAAGACTCTGTCCTCTTGCCAGCCACTCCAGTTGATTTCACTACAGAGAAAGTAGGAATGATGATGGAGCTAACGCCCGAACGCCGATCTGGCCTGGTGCTGCTGAAGGGAACGGTGACGATGACTGTGATGGAACGAATGATATCGGCGCAAGGTGAGATTTTTCTGCCCATCTCTGATAGCAAGACATCAATGAACAAAGTGGAACTTCCAGTTTTTAGAAAATATGTGACTCCAGTGATGCTTGCCGCAGTCCCTGGCAAATCGTATACAATCGAGATTGATTCTGACGACAACGATCTGAAAGCGCAGATTTCCGTTTCTCTGGAAAACTAGTTTTCTCCGCCAGGCAAAAGCACTTGTAGGATCCGTGGATCCGTTTGGGGCTGACACGATTGAGGGGATGGCCGCAGGCTCTTAGAAATGAGGGCTACGATGGGGAGAGGGTGTCCCGCCAGTCTAGTTTTCCATACTGCCCGACAATCACTACTTCATCAAAACAGCCGTCTGCTTCTCGCCGCGATGGGGATATCTTTGATTATCCTGTTAGGATCACTCAACAATTTCGAACCGGATTTCAGATTCATCCGCAGTGTCTTCTGAACTCGATTCATCTATTGACTGGATTTCCGGAAACAATTCTTCAAACCGTTTCAAGAGGGCAGCGAACTCAGGCGGAAGACTGGAACGGTCAGCAGCGTTAATTTCGTATTCAAGTTCATGTTTCAATCGTTTCTGTTCTGGCCAAACATCAGTGGCCGGAACAACCTCCATCGGACCATACGCAAGCGTGATCGTCCAATGGACAGGCTTTCCGGGGTAAGATTCTTCCATGAGTTCAGCATCGTCTAGAACCCCATCTCTAGCGTCCTCGACAAATCTCCGGATCTTCTCCTGTTCCTCCGCTTCACTCGGTCTTGTGTCTCGACCATGTTTATCCAGAAACAGCTTGGTCTCGGTGACCAGATCCCGCATTGCTTGCAATGGAGCAGCGCAGGGGGAATACCTGCGTGAGTGGAATTCCAAAGGATTACCGAATACAAATTTGAACGATGACCGTGCCGACTTGGTAATGACAAGATTGCGATTCCTTATCCAAAGAGTCTCGTCATTGATGTCAATGGCGCACCGTAATTGAAGGTTTAAGTTCTTCAATGGGTCATCAGTCGCTTGATCGCAGCCCACTGTTCCGAGGATGCTTATAACACCCAAAAGGTATATTCGTCCTAATAGCACCATGGTCAATACAATCGGCGATTCAGACGGATTCGCTAGACCTTTTTGAGATGTGAGCCCATTGTTGCGTAAACAGTCGTTTGTGCATCGATCAGGGATTTATCACAACCATTCATCTGGAATGTGTATTCCGAAGGAATTGCGGAGGGCTCTTCCGGGAATTTAATGGGTCGGGGCTGGAAAGGAGCCAGCCGATGTGTGGCATTGGCCTAACCCGTTTAACGA
>JAGROY010000104.1 GCA_020439995.1 Verrucomicrobiia bacterium
CTTCTTTGGCTCTTCCGGGAATTTAATGGGTCGGGGATGGAAAGGAGCCAGCCGATGTGTGGTACTGGCCTAACCCGTTTAACGAGATGGGCTTATTGATTCAACGCAAATCCTCCTGACTGTCACCAGCGTAAGAGCCTGTGTGTCAAGCGATCCCGCAAGAGCGCAGCGACGAGGACAGCGCTTTACACGCAGGCTCTGGAGCCGGTATGCTGCACAATGGATGAAGGCCTGACCGTAACTCCCTGAGGCTCACCATCCATTAAATAACCGGAAGAACCGCTTCTTTTTTCACAAGTGCGTCATGGCCGTTGGGCTCAAGTGAGAGGATACCAAAATTTTCGAATCCTCTTCCTAACGAGAGTTCCTGCCCTGCACGTTTTAAGAGCTTTAAAGCCGTTCGCCGCGCAACAGTCCTTGCCCAAGCAGCCGGATTCAATATGGATTTCTGGCCTTGATCGACCGAATGGCTGTGATGCTTGAACGTTTCCGATACAGCTTGGTCAATGAGGTATTGTGCGTTTTGCGATAAAACTTCCGCTGCTGCTCAACGGTTTCAACCGCCCAGAATGTGCTTCACAATTAGCACTAGTCCGAGGATTGCGGCGGACAGATACATGATGGCGCGAGCCAAGTACGTAGACTTCCCACCATTATCGGGTTGGTTTTCTTTCATGGTATTATACTGGTTGATCAACCACCGGGCTCTAACCTCCGGTTAGCTGATTCGCGGAACTGTAGTGAACTGACCACGAGAACGACCGGCGAAACGGTGGCGGTTGCCGATGCGAGCCGAATGCTCACCGCCGAGGAGTTTCGCACGCTCGCCGATGTGCCTCCGGAGGTGGAATGGTTCGCCAACATCGAGAACCCGAACACGCGCCGCGCCTACCAGGCCGACTTGAAAGACTTCATGGCCTTCGTCGGCATCAAGATCGCTGAGGAGTTCCGCATCGTGACCCGCTCCCACCTGATAGCCTGGCGCAAATCGCTTGAAGCCCGTGCCCTGGCACCGGCGACGATCCGGAGGAAACTCTCCGCGCTGTCATCGCTGTTTGATTTTTTGTGCGAGGCCAATGCCGTTAACTACAATCCGTCCCTGGGCGTGAAACGACCAAGTGAAGGCAGCAACGAAGGCAAGACCGCTGCCATCGGTGATGACCAGGCGGCCGCACTGCTCAATGCACCCTCTATAGACACCCTCAAGGGCAAACGTGATCGCGCTGTTTTATCCGTGCTGCTTTATCACGGCGTTCGCCGCGATGAGCTGTGCAAGCTGCGTGTCAAAGACATCGAGGCTCGCCGAGGTGTCCCCCATTTCGTGGTGACCGGCAAACGTTCCAAGTTGCGCTACGTGCCCATTCATCCGCACACGCTGCAGACGATTGAAGACTACCTGGGCACCGCCGGACATCGTGATGATGCGGAAGGCGCGTTGTTTCGTCCGGTGAAAAATCCGGTGCGGGGTGAGCTTGCCAAGGCTCTCAGCACGCACGCGATTTATAAAGACATCGTCAAACGCTACGCGCAAGACATCGGCATGGATCCGCGCTGCATTTGTCCGCACGGGCTTCGTGCGACGGCGGCGACCAATGCGCTCGAGCATGAGGCCGATATTGCCAAGGTGCAGGAGTGGCTCGGGCATAGTAGTATTTCTACGACAAGGCTCTACGATCGCCGCAAGATGCGACCGGAGGAGAGCCCGACGTTCAAGGTGGCGTATTGAACTGATTGAGCGGCGATATTTCTATGGGTAGACGAGTTCGAGGCGATCTAGGATGAGTTGAATCCTATCATCGACCGTTTTTTTTCGGAGATCGGTAGCGATGGTATTGAAGAGGATGCCTGCCACATCGATATTTGGCTCGCAATTCCTGCTCAGGAGGAATGGGAAGATTGTAAGGCTCAGACACAGCGAGGTGAAAACATGCGATTCCTTCTGGAAAGTAAATTCGATCCAAGGAAGGAAGTATTTCCGCCGCCCATTGCCATTAGCGACGTTATTCAGCGCTCACGGGATCCGCCCGTGAGCGTTTTTTATGTACCCCTCTCGGGGCGCGAAGCTATTTTGTGCAAAAATGCGCGCCCGACGGCTTGGACCATCCAAAGGTGGCGCTGAGTGACGGAATTTCCTGCTTGAACGAGGGCGTCCGCAATATCGCGACCGGGTTGCGATGGAGCATGGGAAGCCGTTGGTCCCTTATCGGGAATTCCTGTCTGCGATTCCACTGAACGGGGCACCAACTTGGCGAAAACCGCACCCCCGATCAAGCCAACACCACCTGCACAGGCGATCGCCACGAACCGATTCATGGCCATCAGTATGGAGTTCTCACGGAAATATGCAATACCTGTGACCTAGTGTGTAAGAATGAGTCCCCTGCTGTTCTAGCACGTTCTGACTATGAATGATAACAGATTTTATCAGTTATCGTCAAACAATGAAAATACGGCAGGGGACTTTGCATAAATTTAAAAAGCTAAGGGCTGCGCCCTGGCGCACTTCACGAAAAATCGGTCTCGCCGTGTCCTCAAGGCTTCGCCTTTGCGGGCCGCACCTAGCCCCGACCGATTTTTCGTTCCGTTTGCCTCCCCCTGTTCGCCACGAGGCAAGGGTTGCATGTGCAACCCCTAGTCAAAATGAAGAGGAGAAAGAAATGACAGGCAACCCGTATAGTCCCGGCCATCCTTGGTATTACGTTCTTGGCGGTCCTGTGGTTCCGCTTTCGGTGATCGCAGTGACCGTCAGACAACGCGGTTATCAAGGCTACCTGACCACAATCGATAAAGCGGATTCCAAGAGTGAGCCGGATCGTTCCGGAGAACTACGTCAGATCAAGGCGGAAGTCTTAAGCGATTTCTGGAAAGATGTGAGCCGTTACCGCGATGTGGTGCGCAACCTCCATCGCTATCGGAAGACAAATACAGGTGATACCCCTGAATGTACTGACGTTCACATGAGCGTCAGCTTGAAGCACAACCATTTGTACAATGCTTTCGCACACTTGATCAGGATTGAGGAAATGCTGTCACTCCAGCCAGATCTCTTCGACGAGTAGTCTTCATCCGTCATGCGAGGCAAAGGATACACTTTACTACGAAAGTGTATCCTCGGCCTCAACTATCAAGGCAGAAATCGTGAGGCCTACGAGTGGAATCTAGAGAACTACGTAGGCGCGACCGGTAAGTGTCCGTTCTGCTCGTTTTCGACTGCCTTAAAGATGGAGAAGCCAGATCCGTTTGAGAAGAACAAGCTTTGGGAGTGCCCAGAATGTGGATAGTGGGAGCTTGAGCGCGTTTTTGGGGGCACGGGAGTTCAGGAGGAAGTCGGATACTCGGCAAACCGAAGCCCTGTGGCGTCGGTCAACACGACCGTGGGAAGTGCCTCGATCTTCTCAATCAGAGCTTGTGATACACCTTCTGCTCTAGCGGCCTTCATCGCCCGATTGGCCTCCACGTCCTGAGCTACTTTTGCATCCCGTTCTTCCTTGATTCGCTCGGAGCGATTCGCCTCGATGTTGCTCAAGATGTTGATGACCAGTAAAAGGAACGCGACTAGAATAGTGACCCATCCAGTTCGCGTAATCTTGCGGACGCCGCGATTTGAGGCGTTCCATGTGCCCCCAATGATTCCAACGATGACTCCAACGAAGATCAGGATTGCGGTAAAATTGCCGAGCATACGCGAGATGTTTCTTTGCCGAACAGTTCATATTCTCCCACGCGCCTTCAGGGCGCGTTGGGAGCAATTGATTATCCCTGACGATCGAGGAGGCTGGCCGAGTATTACTTTGAGCTCCTGTGCTTTGCAAAGTCCCTTTGAACCACAACAGCGAATTGCTCTAAATCAACTTCTCCAACATCTTGTTCTTTGATTTGAGTGCCGAAAACCCTGTTCACTTCCGGCAATATTACTGCAGTGTCGAACCCGGGATGATCTCCAAATTTTACTTTCGCAGTTGGAGCCGTTCCAGTTACTTCCTTGATGATCCCCGAGAGGGTTGTTTTGACCGATTGAAGCGGTAGAAAAGCTTTCTCTTCCAACTGCTCTATTCTTTTCTCCTGATTTAGCCATCCACACACTAGTCCCACAATCGCGATGATATTGGCCCAAAATGAAGCACGCTTCCAAAATGGACGTCGCAGCTCTTTAAGCTCTGCTATAACCTTTTCTTTTTCAAGTTGCATAATGGGGACTGGTAGCGCAGCTGAATGTGTCTGCAATTACAAGAAGTGGGCGCGATTGTAGCTGATACGTCAGGAATACATCTGATGGAGGATTGAAGGGCGGTAGGGAAAAGAATGTGTGGTTTATAGCCCGTGGATTTTGGCCATGACGGCCCATCCCCCCAAGCGTTCCGAGCAGGCATGCGATGCTCACAATGATGATTTCTGTGCGATAGCGAGACACCATCGCGCGATCTTCCCTCTCCAATGCTTTCTCAAGCTGGTCCAGCCCCGGCATTGTAGACCGTTTGAATGGCATGCGTCAATGCAGCTTCTACCATCGCCTTTTTCCGTTTCTTCCGCTTTAATTGGATGCCAGATGAGTGTCCATTTACACACAGGTCTGCGCCGTGGCAGCAAGAATGCCACCGATACCGAAGGCGAGCTCGAGAACGCCTCTTTCGAAGACCCTGCTGAAATCCTAAAAGCAGGATCACTAGCCTTTTCCGATGCCAATCCGGAAGGGAGAATTTTCCTTGGCCTCATCGGGGCCGAGGTGCACAGGGAGACGCTCCCAAGTGGCCGGGTGTCCCGTTATGCCGTTGGCGGCCGCGCTGTAGGCTTTGCCGATGATCGCCACTTGATGACGATTGCGGGTTCTCGCAGCGGCAAGTCAGTGTCCGCGATCATTCCCAATTTGCTGCGCTATCCGGGAAGCACGCTAGTGATCGATCCCAAAGGCGAGCTTGCATGCCGCACCGCCCGGCATCGCTCCAATTTCGGCAACGTGCATGTGCTGGACCCTTTTGATGTGGTGCAGGGCAACGCTACGAAATTTAAAGGCTCCTTCAATCCGATGAGCATCCTTGACCGGGAAAGCAAAACCCTGGTTGAGGATGCAGGTCTGATTGCTGACGGTCTGGTTGTGCCAAGCCCAGGGCGGGAGGATAACCACTGGGATGAGTCTGCAAAGCACTTCATTGAAGGCCTGATCCTGCACGTTGCCACGCATTCCAGCTTCAAGGATCAACGCAACCTCACCACCGTTTACAGGCTCTTGATGATCGCCGATGAGGGCTTGCGCAAGGACATGGAAGAAAGCCCGGTTCTGGCCGTTGCTGAAGCTGCCAGAGGCTTCTGGCAAAAGTCCGATAAGGAGCGCGATAGTGTTCTTTCGACTGCGCGTCGCCATGCGCGATTTCTTGGCTATCAAAGCATGGAAGAGGTGCTGCGTTCCTCAAGCTTTGATCTGCGCGATCTCAAAACAGGCACCACCACCATCTATCTTTGCCTCCCGGCCCTTCGCCTTGGCACCGTATCGCAGTGGCTGCGCATCATCGTGAATCTCACGCTTGCCATGATGGAGTATCACCAGGAAAAGCCGCGCTACCCGGTTTTGATGGTGCTTGATGAGTTCGCCATCCTCTCGCGCATGGAATCCATTGAAAAAGCTATCGGTCAGATCGCAGGGCTTGGCGTGCTGCTCTGGATTATCATCCAGGATCTTTCTCAGCTTTCCATCTATGGCAAGAAATCCGAAACCATGCTCGGCAATTGCGGCATCTTGCAGTTCTTCGGCAACTCCGAGCCCACCACGCTTGAATGGATTGAAAAGCGCCTTGGTAAAACCATCGTCTCAAAGAGATCCCAGCACGATGTGACCTTTGCCGGTCGCACAGAGCGCGGCGAGACCGGCATCAGTCATTCAACAGAAACCCACCCCCTGATCACAGCGGAAGAAGCGAGCCGGTTTTTCGGGCGCGACGACAATCTGGTGCGCCAACTCATCATTCGTCCGTCCTACAGCCCCATGATCCTGCAGCGTGCCTGCTACTACAAAGATGACCGGTTCCGTGGTCAGTGGGATGCTGATTAACGCCGGGTAATGATTTCTCTGGATGCGCCACCCTTTGAGCGCATCGATTTTTGTACGCAATTTGCATTCTCCTTACCCTTTATGGTAATGCTAGTGCCGCCCTTCAAAATGAACCGTGCCAGACTTGGGCCCGGCGTTCAATTGTTGCGGCAACACAAGCACGTCTAAAGGCCTTCGGCCAGACGTGCTAGCATTCCGGTCAATTGAGCGCCTGGCCGTGATCAAGTCCGGCGTGGCCATTTGGAAAGAAGGCCGATCACTAGCGAGCGATTGGCCCATGTATGAGGAAGGAGAAAGACAATGGCAGGAAAACCCGATGTTTACACCCGTGTGACGGAGACCATCGTAGAAGCCCTCGAGGCAGGTGTGAAACCATGGCACAAACCCTGGAATGCCGAACATGCTGCCGGTAAAATCACGCGCCCGTTGCGCGGAACCGGCGAGGCCTATCAGGGAATCAACGTGCTCATGCTCTGGTCAGAAGCCTTTGATAAGGGCTACAGCGCCCCGATCTGGATGACGTTTCGCCAGGCCAAGGAACTGAACGCTACCGTCCGCAAAGGTGAAAAAGGCACCATGGTCGTGTATGCCAACAAGCTCACGGTCAAAGAAACCAACGATGAAACTGGCGAGGATGAGGAACGTAAAATCCCGTTCATGAAAGCCTATACGGTATTCAATGTTGAACAGATCGACGGGCTGCCGGAACACTTCTATGCAAGCGCAGAAGGCCCCAAGATCGAAGCCAGTGAGCGCCTGTCCATTGCAGAGGCCTTTATCACGGCGACTGGAGCTGACATTCAGCACGGCGGCAACCGCGCCTTCTATACACTGGATCAAGACCGCATTCGCTTGCCGCATTTCGAGTTCTTCGAAGATCCGCAGAGCTACTACAGCACTGCCATTCACGAGCTTACCCACTGGACGCGCCATCCTAGCCGCCTGGATCGTGATCTCGGTCGCAAGAAATGGGGTGATGAAGGCTACGCCATGGAAGAGCTCGTTGCAGAACTTGGCAGCGCGTTCTTGTGTGCCGATCTGGGCATTACCCCGGAAACCCGCGAGGATCACGCAGCCTATATTGACAACTGGCTTCGCGTCCTCAAACAGGACAAACGCGCGATCTTCAATGCTGCTGCCCATGCACAGCGTGCAGCCGACTATCTGCATGACTTGCAGAGTGAACCGCCCGTTGCAAAACCAGAGCCATCAGCAAGCCAGGCCCCTGAACCCGCTGCGCAGGAGCAAAGCGGACAGCTTCTCTTTTCCCTGGAGTAATGGCCTAATGCTTCTTTGGCGGCAGGAAATCCACACTCACCGGGCCGGTCAGTGCGGTGCCTTCATCAAGATGAAATCGGTATCCGCTGCGGTTCGCGTTGGCCTCAAATCGCCCGATCCTCTGCGGAGCCGTGCCCTTTTCAAAGAGCAGCGCATCAAAAGCAGTCCCCTGCCCTGCCGCTTCGATCAGATCCTTATGTTCTTCCCACCGGTTGAGAAGCGGATGGCCAAGCCGGGAGATCTTCTCGACCCATTTGGATTCACTCTCAAGGCTTTCAGCTTCGGTCTCGACCACTTCAAGCACAATGAATATCGGCTCCAGGCCGTCCTGGTGAAGCCGCTTGAGCCACCATTTCACCGAGCCGCGCACCGGTTTGCGCAGCCGAAACGCCGCCAGATGCTGCTTCTTACGCGCTTCAAAGTCCTTCGTTTGCCCGATATAGACAAACAACCTGGTTCTTGGATCAACAATTCCATAGGTCGTAAACACCACTTCATACTAACAAAACAATAATAACAGGTCTACGGGATCTACGGGTTTCCAGAACGGTTCATTCAGACAAGCAGATGTGCTACACTGAACCCTGAAGGAGAGAGGCGAGCATGACCGATGATTCAGAGGAGAGCGTTCTTGAGGTGATCAAGTCCGTGCAAGCGGATCTATTGGAACTCAAAGATGTTCAGCAGCGTCATGGGGAGCAGTTGCGCTCTATCAGGCAACAGCTTCACGCCATTCAGCAAGGTGTCCGGTTGTGATGACGAGCCAGCCGGGAGAAACGCAGATGTGAATAAAATATTGTGATTGATTGCCATTACATTTCAGGAGAGATTCGGGGCGCATCCATTCGCTTAAAAGGTGTGTGGATGAATTGAAATACCAATCAAGGAAGCAAATGCCAGAAGACGACAAGAAAGAGGAACCTTCGTCATCTTCCAATTCAAAGGAAGAGGAAGAGCCAAGCGATTTCGAGGATCTTCCGCCGCCAATAGGGAAGCACTATTCATTCGGAACCCGCAGGGAGCCGCCCAAAGAGAAAAAGGACCAAGAAGTAGATCGGGAAGGAGATTAATAGCGTCCACATCAATTGGACTGTTTGTTTCCACAGCTGACGATTGGCGTGCATGATGTCCTCTATCCATCCTTGCAGATCGTCGAGGTAACGAAGTTTTACCTTTTTGAGGTCAATTTTAAGGTACGGTTTTTTCAAGAGATCAATGGGCTGAACACCATCTCCGAAGTAGTTTTTTGGTCTTAGAAGAAACAGCAAAACAGCTGCTACCGAACCAAGATTCAATATTTCGGACCATAGGAAGAACTTTGCCCACTCCTCTATATTACCGCGGATCAGCACATTCACTGAGAGTATGATTACGGCCGTAATGACCCCCAGGAGATAATAGACTTTCTTCTGGACTGAATCTCTGTCGTCTAGCGATTGCTTGAACGCTCTTTCCGACAGATCAACAATGAATTCCAAGTGTTCATCTGGGACGGTGCATTTCGGATCAGGGATGTTTTGCATGCCTCTCAAGACGGTAGCACCCTAGTGCAATGAAGCATCTCAAAAAAGGAAAGACAGCGTGTGATGCAGCTGTGTCAGCGGTCGGTCAAAACCAGCCACTAGTACAGCACGGCGGAAATAAGCGATAGAAGCCCAAGAAGGCTGATGGTTGACAATCAGCATGTTGCGTCTGAAATGGAATATCGCGAACTTCCGCCGCAGTGTACTAGGGAACGAATCAAAACCAGCCACTGGTCGAAGCTTGAACCGTGTGTTGAAGAGATGATCAGTTGATCGCCCAGCCATGGCTAACACGTTAAACATGGCTGACATATCGAAATTGAAACGCTACACCTGGAGGCTGGCTGGTCGCAGCGGCGCATGAGAAGGCAAATCTCTGGCGGTTAACTTTGAAACACATTGGAGTGGATCCTTCGCGAGGTCATGAAGACGAACTCACGGTTGTAATAGCCCTATTTCAGAACAGGGATCTCTCAGATGTATTAGACGGAAAAGGAGAATTTCTGATGATCACTTTTACTGCCAATGACGCGAAACAGAAGTTCGGGGAAGTGCTCCTGTGTCAATCACCAGGCACAATCGCCGGTCTGTGGTGGTGCTATCCGATGCCGAGTATCACAGTTTGGCACAGGCCACGCATTCTGCGTTACAAAGGGAAGTGAAAGCGGGATTCGATCAACTTGATCATGGTGAGGTTGCGTCACGGACACCTAAGGAGATCTCTGAGGATGTCCGCAAAAAATTCAGCGCCGAAGAATTGTAGGCGAGCATGGCAGGCTGCGTCCTTTCTCCCTACGCCGAGCAGGATCTGGAAAGCATCTATACCTACACCGTGAAGCATCACGGTTTGAACCAGCTCGATATTTACGCGGGCAAGATTGACCGCGCGATAGACGAGATCACCCAAGACCCAATGAGGCTACACAACAAAGCGCGTGATGATCTCCTTGAAGGTTGTCGCAGCTACCGGGTGGAACATTATCTCTTCTACCGTGTTCGATCTGGACGAGTGGAGATTGGCCGGGTGCTTCATGAGGCAATGAACTTCGAAGCCCACATTTCAGATGAAGTCTTCGAGCCCTGAGGTGATGTCTCATCTCCCCTACTCCGCCGTGCTGAATTGGGCCGTGCGCTTTTGTTTCCTGGCCTGAGACAGTTCTTGATGCACTTGTTCGGCATTGAGTATGCCAGACACTAGAAGTTGAGCATGTCGGCCCCACACCGAGACCACATTTTGCGCCCGGTTACCGACGTGCAGTGTGACCATATGCGCATTATCGTAAGCCGCTGCGGCAAGAGGGCTCTCACAAAGTTCAAGTTCATCTCTCATTGGCTGCAAATCCGCACGGACAGTGAGGCCATCCCGCCTGATGCGAACGGGCATTCGCCACCCGACACTCCGATAGATGATCACTTCGTGGCCATCCCATTCTATTAGCGTGGTCTGGCCGATAAAAATACGGCCAAGCCAGGCCAGTTGCTGCTTGGATAAAATGAACACCGCGAGGCAGAGAATCAGCCGTTGCGGCGCATCAGAAATGAACAGCAACTCGGGCATGAAAAGCGAGACTGCGCAGGCAATCATCCCAAGCTTTGCCGCCACACGAACGAGACGCAGCCCGAGTTGCCACCATGCCAAACGTGGTGCGCTTAGGGTTCTGGCTTTCAGAGACACCCTTGCCTTTCGGGCATCGCCACGAATGACAGGCCATGAACTGACACCAGCCTTCCGGACTTTGCGCATGAAGAATATCATCGCTCCATCCCCCCTTTCTCCATCGTAGGGATATTCCTGTTCTCCGATGGCATGTTACCAGTGTAGGCAGCCCTGGCCAGATCGGTGTGCAGAGCGTCATTCTCCGCCCGTTCCCGGTCTGCGAGATCGTCCACTTCGCGTTGGAGACCCTTATCGAAATCAGCCCATTTTTGCGTGCGTTCCATTTCGATACGGGCCGCTTCGCGATCGCTCACACCACCTAACGCTCTCTGATCTATATCAGCGTATGCAGATGTCCTGCGCAGATCGTGCTGCTTGGAAAGCTCCTCCTTCCTCCGGGTCTGCTTTTCCTGAAGTTCAGCAATCGCCGTGTTCGCTCGCACTTCGAACTCCAAAGCGTGAATTTCATCGAATGCTTCCTGCAGAGCTCGTTTTTTCTGATCGAAACTCATCCCCCGTGCTTGCATGCCCCTGACGATATCGGCAGCAGCCTCCTGTTCCTCACCACTCTGGCGCAGAAATTCAGCGCCCTCATTCCGGCTTGGGCCGAGGCCTGGGCCCGGCGGGTTGTAGCGCAGTGCTGGTCTTAATGTGCGCGGTGAATTCGTGTTTGCAGCCTGCTTCATCGGATCTGGATTCTGTTGTGGTTTGCCTTCTGCGGCATGTGCAAAGTCCACATTGAACTTGAGGGAAGCTGCCTGACCTTTCGGCCAGGGATGCGGCTCATCCTGTTGTTGTGTTAGTTGTTTAGCCATCGCTCAATTCGATATTTGGTTTCTGTTAGGGTTCGGATGGCGATGTTTCTGCCATCCAGGAGAGTTGTCTCAATCGTGCGGGGCGGCAGGGCGCCAAACCACCAGCACGCAATGGCTGTGATTGAAATCGTCTTCCACAGGCCACGGATATAGATTCTCGCGAGACGAGGCGCGGAGTGTTCTTTCGTCATGATGATGTGAAATCTTATGAAGATGTAGAGCTTCAGGAAGAGCATGTGAGGCCTCCGGATTGCGACCCCACATGCTCGTTACGGAGCGTCATTCGGTGTGGCAGAACTGAATGCTGCACCAGAACAACCGCCTATTGCGCTATGGCTTCCGCAGCATCTCGTGGTTCCGCCTTGCCGACCACGGAAGGGGGATGGATCACCACCCAATGTTTGTGGCTGAGTCGTGCTTTTCCTGATCCCTCGCCACCATTTCCTGATGACGCTGTAAAGGAAAATGGCTGCTTAAAGGTACTTCCTTGGAACTTGATTCTCAGTTCACCGTGGACCCCTTCAGGAGGTGCCGTCCCCTCGTAATAGTTGATGTTTACGCGCAGTTTACGCAAGTCGATTGGGGTCTTGTACTCACAGTATTCAAACTCATCCCTTCCGGCTGTCGACGTGCGAAAATCCTTGAAGAAGATACCCTGGCCATCAGCTGTCTTCGAGTGGCCAAAATACAGCGTCTCTGAATTCGCATCGGCCTGGCAATGAAGATCGAGATCCACTGGCGCTGTCCATTTTATCGCCACCATTACCGGGCCAATCAGATCAACCGGAGGCGGAGCATCCTCTGTGACCGTCTCTTCAATCCAGCTCGCGCTATGATGCACTTCAATCATTTGCGGCTGAGCGCCATTCTTGACCTCAGCTGTGTAGATTGTGGCTGGCTTGATGTTTGGCAGAGCTGCACGTTCCAAAACCACTCCCAAGTCTGAGGCATAGGAAATGAGTGCCCCACCCTCTCTTTGGGCAATGATCGAAAACGCCCGTTGGCACCGCGCTTTGGTCAGCGGACTTGTTGTCCACTGAGCCGGAAGCGGGAAGGTGCACCAGTGAAGACGCTTTGCCTTGAGCAGATTTTCCCGCCCCTGGGTTCCAAACGGGGATCCCCCTCTCGAACCCAGGATCATGGCATCATTCGGCAATTTTCCTTCGCCCATGAGGAAGCGCGGATCACTACCGGAAAGAAGTCTGCCATCTGCAATGAGCACGATCGTGCCAGGCACGGCAGGTGACAAACCGGCTACGTATTCACTGAACTCCATGAAGTTCGCATGTCCGAGCCTCTCTGGCTTGAAGCCAGTTGAGGTGTTCTTCATCCACCGGATCACTTTGAACCATTCACTTTGCACCGTTTTGGCGCGCATGTTCGGGTTGTCGTAGGACTTGTGCTCCGGGATTTTGATCGTGGCGATACGCTCGAAGCTGCCCGTTGCAGAGAAAACTTCGAGAACGTCACCGCGTTTCATGCGCACCTTCCAGAACTGTTCCAATTGCGGAGCAATGGCAGTCTTGTAGGTATCGAGGGGATACTCGGCCAGGCCTGCGGCAAAGTGCTCAGCACGTGCGCTTGGGGACAGGGAGAGCATCACGAAAGCAAGGGCGATGGCCCCGACTGACGAAAAAGCCGCGCGGATGTTCGTGATTTTTCTATCGGAAGCCTCACGCTCGGCCTGAGCCCGTGCGTCGTGTGCCTTGACCTCTTCCAGAACGTTCTGGAGCACTTTGAGATCTGTGGTGGCATAGAGCACGTCACTTTCTTCCTCTGCTTCCAGAGCCTCAATCTCTCCATCCAGGACGCCAACTCGGTCACGAAGATCCATCACTTCGTTAAACAAGACTTTGGCATTCTCTTCATGCTGTTTACGAACCGGGTTGAGTTCCACCAGGCGTTTGGTCAAGGCCATGATCCCTCCAATCAGGGACAGCCCACCCGCTGAAATCTCCGTCACCATGGCAGAAAGCATGTAGAAGTACCTCTCCCAGTCTTGCCCGGTGGCTGGGGTGGCTGGAGCGCCTGTGTCCTCAGCCCAGGGATCTACGATCTTCTCCCCGAAAAACAACGGGCAGACGAGCAGCCACACTACCCCCGCACTCAAGAAAACGGTCATGAGACATTTGAGGTAAGAGATCCTCGCGGGTTCCGTGCGCAGGATGAGTTCCATTGCCTTTAATCCGCCTACGATTCCCGCCACGACCAACGACAATGGCAAAGCCCTCCATGGCTGCCTAGTGACGATCTCGAGTTTGGCGCTGTCTAGTATGAACGTGTTAAGAGCCATCACGCCCATGCCGGTTAGCATGACTGCCAGAGCGATAAGCGCCACTCCCAGCACTTTCAGAAGGCTCCATGTCAATGGTTTTTCTTCCAGTGGGTTTGTGAGTTCGCGGTTCACAGGTTCACTCGCGATCAGAGTGTAAACAGTCGCCAAGGCGGCCTCTGATCTTTCGAGCTGCGTCTTCAGGCCCTCGCGGAGGCTTTTCTTCTTCGCCTTCTCACGGGCGTTTTTAGCATTGAAATTGGAGCGCTGCACCTTTTCGACAACGGGTGCCCCGTCGCCGTTGAGATGCGCGGCTGATCGGAGAAAAGCTTTGTTCTTCGATTGATCGGTTTGATCCGGTTCGTTTCGGTAGAGTGTCTTTTTCATTTGGTGTGGATGTTAGTATTGGATTTCTGGGTAGTTTCTTCTTCGTTTGATGCGCCTTGGTCGCGCTCGTCGGCGCTCCAGGGCGTGATGCGCCCTTCAGTGATGGCTTCGTCAAGCCAGGCTCGGCCGATGATGCTGGTATCATGTGGTATTTCTGTTAGTATATTGACTGAGAGTTCTGGGCACGACGGTGCCCTGCTGCGTGATCCCCTGCCCTGCCGCGATGAGATCCGGCAGGGCGAGAACAAGGGCGCGCAGTTGTCCTTGTGGAGGGGCCGCGTGTGGAGAAACGCGCGATTGCGGCGTTCTCAGTCGCCCACTCCGAGCCTCGATATGGAAGCATTATGCCGATTAAATCATTTTTTGAATCCTCTTTCATCGTAACTAAGGAGTTGTCGAAGCTCTTGGTCGAGAACTTCGGATTACCTTAGTTGGCGTCGATGCGGATCGTAATCGGGAGCGATTGAGCAAAAAAAATCGGGTTCTTCCGGGAATTTAATGGGT
>JAGROY010000105.1 GCA_020439995.1 Verrucomicrobiia bacterium
GCGATTGATGCCGACATCGATGACTGTAGCTCCTTGTTTGACGTGGTCAGCAGTGACGAAACACGGCCTGCCAATCGCGGCGATGAGGATGTCCGCCTCCCGTGTGACCGATGCCAGATCGCGCGTACGGGAATGGGCGACGGTGACGGTCGCATTTCCGCCGACTCCATTGCGCATCATCAGCAGTGCCATCGGCTTGCCAACGATCATACTGCGACCGAGAACAACGACGCGGGCACCGGAAGTCTCGATGCCGTGCTCGATGAGCAGTCGCTGACATCCGTATGGCGTGCACGGAACAAATCCGGAGTCGTCGTCCATTGCCAGCTTCGCCACGTTCAGCGGGTGAAATCCATCGACGTCCTTCGCCGGATCGATGGCGCGAACGACGGCAGCTTCATCGATGTGCGGGGGCGGGGGGGACTGCACCAGAATTCCATCAATTGCATCATCGGCATTGAGTTCGGCAATGATGCCAAGCAGTTCTTCCTGCGAAGTATCGGCGGGCTTTTGAATCTTCAACGAATGCAGACCAAGCTGCTCGCAGGTGCGTACTTTCGATCGAACGTATGCATGGCTAGCGGGATCATCGCCGACAATAACGACCGCGAGTCCCGGCGTTACACCACGGGCTTTGAGTGCGGTGATCGATTCACCACACTGTGCTTTTACTTTCTCAGCGATTGCTTTTCCATCTATGATCGTAGGCATTCGGCATGCTGAACCAGACTGGGCCCCGGGTCAATGATGCTGAAGCGGTCGCAGCCGGTTCAAAATATTGGCAAATTGCCAGATCTTTTTCTACCCGAGTGCCATTTCTCGATCTCGACACGGCAGTAGCAGAAAGACGTCGTGGTTGAGCGCAAACCTGCCGGAGTTCTGTGGAGTGGTGGTCTTCAATGCAGGTCATGCTCGTCAGATGCATCCCGTCGGTGGCTATGCGGCTTTTTGTATTCGACGCGAGTTCAGGAAGGTGCTTTTTATTGGCTGTGAGATGCCTCCGTTCAAATCTTGGTTTGGAGGAATGTTAGTTAATACCAGTGAACCTTCCAGATTACTTAACGAAGCCAATTTATGAAACACGTGAGAGCAATCTTTGCCGGGATTTTATTCTGTTCCTGTTCACTGCAGGCGCAGGAGGTTGAGGGGCTTACGCTCCCCTTTAAGGATCTGGAACTGGGGGCTCCGGTGCAGGATGTGGTGCGGGTCGTTCATGTTTCAGAGGGTGATTCGGTGAAGGCCGGACAGTTGCTCGTAGAGCTCGATGATCGGAAGGAAGCGCTTGAAATTGAGCGTGCCCTTAATGTCCTTGATAAGCGGAAGTTCGATTCGGAGGCAGCGACCAAGCTGTTTGAAAATGCTGTGATCACTCGTGAGGAAGCATTAGGAAAACAGATAGATCTGGAGCTGGCAAAGGCTGAGCTGGCTCTTGCTGAGTGCCGCCAGCAGGAGAAGAAAATCACCGCACCCGTCGACGGAATCATTGTGGAGTTGATCCGGGATGTGGGGGAGCCCGTCGATCGCGCGGGAACGATCCTGCGAATGGTCAACATTGATCAACTACTAGTGCAAGTGTTGGTGCCACCTGCGGTCGCGAGCATTCTTGTAAAGGGGATCGTGGTGCCGATCAAAATCGTTGGAGTGGATGCTCCTGTTCCAGCGACCCTCATTTTCGTGACTCCTCATGCGGACAGCAGCAGCGGACTGTTTCTGGTGAAGCTTCAAATAGAGAACCCGGGGCATTTGATCAAAGCAGGAATTCGGGTGGTGGCAAATTTTGGAGCCATCGCGGGTGGATGATTTTTCTTTATTGTAAATTGCTGGTTGTCAGTGATTCGTGCCCGTAATTTTGTTGCCGGGAAAGAAATCGTGTCAGGTTTTTCCGAGAGCTGGGTAGTGATCAACGAAACGTGCAAACTACCGCTGAATACCTGTCCTTTTGTTCTTGCCAAGCATTGCGTCCTGCGCCGTGCGGGAGGAGCGCGGGCTTATTCTGTGGGGTAGCGTCTGTCATTCGAACTCAACATCTGCGTCCTTTCCGTGGAATTGATGGTTAAAGAGTTGGATGACGAACAAGGCTGGGGAATCTCTATCGCAGGGGATTGCGCTCGTCCGACATCTGACGTTCGTCGCCGGTCTCAGAGAGGGCGATTGACGGCGAGGGATGCGTTTGAGTTTGAAGCGCTTGAGCAGCGTATCCTGCTTTCTGCCGATGGCATGATGGCCGCAACGGATGGTGGAGCGTCGGCATCTGGCGGGCAGGCAGATGATGAGATTCGGATTGAAGTGTCCAGCGATGATCTCACCGACTCAGCTTTCGGCGACAGCGCCGAGTCTCCCTTTGGTGGATCGGGTGCAGACGCTGGGTCGCTTTTTGATTTCGGTTCGATTGAAGACCAAGCCACGGTCACGGAAAACGAGCCAGCCTCGATCAATGGCGCGGCGGATGGTCTGGATGAAGACGAGCCGGTGGTTCTCGCGGTGACGGCAGTGAGTTTCACTGGGAAAGGAGACGGGATCAACTGGAGCGATCCTGCAAACTGGGATGGCGGCATCGTTCCAGAGAAAGGTGACTTTGTGAGTATCGGTGCATCGACCGTGAGGATAGGATCGACTGAAAGTGTCGTTGTCGGGTCAATTGATGGCACGGGAACGCTCGAATTAAGCGGTAACCTCGATGTCGACGGCACTTCTTCGCTTGGAACTCTGCTGCACAGTGGCAGTAACAGTTCAACGTTGGGTGGCGCAGGTAACCTTACGGTGACGAATTACGATTTCCGCCACGGGCGCATCGCTGGCAGCGGGACTCTGACCATTCCAGCAGGTGGGAGCTTCGTCGCGTCGACGGTATTCGCCAAGTCGCTCGCCGAGAGCCGGGTGATCGAGAACCTAGGCACCATGCAGATCCAGGCCGCCCTTAACGTGGCTGTCGGTTCCTCGGTACGCATAGACAATCAGGGAGCCATCGACTTTCAGGGGAGCGTTTTTCTCGGGAGCAGCACTACTCTGAGCGCCCTGGTGCACAACCAGAAGGGGGCCACTATCGTGAAGTCAACCGGCACGGGAGCTGGTGGTCTTCAGGCAAACGTGCGACTGGTAAACGATGGTGAGATCGAAGTGCGGTCCGGCAACTTTCAGATCCGCAGCGGTCAGAATGACGCAATCACCGCCCCAACAGGCGCCTCCGTCTCGGCGATAGTAGGAGAGAATACCTACGCGGGCACCGTGCGGGCGAATGCAGGGACGACGCTCGAGTTTTTCAATGGCGTGCATGATTTCGCCTCTACTGGCGCCGGTTTTGGCGCGGGGACGATTCTGGTGAGCCAGGGCAGGGTGTTCGGCCAGGGAACGTTCACGCCAGACAAGCTGGAGTTCACGAATGCCAATGGAACTTTCGCGGCGGCGACTGCGGTGCTCTCAACTCTTGAGATCAAGAACGGTGCGAAGGTAGATTTTTCTGGCAACGTTTCGGTGGGGCGTCTTGAGTTCGTCAATGGCACGCTGGGTGGCGGTGGAACCGTGACCGTTTCCGGCAGCGCGCACCTCGGTGGCACGCTTTCGGCGATCAACATGGTCGGTTCCGGTAAGCTGGTGATCGCAGATGGTGTCACCGCACAGGTTGACGGATTCGGTGGCAAGCTGCTGCACGACACGTTCAATCTGGAACTGCGCGGCACCATGAACGTCACCAGTCGAGGCGGCATTGGAATCCAGGGCGACAGCAGTGCTACGTTTGATATTTTCGGCACCTACAACGTGGATGCCAACGATCTGGTGCAGATGGGCGAAAACAAGCCGCTGTCTGGAATGGTGACCATCCATCCCGGTGGTCTATTCCGCACTGGATCTGGAACGATCTGGATTCGTGAGAACATCGAACTGATCAACCACGGCACCTTCGAGGCAGCGGGCGGAAATGTGACGATCTATTCCGGCACGAATGATGCCCTCGCCATCGGTAGTCTGCATACGGGCGTGTTCACTGTGGCCAAAGAGGCAACCCTCACTTTGCCAGGTGGGCGCCATGTTTTCGAGAAGACATCGTCCTTCAGCGGGGCCGGCCGGGTCAGCGTGCTAACAGCAGTCGATCTGCAGGGCAGCTACGACCTGGACGACGTGCGCTCCGACAACAACACCGCTGATTTCAGGCTCACTGGCGATGGAAACCTGGGCACGCTGAGTCACGGCACCTCCAATGCCAACGCACAACTGACGATCGACGGCACGGCGACCATCCAGGCGTTCACTGCATTTGGCAACAATGTTACGATCAACGGCGAGCTGCGCGTGGCCCAAACCGGGAGCTGGAACCTTTCGGACATTACCGGAACCGGGCAGGTGACGAACCTCGGTACCTTTAATATTTCCGGCGCAAACTTGAGTGGCGACCTGACCATCCGCAATCTGGGCACGATGACGATTGGCGGCATCGGATCGTTCGAGCTGGCCGAGAGCAGCACGATCCGATTCGAGAATGCAGGCACCTTTGTGGCGGGTGCGTGGACATCTTTTGCCCTGCCCGCTTCGTCGTCGGGTGTTTTCATTAATGAATCCGCTGGCACGTTCCGTAAGAATGGAATCCGCGACAATGATTTCAGTGCCAACTTCGCCTTTACCAACAATGGGCTGATCGATGTGCAGCAAAGCTCGCTGATCATCGCCAACCTGACCAATATCCTGAGTCCGGGCAACGTGTTGACTGGTGGGCGCTATCACGTCATCGGAGGGACGCTTGATCTCGCGGGCCAGGCCATCGGCGACAATGCTGCGACCGTGCTCGTTTCCGGAACCGGCAGCTTTCCGGCGATCGAAGCGATCAGCGTAAACCTTGGCACGATCCAGGTGCAGAGCGGGGCCACCTTGAACTTCGACAATGGAATCAAAAACGACGGCTCGCTCGACATTGATGCGACTAGCACCGTGTCCGTTCCGGGCGACTTCCTGCAGTTGTCCAATGGCAAACTGGTGCTGGAAATCGATGGTGCCAGCAAGGAGGCGAGCGCCTTCTCCGTATCCGGCGAATTTCTCCGCGATGGCGCGCTGACCCTGTCGGTGCTCAATCCCAGCTCGATCGTCGCAGCGGATTCATTCCCGCTGGGCAGCTACGGCACCACCACTGGTAGCTTTGCGACGGTCAATGTTCCCGGCATCCCCGCTGGAGCTTTCGCGGTGGGCATCGAGGACGGTGTGATCGTGTTCGAAGTGGCCGAAGTTTCGACGGCGATCACTTTGGAGATTCCAAATGTGGTGCGCATCAGCTCGGATGGAATCGAAGGTCTGATTCTCGCGAATCCCGGGGATCCGATCGGTCGACTCGTCAATCCAGCGGTGGAGTTCCTCGGATTTGACGAGTTCTCGGTTGTCGGAGCTTTTCCAGACGTCCTGTTCAACGGAACTCAGATTTTTGTTGATGGCGAGGCATTGATATCTGAGCTGCTGTCGTATCTCGATCTGGACGGGCTGGTATTCGACTTTGACCTTGTTTTCGACCATGTGCTCACGGGCGGCGTGCCGACGAACCCAGTACTTGATTTCGATGCCAGTTCGATCGGAATAGGTGCAATTGCCGGGCAGCTCTACCCACTGCTTCCCTCGGCGATCGGTGAAACGGTGATTGGGGCGGTGGAAGGAGCGATCGATCTGGCCACAGGCGTGCTGGAATTCGGATCCGAGCTGGCTGATGTTTTTCTGGGGCAACATTTTCAACTGGCTGGTGGAGTATCAACTGACAACGCAATCGATTTTGAGTTGTTGCCCTCCGACATCAGCAACGATGGACTCATCGGAGTTCTGCAGGCTGTAGGGCTCCTTCATGACTTGTTCCCTGAACTCGCCGATACGCTGATCAGTCAGATCCCGCTGCGGAAGAATGGATTTGCGGTCAACGGTTTCGAACTCCCGCCTGCGATCAATTGGCTGTTTGCCCAGCTGGTGGAGGTGCGTGGAGGATCTCAAAATCTGGATCTGGAACTTGAGTTGGGCGAGATCTGGACCAGCTCTGCCCGGGTGCAGTTTAATGCCGATGGCGCGGCCATTTTACCGGATCTCGATTCACCGGAACTCGACGGTGTGCTTACCCTGACGGACATCGTCAATGGTGAAATCGACCTGATGACCGGCGCGACTGATTTCAGCGCGGGAGCACTTCAGGGAACTCTGGGCGACTTCATCAATGTCACAGCGGAAAGCGTTTCTGGTGTCGATGAAGTCACGGTCTATGCAGCAGATGTGAACTACAGCCCGAATGCCCCAGCATCGGCCGAACTGCTGGCGCTCACAAGTGTCGCCGGAACCATTCCTGCACTGGAACGGGCTGGTCAGGTGCCGACGATCACCCTGCCAAGCCTTGTGGTGAATCACGACGGCTCGGTCGAGATCGATCAGGCGGAGATCGACTTCCCCAACGGTTACGACGATGCGATGGGGCTGGCCGGTTTCATTCCGCTGGCAATTGATCGGGTGCTGATCGATTTTGTCGATCCGAACAATCTCGATGCCTTCACCGCGACGACCGATGCCATCGTCCGACTCGATCGTTTCAACTCGAATATTCCCTTCGATGCCTCGCTCAAGATCGATGGCGAGGAGGTCGCTGACGGCTCGATCATCACTTTCGGCCTGCATGTGGCTTCCCTGAAGTCAGGTATCTTTGGCGTCGATGCCCTCCCGGAGGCGGAGCTAGGAATCTCAAATCTCACGGCACTGGGCAGCACTTTCACAGGTGTGATCCGAGTTGGTGCGACGGTCGACGGGGCCCTGCGGAACATCACGGGGGAGACCCACGAAGTGGATGCATTTTTCGAGATCGTTTCAGGTCTCGGTGTGGGATCGATACTTGAAATGATCGGCGACGCCTCGCGCGATGGAACGGTGAACGTCCTCGCATTTGTGGGAGAGTTGCTCCGGGAGACGGATCAAAACGACAACAATCAGGTCACTTTCGGCTTTCGACTGACGTTCCGCGACAGCGATGTCACGTTCAATTTCAACCAGCTTTCGATTGAGAACCTCTTCATCGACCTGGGAGTTGTAACCATCGCAGCCAGCAATGCCACCGTGAATGGCCAGGGCGATACGGAATTCAATACAGTGGTCATCGACTTCCCGAACTATGACGGCATCGATGGGACGATCGAGCGGATCGTGCGCACGGGCGGCTCGATCGAGATCGTCAATGCTGTGGTCGATCTCGACGGTGACGCGAGCATTGGCGGCGTCGCCCTGTTTGGCGCAGATGACACGACGATTACGCTCAACCTTGGTCTGTTGGACGACGATGGGATCTGGATTCTGGACAGCGCCAGCGCCAACAGCATCACCTTTTCTGCTGGTTCTGGATCGCTCTTTTCCGAAGGAGTCGGCTTTGGGGCTGCGATCAATAACGTCGACGGCAGCTTCGACTTTGCTACGCGGGCGTTCAGCGCGGCGGCTTCGAATTTGACTATCGAAGTGGGTGGCATCGTGGATGTCGTTGGCACGGATGTCGCCGTGGAATGGGATCCGCTCGAGGATGACCCGTTTGCTCCTGTTGTCACCGTGGGTGCCATATCTATAGGCATCGGCCCCCTCCGGGGCAGGGAAGGGGAGCCATTCGGCACCAACATTGAAAGCGGCGATGACGGGCCGGCCCTTGTCGTGCGGCCCAATGGATTCACTCTGGACACGGTGTTCGCATTTTCGGCGCTGGAGATTCCCGATCCTGTCTCGGGAGTGACGCTCGTTGAAGTGATCAACGGCGACGTCGCGGTATTCATCGACTACCTTGCCGGGCCCAATCCGCAAGCTCAGGGCTTCGTCGATTTTACGGCTGACAGCGCGACGCTGCTGCCTGATCTTCCTGGTGCTTCGCTGCTGCGGGTAATGGATGACTTCGACAGCGACCGTGCGCGCGGACTTGAGGGCTCGATTCAATTTGGAACCGGAATCGTGAATCTGACGGCACGGGTGGTCGAATTCCCGATCGAGAATGCGCTGATCATTTCGGCAGTGGGAGATGCCACAGGAGCAGGAATCGCTATCACTATTGATCCTGATGACAACGAACTGGCGACTCTGCGCAATCTTTCGGTGGAGTTGCCCGCGCTGGTGAACTTGCCGCAGGAACTGCTCAGTCTGGACACACTGGTGCTGCGCCGGGATGGATTCTCGCTGGAGAAGAGCGTCACCGGTATCGACTGGGATATCGCACTGCCAGCCATAGCCGACGCTCAGCCCGGGGCCTCGGAATCTGAGGGGACATCGGTGCCGTTGGCTGCGCGCAATTCTACCCCTGTTTACACCGGCGTGCCCGGCGATCAGGAGCTGGGTGCCTTGTCGGAAAAATACGAGAGCAAGGGCGTTGGAACAGTATCGTGGGGTACTGGTGATCCGGGAGGAAAATCCTACGGGTCATGGCAACTTGCAGGAAAGCTCGGAAACCCGGAAGCATTTCTCAATTCGACCCAGGGTGCTCCATTCCTGGCGGAGTTCGGCGACATCACACCAATCAATAACGTGTTCCGCTCATCCCTGGGTAGCGGCACCAATGCGGATGGATCCACGTGGGACTTTGTCGCCGCCTGGAAGCGTGTCGCAGGCGCTCAGCCCGTGGCTTTCAACGATGCTCAGCACGCCTACATTGAGGCCACTCACTATGATCCACTGGTCGAATACGCTCTCAGTCTTGGAATCGATATCAATGCCCGGGGCAGGGTGCTTCAGGATGTATTCTGGTCAACGGCCGTGCAGCACGGAGTAGCAAGCACGCCCAACGGAAAGGGCGAGATTATCTTAAACCGCGCGTTCGCGGGGCAGATAGAGATCAGCGCCATGTCCGACGACGAGATCATTCGTCGAATCTATGCCGAGCGGGGTAGGACAACCGGTCAAACGGCGACGGAACTGCTAAGTAAGAAGGATGCAAATGGGAACTTAG
This sequence comes from Verrucomicrobiia bacterium, assembly GCA_020439995.1. Lineage (GTDB taxonomy): Bacteria > Verrucomicrobiota > Verrucomicrobiia > Verrucomicrobiales > DEV007 > JAGROY01. The sequence continues at coordinate 8,915 of JAGROY010000105.1, forward strand.
TGCCTGATCTCGACGAAAACGGAGTTCAGAAATCAGTATCCGCTCCCGAACTTGCGAACTTTTCGAGCAGCTCGGCATCGAACCAACTCGGCATTGGCAGGCGTTTCTACAATGAGATGAACGATGCGCTCAATGCCTTGTTCGACGTTGTGCCGACGAATGGCCGTCCACTCGCCGGCAGTGTGGTGCCACGGCGGTCGACCTCTGCAGAGAAGACAGAATTTGTTCGCCAGGGGCTGGAAGACCTTGGTTACCTTTCTGCAGGAGCGGCCATCAGCACCGCCGCGATCCGCGCCTTTCAGACAGCCAATTCCGACGTCCTCGGAACAGCTGACTACGGCAAGATCAATGGGGTATTCGGCAAGAACGAGGAGCGCGTCATGTTGCTCGCTCTGGGTCAGGGGACATTGCCAAACCAGCCTGCCGGTCGCGAAGGGATCGACTTCGTTTTCGACTACAATGGAGCGCTTGAATTCTTCAACACAGCCGGACTGGCAAAGCGACAGGCTCTGGAGGCAGCGGCGAACCGGATCGAAGCCCTGTTCGATTCAGACATTCGCATCGAGATCAATGTGCAACTGGTCTCAGTCACTCTGCCCGCCGGGGCGTCCGTGACCGGCACCTCGCCATTCGCATCCCCGGAATTCTCACCGTTCGCTGGGTTCCTGCCCACGGTTGCTGAGCACAAGATCAAGACCGGATCGGACGCCAACGGTGGGGATTACGACGCGGGATTAGTAGTCGTATTTTCTGCCGAAGATGCGTTCGACTACACGACGGGCTCGACCGATGCCGGCAAGTTCGATTTCCAGGGCCTGGTCATGCGAGAGTTGCTGCAGATCGTGGGTGTCCAGAGCGGCATCGAGTGGTTTGGTGCGGATATTGAAGCACGCGAGGTTGGCTCTGCGGGAGTCTGGTCAACCTATGACCAATTTCTTGCTTCCGGCCCAGCTGCTCAGCCCCTGATCGATTCCACCACCTACACGCTTGATGTAGGTCGATGGATAGGAGCCAGCCGTGGAGGCAGTGACGGCGCGGGACTCTACTTCGCCGGCCCGAATGCGGTAGCGGCCCACGGTAGCACCCCGTTGGGACTCTACAGCCCGGTGATCAACGCCGGGAACCCGCTCGGATTTGTCAATGGTCAGACGGCAGTGCTCCTCGACGCTGATCAATCAGTGTTTGAGTATTACCTCCTCTCATCGGAGTTCCAGCCGGGCGTAACCAAGCAGAGTCTCGCGGCTGTCGAACGTGGAATTTTGCTGGATCTCGGCTTTGATCTCGTGGAGTTAGTTGCGCTGCCATTGCCTCCAGGGCCGGTCACCGAGGCACCACTGGTCAATAGAAGCGGCGAGCCCGTCGATCGCCTCGTTTCAATACAAAATGGCTCGATCCATCTGCTACTGGATGTCACTTATGGTCAAAGTGCGGATGTCAGTGGCTTCGTAAGTTTCTCCGCAGATGGCGCTGCCATTCTTCCAGATATGCCAGCGCCTACCGGTCTGCGGATCGTCGATGACAACGCCGACGATAGTATTCGAGCGCTCGAAGGTATTGTCGAATTTGGAACGGGAATCGTCGAAATCGTTGCCCGCAAAGTGGAAGGCGGGGTTGCCGATGTAGTGACGCTGACCGCGATGGGGGATGGCTCTGGCGCGGGTGTAGCCATCACCATTGACCCTGCCGACAACGAACTGGCGACGCTGCGCAACGTCGAACTCGATTTCCCCAGCATCGAACGCCTGCCCGACGGCTTGTTGCGCCTGGACGAGGTGGTGATTCGCCGCGACGGCTTTTCACTCGAGAGGGAGTTGACTGGAATCAACTGGGATGTCCCATTGCCGAAAGGCCCTGATCCAGCCGGAGAGGAAGCCGATCCGCTCGTGCTTCCTGTAAACGGTGACTATGACGCGACCGGATTGCTCGGAGAGCTTTCCGCAAGGTTTGAGAGTAACGGCGACCCCGGCATCGTCTCAACCGGCGAGGGCGATCGCGGCGGCCGCTCTTACGGGCTCTACCAGTTCGCCAGCAACTTCGATATGCCAGAGCTGTTCCTTGCCAGCACGCACGGTGCGGCATTCGCTGCGGATTTTGCCGGCATGGATTCCTCGACCAGTGTCTTCGCCGACAAGTGGCGACAAGTGGCGGATCGCGATCCGGCTGCCTTCGGTCTGGCTCAACACGAGTTTTCCTACGACTACTACTTTGATCACTACGTGGACAAGGTGCTCGCCGAAACCGGGCTCGATGTGAATGCCCGCAGCCGCGTGCTACAGGATGTGATCTGGTCGACTGCCATCCAGCACGGGCGCGACACCAATGTCGTTACCCGGATGATGGATCTGAACGGGCTGACGTCGGCGGAACTGATCGCCCTGCCAGACCATGCACTGGTGAAGCTGATCTACGCTGAGCGTGGTCGTGAGAATCCAGATGGCTCGCTGGCACGGTTCGGCGGCAATTCCGCAGATGTGCAGGCAGGTGTCAAACGTCGCTTCGTCAGCGAGATGAACGATGCCTTGAATGTACTTTTCGATAACACTACCCGGGTGTTGACAGGCAGTGTTGGTTCCGGTGGGCAGAATGCTGCTGCGGACGTGACCTATGTGCAGAATGCGCTGGTGCAGCTGGGATATCTCACCGCAACCGAGGTGTCAGCGGACACCGCGCTGTCGCGAACGTTCGTGGCGATTGCAGATTTCCAGGCGGATCGGTCGCAAATTCTCGGTCTGCCAGACGGTGTTCTGGGGAGTGACTCCGAGCGCGAATTGTTGCTGGCGACGGGTGCTGGGAACTATCTTGGCGAGAGTGCCATTCCTGCCCCGGAACCCAAGCCTCTCCCCGAACCGGGGACGAATCCGACGGTGCAGTTCGTCTTTGACTACAGCAAGGCCCCGGAGTTCCAATCGGGTGCGAGTTCTTCTCTTTACCGCGACGCGCTCGAGGATGCGGCTCGCCGCATTGCCATTCTCTTTGATCACACGGCGGTCATCGAGGTGGAGGTGACATCCTACTCGGATACGACTACGACGACCCTTGCTTCAGCAGGGAGCAATGTTGCTACCGATGTGCCGGGGTTCAATCCTCTAGCCGTTCAGCAGGAAATGATCACTGGAATCGATCAGAATGGAGCAGCGTTCGATGGTGAGATGGAAATCAATCTGGGGCAACCTTGGGATTTCGACAACGATGTTGCCAGCGGCTCCTATGACTTCAAGAGCACGATCATGCACGAGTTGCTGCACATGATCGGCTTCCTCTCGCTGGTCGATGAAGATGGCTCCGACTACAACGCTGGCACCGCAATCACCGATGCAGGACACTGGGCAACGTTCGATAAGTTCCTGACCAATGCTTCGGGCGTGGAGGTGATCGATCCCACTTCCTATGTGGTGCGGCAAGCGGTATGGACTGCTGTAAGTGTCGGCGGTGCGTCTCCAGCGGCAGGTTTGTTCTTCGCTGGTGCGAACGCCATGGCTGCAAACGGTGGAAATCGTGTAGGCCTCTACTCGCCTTCGCCGTGGGAATCTGGAAGCAGCGGATCGCATGTTGATGACGACAATCCGGAGCTTTCGCTGCTGCTGATGGCTGCGGCTGTGGCCGATGGTCCTGCCGCACGGGAATTGTCAGATATCGAACGCGGGATCCTGCTGGATCTGGGCTTCACTCTGGTGGCACCGGGAGAATTGCCCGACCCTGCTCCTGAGCCGGAACCCGAACCGGAGCCTGATCCGCGTCCTCGCCTCCTTTCTGTCGAAAACGGATCAGTTCATTTCTTTCTCGATGTGACGCTTGGCGAAAACGCAGCAGTCGATGGCTTCCTGACGTTCTCGGCAGATTCGGCAGCGATCCTCCCTGACGCGCCGGGTGATACCGGATTGCGGATCGAAGACGACAATCCTGCGGACAATCTTCCAGCGCTTTCAGGGGCAATCGATTTTGGCAGCGGACGCGTTGATATTGATGTTAGGAAGCTGGCTGGTGGTGTCAGCGGCATCATCGAGGTCGACGCAGTGGGTGTCTCGGTAACCTTTGATCCAAAAGCTGACGCCAAGGACGACGTCCTGTCTCTTGAGAATCTCGTCGTAGCAGTGCCCGCCCTTGAGCGCACCGGGCTCGCTCCCCCAAGTGCTGAAATCAGCAACTTCGTCATCAACCACGATGGCTCGATCGAACTCTCCCAGGCCATTGTCGAATTCCCTGACGGCTACAACAAGGCGCTGAACATTGCGGGAGTTGTTCCTGCGGAAATCGATCGCCTCGTGCTGGACTGGCCGAATCCTGAGAACATTGAGGACTTCCTGGCAACGGTTGACCTGACCGTGGATCTCGCGCCTTTCAATGAAACCTTCACGACGACGCTGAAGGTAGATGGTGTGGATGTGAGCGATGGTGGAACGCTTTCGGTTTCATTCTGGTCGCCGGATCTGCGCAATGGCAATTTCCGCGTGGCACAGATGGGCGAGATTGAGTTGAGCGTGAGTGGTGTTCAAGTGGGCGGCGGCACGTTCGATGGTTCCATCACCGTCGGTGCCATCGCGGATGGGCAGGTTCAGCCGATAGGGGGCGGGGACACAGGGGCGGAGGCTACCGGAATTTTCACGATTACAGGTGGCGGTGATATCGGCGCAAGTATTCAACTGACTGGCGATCACACAGATCTTCCCGACGGCGGCGGATTGCTGACGCTCACAGGAACGGCGAACCTCACCGTCGGACAGACCACGGGCGAAGTGAGATTCACCGCGCGGTTCGAGAATGGATCGGCGAGCTTCGCAATCAACGAGGTCAGCCTGCAGAACATCGAGATCATCACGCCGGTCATCGAGATTCGCAGCACCGAGGTCTCAGTCAACGTCGATACCGGGCGCACTGAGGCAACGAACCTTTCGATCATTTTTCCAACGTTCAACAATCTCACCGGTTCGGCAGAGTTGCTGGTGCTCGATGGAAACCTGGCGTTGCTTGAGAATGCTTCCATCAGCATCGATGGCGCATTCGGAATCGATGGCATCATCGAGTTTGCTGATTCGAGCATTTCCGCGACGCTCACGTTCGTCGACAACGGTGGCTGGACGCTGGATACGAGCGCCGCGAATACCATCACGTTCGGTGCAGGTTCAGCGACGATCTTTGGTGCTGAGGGCGGTGCATTTGGAATGGGGCTGACCGATGTGGAAGGCACGATCAATCCGCAGACGGGAGAATTGAACGCCACTGCCGAGCAACTCGATGCCAATCTGGCAAATGGACTGGTGACCGTCGACGCGCAGCAGATCGAGATCGACTGGGATCCAGACGAGACCGACGAAAGTGCCGCAGTGGTGACCGTGATGGCGGCAACGCTGACCGTGGGCAGAATACGCGATGAGGACGGTGCGCCACTCACGGCGACGATCGGTGGTGCTGGTCAGCCCGGATTGATCGTGACGCGTGAGGGCTTCACGATTCGCGATGCGTCGGTGACGATCAATTTCAATATCGAGGGGATCCTGGACGTGCAGGATCTGGTCTTCACGGCGAGCAGCATCAACTACACCCGCGGCAGCCCGGCGAGTCTCGCGGGGACAGTGACTTTCTCTGCTGCGTCGGCGACCGTAGGCGGGGAACTCACTGGTGCGACGGCGGCCGATCTGTCCGGCTCACTGAACCTCGCAAATGGAGCCTTTTCGCTGACCAGCGATTTTGATCTGACCCTGGCTGGGCTCGTTGAAGTCCACGCGGACGACGTCGCCATCAACACCGGTGCCAATGCCACCGGGCCTATCCTGCTCTTCCCATCCGCCAGCATCACCGCGACGGCATCGCTGCTCTCCGGAATCTCTGTGGAAGTCACCAACCTCAGGCTTGATCGCGACCGCGTCTGGAGAGTCGACAACATCACGATCAGCCTGCCTTCCGACTTCAACGAGAAGGTCGGCGTCGCTGGCATTCTGCCGTTCAGGCTATCGACCGTTGCCATCGACTTCACCAATGGCGCGGCGCGGGACTACACGATCAGTGTCGATGGCCAGTTCGACTTCAGCGTATTCGGTAACTTGCCATTCACACCGGTGATCAGCATTGGCGATCTCACGTCGGCATCGCAGATCACTGAAGCACTCATTGCGAATCCCGGACTGTCGTTCATCGACGCTGCCAACCCTGGCTTCAGCTTCGACGTCAGGGTAACCGACGGCAGGTTCACATTGCAGAACACCGGTCTGATCGTTCTGGGCCTGAGCGATCTGGATGTTGGCCCGGCAACGCTCACCGGACTGGTCGCGCTCGGCAAATATGTGAACGGCAACTTCGACGCGAGCGAATTCGGTGGACTGCTTTCATTGTCCGGGTTCCAGATCGGGGGGAGTCCGGGAGCGTTCTCACTAGGCGTTGCCGGGACGCTGAATGCTGGTGTGATGACCCTCGACGGAAGCTTCACTGCATCGTTCGGCATTCAGAACATCCTCGAAGTCTCGAATGCCACAATCCTGTTTGGAATGACCCTGCGGGGCATCGGTAATGGTCAGGGGCTCTCACTCGATCGCCTTGAACTTCAGGGACTGAACATCGGTGCGGTCGATGTCATCATCTCCGATCTGCTCACGTTTAGGGGAACCAACGTCTCGCTCGACTTCGGAGCGGATGTCGGCGAATCGTTCGCCACCTTCGGTAGCCTCGGAGTGGAGTTTGGCGAGGGTATTGGCGCGTTGGCCGGGATAGGTGGAACGGTTGGAAACTTCGGGCTGGCGTTCGATTCCAGCGGTGACATTGAGTTCGTCACCGGGCCCAATTTCTTCGTTGAGATTTCCGGTCTCGACGCCCTGGAGGATATCGGTCTGCCCGACTGGCTGCCCATCAACATCACCGAGGTCGCGATCGTCTGGAACAATTTCCAGGCTTCGCCGGGGGATTTCGCAGTGGTGCTGGATGTCGAGCTGCGCCCGATTTTTGGACTGAATCTTTCGGGTTCAGTGGAAGGGCTGACCATCGACATCGGCAAGTTGCGTGATGGCGAGTTTCCGATCACGAACATTGATGCATTCACTGTTTCGATTGATACCGAGATCGCAGGATTTGGAATAGGCGGAACGTTGCGATTAGCCACAGTAGACTTCGATGCTGCGGGCATGATCGTCGATGGCCCGGACACCAGTAGCGTGGTGCGCACCGAGTTCTATCTCGCCGTGATTGGCCAGATGGATTTTCTCAACAAGGAGATTGAGATCCGCTTTGCGATATCGTCGGCAGGCCCGCTGAATTTCTTCGTCAGCTACAATGATACGGACTTGTCACCCGCTGGCGGTATTCTGTTAGTGCCGCAGATTGGACTGCGGATCACTGGACTGCGCGGCGGGATTTCGTTCGGTCTCGATTTCCCGGATGTCGACTCACCGGATGATTTGAACGGCCCGGCATTCTCGCCGACCAGTGACCTGACTGAGGCCGAGTGGTTTGACCGGCTGGAACTGCAGCTCGCGGACATCACTGATCCAATGGATGTGAATAGCAACTTCTTTGCTCAGCCCATCATGTTCGAAGTCGGTGCGACGCTCAACAGCTTCTACATTCCGATCCTGTTCTTCGATGTCGATATGATGCTGTCGATTACGCCGAATGGGAACGGCAATCCCACCTTTGGCGGCATCCTCATGTCGGGCACGATCCGCATTCAGGTTGACGACTTCGAGCAGGACATTGCCGAGACAAAGCTATTCTTCGATATCAGCAACCCAGGGCAATCTGAGACAACGCCCGCTGCCGGAACCGAGGAACTACCGGCCCAGAGCAATGGCACGCTGCTCACGCGCGTATCCTTCTTCACGATCACCAATTTCCTTCCGCCGGAGAATGGAGGAGAGGCACCCCTGAGTCTTCAGGGATCGCTGGTCTTCAGCGCCTATGATGAAACCGGAAACGGCGAGACCAACACGTTAGAGATCGTCGCCTATGCTGGAATTTTCATCAACCTGGGGCCCGTGAGGCCGAGTGCTGAGGGGCGGATCGCTCTGCGATTTGAGCAAGACAGATTTGTCGCTGATTTCAGCATGAACATTGATCTGCTACCAGGCATTCTTGGGAATGTGGAAGCGGTCGGCCATGCTGAATTTGAATATGGCGCGGGAATCTGGGGAGCGTTCGAGCTGACGCTGAACAATCCACCGCTGTTCGATCGGCTTGGTATCGAAATCTCGGCGAAAGTGGTGCTGCGCTTCAATACACTGGGGACTGCCCGCAGCCTTACACTGGTGAATTTCTTTACAGGTGCGCAAATTCCGGTGACTCTGGAGTCGCGGTCATTCCTTCTGGCACTGGAGGGAAGGATCACCTTCGGTAACCTTTTCGCGCTGGTTGGAAATGCAGAAATCTCCTTCCGTCTCACGGATGTCGATGGCGATGGCGCAATCAATGTTGGGCCGAATGGGAACGACACGTTCGAACTGGCGGTGTCGTTCGATGCCCAACTGGTGATAGGCAAGGTTGACGATGTGAATGAAGACCCGGCGTTCGCCTTCTTCAGTGATGGCCTCTTCATCATCAACAACGATGGCATTGCCGGGAAGTTCGAAGCAGGCATTGTCACCAACTTCCCGGATGCTCTAGGCATCGAGCTGGACGCAGCATTCCTGATCCAGTTCAACACAATGGGGCGTCTGGTGACCTATGAGACATTCAATGGCACGATCAAGAGCGTCGAGGCGGGCCCACCGGGAGTCGCTGGTGTCAGTGCCGGTGCCTACTTCCTCGCGCAGGCAGGTGCCGTGTCCAATTTGAATAACCCGGCGGTGCTCCGGGTCTGGGTGCCCGCATTGCCGGGACAGCAACCGAAGCAAGGCAATCCAGTGCTCAACTTGGAAGGACAATTCCGCATCATCGTTGCCGCGAATCTTTTTGAGATGCGAGGAGCAACGACAATCCGAATTCTTGGGCAACAGATCAACCTTGAACTGGCGATGGGTTTCTACTTTGGAGCGAATGCAGGTGTTGCTGCCAAGTTCTCTGCATCATTGGAGTTGAACATCGTGGTCGCCTCGCTCTCCGGACAATTCGACTTTGAGTTCAATACCCGCAGCGTGGCGACATTGGGCATCGCCCCGCGGACGCTGCGGATGTTCATCGGAGGAGCCAACGACGGCGCTTCGCCGATTCTGAATGTTCTTGGCATCAAGGTTTACGGCAGTATCGAAGTCGAATTCGCTGCCGACCGATTCCTGTTCGCGTTCAGTGCGGAGATTGATGTGTGGGGGGTCATCCGGGGTGGAGTGATGGGGAGTATCGAAATATTCTTCGACGGGCGCGTGCGCTTCGATCTGGAGACCTACGTGGAGTTCAATTTCTCGCTGCTGGGAACGGGCGTTGACGGTCACGCCAGGATCCGCATCGAAGGTGATGAGGATGGTCTCCGTTTCAGTGGATCGTTCGGCGGTCGCGGGCGGATTCTCTATGTGACGATCGCGTCGATCGAAGGCGAATTCACCAGCAATGGGATACTCCATGTGGAGGGGCGCGTTTTTGGAATTCGGTATCAGGATACGCTGGTGTTGCCTGGTGCTACCGGAACTGCATCTGCCAGCGCCTCGCTGCAGGTGGAAGGACAGGCTCCGAACGAAGCGGAGTTCGCGGAAAGCGACGGCACTGTAGATGTAAAGGTGCAGTTCTCGCGGGGGGCGCCATCGGGACTTCCGTGGTCGTTTGATATTGACCTCCTGCACCAAACGGGAAGTGTGCCTGGTGACGCCCGCATCGTGGGTGTGGTCGATCCCGTGAGCAACGCATCGATCTCCACATCTCTGAGCAATGGTCACGCCCGCTTTAATGTTCCAGCGGGTAGAGATTTCGTAATCGTCCGCCTGCGAATCATGGAAGACTCGTTGAACGAGCGCAATCAGGAGTCGTTGTTGCTACAGCTACGCAAGGTGGTCGGAGCGGTGGATGTGCCGCAGCCGTATCTGCAGGTTCTGATCAACGACAACGACCTGCCATCAGCCGAGGCACCCGGGGGCGCGCTGGTGTTCTACGATTTTGAGGAACAGAACAATACCAATACCTACCAGTTTAACCGCCAACCGGATCCCGACGTTACCTCTCCCGTGACTGGCTCGGCCTTTATCGTACGTCGGCTATCTGAAAATCGGAGTGGAACGATCTTGTCTGGGGCGACGACCCCAGTGAGTGCATCCGGCGAGATTGGGTTCGCGATGGGCAACGGTGGATGGGATGGCACGGTTTCCACTGGAATCAATGAGACCGCCAGTATCGGTTCGATTCTGGGGCAGCCGGGGAACTGGAACAACATCGAGCACTTCTACGAGTTCACGATCGCCGCGAATTCTCTGCAGGCCATCGATATTGGCTGGCTGGAGTTCGACGTCCGTTCGTCGAATGGCGGCCCGTCCGGCTGGGAAGTCTACTGGAGTCGCGATGGCTACGCGGCACCGGTCGCCGAGGGTACCCACAACAGTTGGACTTTCCGCCAGGCCTATGCGGAAATTGATTCGACCATTGGTGGGAACAATCGGATTGGGCCCGACTCGATCACCTTCCGTATTCGAGGGGTTGGCGCGGCCAGTGAAGATGGCAAGTTGATCGTCGACAATGTCGCCGTCGTGCGCCCTGCGAATATCATCATCTCCTCCCCTAGTACGTTTGTTGAGAATGAAAGCTCACGTATCATTCAAATCGACAATATACGAGGTGGCCAGGATCGGATTATTCTCGGCTACCGGGTCACCGGTATCACGGCGACCAGCAATTCAGACTTCTCGATCACAGCACCGCCACAGCCGCAACCCTTCGAGCTGCAACCGGTCGCCTTCGCAACGTTTGGTGGAGGATCGTTCCAGGCTACGCATTCCAACTACAATGTGGCCATCGCGATAGGAGGTGTCCTGGAGGGGGAGCTGGTGTTGCCTACTGGCCAGTCCAAACTCACACTCGTGATCCATGAGGACAATCTGGCAGAAGCCAACGAGACGCTGAGCATTGAACTCTTCTTCATCCAGGGCGTCGGCAGTATTTCGCCGCCACAGACCATTACGATCACCAATGATGATCCATTCACTCCGCCAGATGACACGATTGTGTTCTTTGGGTTCGACGACCCGAACCCGAACTATCGGGCGCTCGCGACCACCTATGCCAGTGGGGTGGATTCCGGTGGCCCGCTGCCCGGCGCTCCGCCGCAGATGGGCCTGCGCACCGAAGGCGGCTCGCCGGTTTACAGTTCCATCGGGACGAGTGTCACCCCGTGGGGACTCGGCGCATCGGCGACGACCTGGTCCGTACTGGGCAATCAGAACTATGAGAGATCGTTCACTTTCACCATCGCTCCGTCCAGCAGCTCATCGACGCTGCACCTCGACGAGTTTTCGTTCGCCGACCTTGGTTTCGGCGGTCCCGCGAACTGGAGACTGGAAGTGATCTCCAACGGCACGACGGAAGTGTTCACCGGCAGCACCAGCGATGCATTTTCCACCAGCGATCATCTTTTCCAGGCGCGGAATCCGCAGCGTGTCGACCTGGGAGGGGAATCGTATTCTGGAGCCGTCACGTTCCGACTGGTCGGGTATGGCGGGTTCTTCGCAAGCGGTCGCTGGACGGTGGACAACGTTCTTGTCACTGGCCATGTGGAGCAGGTCTTCGTTGTTGGCGAAGGAGCACTACGCGACTACGGCGCCTTCACTTTCCAGACCGTCGTCGAAGGCTCGACGGTCTACTTTGACGCCAATGCCAACGCCGCGTTCGATCGGGAGTCTGATCCCTTCGCTATTTCGGACGGCAATGGGCACGCACTGCTGGAGATCGACGATGCCCTGTTCGATGCTCTCGGAGGCAGCGGTTTCGTCTACGCCACCGGCGGCACCGATGTAGTCAAGGGCGTGGAGATGGAATTCGTGATGCGTGGACTACTCGGCCGCGGTGACGAAGTGATCGTGCTGTCGCCGCTGACGACGCTGCTCGGTGCATTCCAGCAGAACGGCATCGAGACAGCCATCGGCACGCAGCAGATCCAGAAGGCGCTGGGGCTTTCGTCACAACCGCTGACATCCCAGGCATACAGTGCGCAGCTAGGTGACAGCAATCCCAACGCGCCCGCAGCCCTGCGCGGCGCAGCCATCATCCATACTCTGATAGATACCGGTGGCGCAGCCATCGCCGCATCAGCAGGAACAACGGACCACTGGCCCGCGACTCAGGTACAGGACGCTATGCTTGGGGCATTGGCCTCGGTCGTGGCGACAGTGCCAGAAGGGGGGATGCTCGATTTTGCCGATCCAGCCGTGCTGCGCTCGGTGCTCGACCGCGCCGCACGCTCGCTCGGAGCCGATTTCCGCAGTGATCTGAGCCAGGCAGTGGCCGACCTGCTTGCCGAAGGAATTGCCTTGATCAACGGTGTCAGCGTTTCCTACGACAGCACGTTCGCTGAGAATGTTGGCCGCATCCAGAAGGTGATGCAGACCCAGGTGAAGGCAGCGATTCTTCAGTTGGCGCAGGGAACCATCACGACTGGCGATCTACGCAGGGAGACCAGTGCCGGGCAGCTTGCTCAGTGGATCGCCGACACCCAGGTCAATCCGTTACCTGTCGGATTGGTGACGCTCGATGCCATTGGGACAACGGTGCGCGAACTCGGTGCGACTGCCAGGGAGATCGTGACAGTCTTCGGCTCCTCTGAGGCCGCGCTTCCAGCATCGCTCGATCAACCGCTGTTCCGCTTCACCATTTCTGATCCTGGGTTTGTGGTGCCTCTGGTCTCCTCGACGCTGTCCATCGTGGCATTCGAAGGCGTGAATCTTCCAGGCGCTTGGTCCGTGCGCACCAGCGCGGGGGGCGAGGTCGCACAAATTGAGACCGCAGAACTCTCGATAGTAAGCGCGAATCTCGGCAGCAATGGCGCCGGCACTTACGAGATCTTTGCGATCAACGGGCAATTGCCCGCCGATGGCTCGGCCCTGATTGACACCATCACTTGGACAGGCCTCTATGGGGCGACGGTTTCCTTGGAGGCTCCGGTAACGACTGTGACGGAAGCAGACGGGCGCGGTAAAGTGACTATCAATATTGTCGCCGCTCAGGCCGATCCAAACCTTATCGTGCGCTATGCCGTCGCAACCGAGTCCGCATCAAAGGGCGCTGATTTTATTGTTGGAGCAGGGGAGGGAACTTTCAATCGACTCGTGACTCAGGCTACGTTCACCGGGCAACTCGCAATGACTACAGCGATACGGAGTTTCGACATCACGATCCTCCCTGACACGATAGGCGAGGCTACCGAATCGATTCTGGTGCTGCTGTCGGTGGTGGAAGGCGACGCCATCGTCGGCGCATCGAGAGTCCGAATCCAGATCGAAGACGATGGTGATGCACTCGCGCCGCAGGATACGCTGTTCAGCTTTGCTTCTGAGAATGTGATCAAATCGCCTGCGCTCAAGGACGGCCTGATCGCCCATGCTGTCGACTCGGCAACCTTGCGCACTGCTTTCACACTGGAGCCGCAGATCGGGTATGAGCTGGTGTATCGCGGCGTCGAGTTCGCCGCTACGGGCAGCTGGCGCATCGCTTATGCGGAATCCGGTGGTGCGGAAGTCACCGTGGGCAGTGGTAGCGCCAGCGATGAACCCATCGCCCTCGATTTTGCCCTCACCACAACTGGGCCAGTCGAGTTCCGCATCTATGGTGCTGGCGCTCCGGTGCGTGATTTCTTCGTAATGGGCGAAGCTGTGAGTCTGCTCCCAGGCACGCCGATCGGTGGGTTTGAGGGCCGCGTCTCCGAGCGTCCGGCAGCTCAGGTCTTCGTCGATAGCAATGGCAATCTCACCGTAGACTCTGGCGAAGCGGCCACCCGCACGGACTCCTACGGCGATTTCTCTTTCAATCGCGGATACGCCAGCATGTTGGTATCGCCTGCATCGGCCGATGCCATGTTCCTGCGCGCGCCGATCAACGCCGATGGTGTGACTGTGCTTTCGCCGCTGAGCACGCTGCTCGGGGCCTTGGAGGAAATTGGAACCACACCCGACCAGGGGAGTGCCTTGCTACGCGAAGTGTTCGGCCTTTCTGATCAGATCGACATTGCTGGCTTTGATGCCTATGGCGCACTCGCCGACGGTAACCCACATGCCATCGCTGTGCTCAATGCCTCGGCCCTGATCGAAGGTGCCGTTGCCGGACTTGCATCATTGTTAGGAGACGCAGGAAGTGCCGTTTTCCAGCAGGCAGCGCTGCAAAGCCTGGCCGTCAACCTGCTTGCCAACGGCGGAAGTGCAGGGATCACTCTTGCGACTGCGCTCGCCACCATCCAGGACGCAGCGACTCAGGCCGAGGTTGATCTGAGTGAAACCAGTCCGCTGTTCGCAGCGGTAGCGCTGGTCGCCAGTTTCGAAACACCAGACATCAATGCCATCCGCTCGCAGCTTCCAGCGGGGATCACCGGAACCGACCGCGATCTCACTTACCTGCGATCCAGCACAAATGGAACGACCGAGCTGGTCGTCGAACTCGGACGCTCCGAGATGACCAATGGTGCGTTCCGATTCACCATCGATCCAGCGCTCGGATTCGTTCCATCCGCTGTCTCGACATTGATCGTCGATTCCTATGATGGCGTTGCGATTGGCCAAGCGGTTCCCGTGATTGGTGCGGATGGAACCATTGAGCTGTTTGGGTTGGCATCCCAAGGTATGGTAAACCGCGTGGCGATAGTATTCAAAGGCGAGGTCACCGGCGAGTCTAGCATTGCAACTACAACCATCGAAGGTGGCGAATCCCAGCGATCGATGGTGCGCTCCATCACCATTCCCCTGGGTGGCCGGCGGGGCATCAGCGATATTCTGCTGGAGAACGCCGACACTGGCGAAGCCGTGGATGCCGTCATCGCCTGGTACTTCTATCCCGGCATGCAGACTCTTCACATAACGTTCCCCGAGATGACCGGCGGCTCGCTGCCGGACGGCAACTACCAGCTCATCACTGTCGACGTGGCAGGCACAGCAACGGGCAGCATCGAAGTCTTCCGCTTGTTTGGTGACGCCAATGGCGACCGCGACGTCGACTTTGCCGATACCTTCCAGTTCCAGCGCGCGACCAACACCCTGTCCGGAACCGATCGCTACGATCCCCGCTTCGACCACGACGCCGATCGCGATGTCGATGCCCTGGATCTGTTCCGCTTCGCCCAGAACTTCCTCACTGCGCTGCCCGCACCACCTGTGGTGGCAAAGCTGGTCGCAGCACCAGTTGTGGAAGATCCAGAACCGCTTGCGCTAGCCTGGAGCGCGGTTCCGTGGGTCGTAGACCTCGGATTTACCTACTCACTGATCCATGGGGATGGAGATGCTGAGGAGGTTTCGCCGCTGGGCGTCTTCGATTGACTGCAACCGACGCCAATGTTGAGAGGGATTGGATCCACAGATAGCGGAGATTTGTGTTGCCAGTGGATCACCACCTGACCCAGAGGTGAAGCCGTTGTCTCTGGACAAGGTTTTTGAAGATCCGCATATTTCATTGTCAGATTCGATCTTGCCAGGCAGGCGCTACTTCCTGACTGGGATCTTCAGTTTCCAGGGCTTGAAAGTTGAGATCCTCCAAGAGTGTGACTCTACCTCATTGTTGCTAGGAGAAGTGTCCACGGTCGCGGGTAGCGTTGCTTCCGCATCATTGTAGAAAGTTGCCCTATATCGGCTGTGCCTTTGTGAGGATAAAGACGCCGGTGATCTATTCCGAGATCACACGGCGAGATCGCAATGCAGCCACTTTACAACAGATCTGCACCTTGTTGAAACGACCGTTCGGCAGCTCGGCAGCTGGAGCTCGTTGTCGTTGGCTGACTTGGCATAGGGTGCCTGACAGGAGGTTCGAAGCCTCTAACTGTTTGCGAATCCTCCATTTCTTTTCGGAGATCGTGGGAATTCATTAGCTCGGGCTATGATATAGAGAACGCTGTAGAAACCAGTGACCGTAGACCCGAACGAGATTCCCAGTCCAGCCCCGAGCGCCGAATTCATCGAGCAGGTGACTCGGGTGCAGTGGCAGTTGCATGCCTTTGTCTGGTCGCTGGCTCGAAATGCCGATGATGCGGATGATGTGCTGCATGAGATCAATCTGGTGCTTTGGAGGAGATCGGCGTAGTTCGAAGCTGGGACGAACTTCGGTGCCTGGGCGTTCCGAATCGCGCAGTTTCGGGTCATGGAATTCCGGAAGCGACAGCAGCGTCCCATGCTCCATTTCGATGATGGCTTGGTCGAGATGTTGCCACTGAAGCAACGGTCGAGTTTGGCGGTAAGAAGTACGATGCGCGTGGTGAGGCGCTCGGCAAGTGTTTGGAGAAACTGAAGCCGGAACAGCGTAAGCTGATTGCCCAGCGCTACGAACCGGATGGTTGCGTGAACGCGATGGCCGCTGCCCAAGGGCGCTTGCCGAAAGCGGTTTCGGAGACGCATCGACGCATCGACGCATCCGCAAGTCGCCGATGCACTGCATTGCCAGGTCATCGCCCTCAACGGGATCGGACGGGCCGGCGCCCTGGCCACCCCGGCGTTCTTCGCCGAACGAGGCCTCGACCGGATCCGACGAAGCCTAGAGCGATCTTTCCAATCGCAGATCAAGGACAATCAGTGGTTTCGTGTGCCATTGCCCTGACAAGATGCGAGGCGGTGTCATGACCATGACGGTGACGACACTACCGCTTCGAACGAGCCCCATCAAACGTGGTGCGTGGTTGTTAGAGACGATCTTCAATCGTCCTCCCTCGGAGCCAAAGGTAGCGTTCGCCATCGAAGACGATGCGAAAGAGGCGGAGCTGAAGCAGAGCGTTAGCGAGCGATTCGAAGCGCATCGCAACCAGGCCGCCTGCTATTCGTGTCATGTCCTCCTCGATCCTCCCGGATTCGCCCTCGAACATTACGACGCCATGGGACAGTGGCGAGATGCTGATGGCTCTACGCCGGTCGATGCCCGGGCAGACTGGAACGGCGAGGCCTTCGATGGCCGGGCCGCGTTCAAAAGCCTGATCTCCGATAGCCTCACGAGTTCACCCGTGGATTCATCGAGCACCTCTTGAGCTATGCGTTAGGAAGAGAACTGGGAGTCCAAGACATGCCGACGGTAAGGCAGATCCAGGAACGCTTTGAAGCTGACGATTGGCGCTTCGGTCGGGTGAAAGTCGAGATCGCGAATGCCTATCCCTTCACTCACGTTCGGGTCGATTAGAGATGACTGGCACGGACTGCCTTGGGGGGAGACCTAACTGCTAGTGTTCGAGAACCTAGCTTGGCCATTCTCGCTCACAGAGCATTTGAAGGTAGCGCCATTCCCCTCGACGACCAGTTCGCCACTACCCCAGCGAGCGGAGATTGGTGATAGCGTCGTTGTGTGATCTGCAGGGCGATAGAGATAGCTCTCGTGCGCCGACCAATCGTGCGGGCTGCCGTCGCGAATCACTTTGAGTTCCCTGGGAACCTTCGCCCACTCGAAGCCTAAGGATTTCCCGTCAGCACAACTCAGGCTGACATTACCCGTTGCGAGCTTGCTAGAGTCGATCTTTGCTTGGAGAGCAGCGACCTGAAATCGATCGAAGCTGCCGTGACTCTCTTTCTCTCCGACGATGACCGCGAATCCGCAGTAAGTTCCGCCTGTTCCGCGAGCGCTGATGACTTGGTGGTCAGGGAATTTGGCTTTCTTCTTTCCTGTAGGCTTGGCGATGGCTTCTGTATTCGCTGAGTCCACGGCAAATGAGCTGATCCCTAACGGCATGATCGCGACCCAAGTGCGATCACATTGGAAAAATGTGAGATCTAGTTTCTTCGAAACCTGCACTGTGTCAGGAATGACCCAGAGCCAGGGCGCGGTTCCATCGTTGGCTAACCAGATGGCTTTGTTTTCATATTGAGCGACACGATTCTGAACGGTCACAATGCCGTCCTTATAGACAGGCGAGCCAGGAAAGGCAGGATCTGCGGTCGGGGCCGCTTGAAGAACTACCCCCCCTTGGCTGTCATCATCAACGGCGATCTTGAAACCGCTCACATCGCTCTTGCCTGGTGTCGTGCCACCAGCCAATGAACCCATCTTGTAGGTATGGGCCAGATATTGTGTTTCCAAATACTCTGGAGTCGCTTTGGTGTTCGCTGAGGTGGTTGCGTTGTAGGGCGGCTTGCTCGCAAAGAGTTCGACCGGCTTGCTATGTTCACCTCTTGCCAGCTTCACTACGGCCACGGGCGGGCGATAGGCGCTGGTGATGGCGTGGATCTCATCGGACTCCCATTCCACGGGCGTCTTTGGTGAATCGCCAAACGGCAGCCAGAGTAACGAGGCGCTGCCCCCGAAGGGCTGTGCGTGATTGTAGTCGCGTTTGCAAGGCCCGTTGAAGGCACCGTGATGATACTTCACCGCTCCGACAGCATGGAAGAAGTCGAGGATGGCCTTGGCCCCGAACTTCACGTCTTCATCCCTGGCAAAGTCATAGAGATTGAACACGGGAGCGATGGAATGACCGAGGTAGTTCTCACTGTCCCACTCGCCGAGGCCTACCCGGTAGAGCGTGGCGACATACTTGAGAATGATTTCTTTATACTTGTTAGCTGTGTCAGAATTCCCAGTCTCCTCCGCCATGAGATAGACGCTGGTCACGCGCATGAGAAAGAGATTGTCGGTGCTGCGAACGTCCACCCAACTGTTCTTCGCATCGGGCCCCCAGCCTGTGGTGCCTTCCTTATAAGCAGCATGGGGACGTCCCAGTGGGTCTTGAGCCGTCCATTGGTTTGCCCCCTTAAGCATCGTCTGTCGATACTGCGGATCTAGCAAATCGCCGAAGTAGAAGTACTTCCGCATCTGATGCTTGAGCGTGAAACAAGCGTAGTAATCGATGCCTTCGGTTTGGCTGTGCCACTCTTGGTGCTGATGATCCTGTTGCTGCAACGCCTTCAACGCAGGGTCCGCCTTGCCTCCTAACACGTGCGCCATCGCGAGTCCATACCAGCGTTTCTCGTTCTCGAAGTAGGTGCTTCCTTCAGCTTTCAGGGAATCCGTTTGCGAAGCAATCACCACTCGCGCCCGTTGCTGAAATGACTCCTCATAGTTGGCTGGCCAGGGATTCTTGAACTTGTCATCCATCGGGCGAGGCCTGTAAATGGCGAGTCCCTGTGCATTCTCGTTGGCCATGTCTTCCAACATCCACGCCTGCCCTGCTTCCTTCTTGGTCTTTAAGCGATCCATGCGTGTCTGCCAATCCCTCAGGTAAGTTTCGCGCCAACGATTGACGCTGTTCGCGCCGGGTTTGTCGCGAAACTGTTGCTCTGTGTCAGGATCATCGTGCCAGTAGTGAGGCCGTGCATTGGAATCTGGTTTCACATAAGCGCCACCCCAATGTGGTTCGGCGGGGGTGTTGGGATCGCCATTCAGGAGGTAGAGCACGCTCGGGGAGTCGCCCATCTTGATGTCGGCCTTCTTCTGCATGAAGAGTTCGCCGAGTGCTCCATGACCCTTGATGTGTGCCTCTGGAAAGCTGCGATTACCCAAATCGCCGTCTTGTTTCCCACCCATGTACATGCCCCGAAACGTGGTGTCGCTTTCGATCCACCAGAGATCGGCGTGGTTTTGATAGAGGTAATCCCGTTCCTTCTGACCGTTGAGGGTATTCCATGATCCGATGGAATAGACACGCAGCTTGGCCTTGATGCCCGGATCCGCGTGAACGGCTTGAGCGATATCGGTGATCGATCCCCATACAAGGACATAGAGCGGCCTCTCGTCGTCCACCTTCGCGCGCTCAATGATCAGCTTGGCTCCTTCGCTGATCTCATCCGGCGGTGCGTCTTCTGATTGGGGATCAAGCGCACCTTGCCTAACCGATGCCCGAAGGGTGTCAGGGGATGGGTAGTCGGGCGACCAGGTGGTTAGATTGGCGTAGTCTTTTTCATAGGCGTCCAGGCATTCGTGAATGGATGCTGCGCGGCCTTGCTTCGGCGGCGAACTGATGAGTCCTTCGGTGTCAAAGCGATCCGCGTAGACGAGGTAGTGCACCATGGATTGGTAATCATCTGGATCGCCGCCGCCGATATCTGTGGACACGATTACGCGGGGTTTCTCCGCCGCCGCGACGGTGATGCAGAGTCCTAACAAGAGAAAGAAACGGAGCGTGCTCATTTTGGTTTCGGCTGTATTGGAGTTTCGAACGTTATCAGGTCGGTCATGCCTTGACTAGGGATCATCCGCTCCCACCGTTGGTCATGTTTGGCTTTGAATGTCTTTGCTTACGCTGCAGTCGTCCGTCACTTTGGGAAGGGAAAAGTGACGTTCGTTGCCCTGCTGAGACTACTGCCGAATACTTTGGTGGATCGCCGAGCTGCGCCTCTCAAGGAAGCTTTAAGATACTTCCCAGTAGCGGGCTTTTCCCCTACTATTTGAGGCCTAATCCATGCCGTCGAATTTCTTCACCTTGTATTCATGAATACCATTGCGCTTATCCTGACACTTACCATGACATCTGCGTGGGCCGACCAGGCCGGTCGCAAGCATGCCGAGAATGAGCTGCACGCTCAGCCTGCTATCCACATCACCGTCGGCCATCGTGACGCTGATATTGTTGGTAATGACCACCGTGCCTTGCAGGCGGCGGTGGATTACGTTGGCAACCTCGGTGGCGGCGTGGTGGAGATCGGTCCGGGCGAGTACCTCATGCGCGATTCGCTCCATCTTCGTAGCCGGGTGACTGTGCGGGGTGCTGGTGAAAAGACCATTCTGAAGAAAGACCGTGAGTATCGCACGCTTCTCGCCGCCGATGGGGACTTTGGCGAAGCGGCCATCACGGTGCAAGATCTGGAGGGATTTGCGATCGGCGGCGGTGTCTACATAGCATCGAAATCGCATCGAAACTTTCTTGGCGTCTGCGCGACGATCCTGAATGCACGTTCGAACTACTTCACCCTCTCCCGGTCGATGAACGCGGACATTCTGATGTCCGACGAAGGATTCGCGGCTACGGTCTTTCCGGTTATCAGTGGCTATCACCTCGAAGATGCGCGTGTGGAGAATCTCACTGTGGATGGCAATCGCGACAAGAACCCGACGAAAGTCGATGGCTGCCGCACGGCGGGGATCTTTCTTTATCGTGGTGACCATTGCTTGATCACGAATTGCACGGTTCGTAGCTACAATGGCGATGGCATTAGTTTCCAGCAATCGAACGATGTGACGGTGGAGAAGTGTGTGGTGGAAGGTTGTGCCGGTTTTGGGCTTCATCCCGGCAGTGGTTCGCAGCGGCCCACGGTGAAAGACTGCCGGGCGATCGCCAATGGTGAGGATGGTTTCTTCTTCTGCTGGCGCGTGCGCGGTGGTCTCGCAGAAGGCAATTGGCTGGAGAACAATGGCGGCCATGGGATGTCCATCGGTCACAAGGACAGTGGGAACGTTGTCCGCAAGAATACGATCATTGGAAATAAGCTCGGTGGCGTCTACTGGCGCGCCGAGACCAAACCCATGGCTGCTCATCGGGTCACTTTTGAGTCGAACACCGTGCGCGATAACGTGGGGTGGGGCTTGTTCGTGGATGGCGCCACGGAAGGGACGATCATCCGAAACAATGTGATCGAAGACACCGGCGTCGGACGGCAGTCGACAGGAATTCGCATTGGGAAGGAAGCGGGCGAAGTCGTGTTGGAAGACAATACCATTCGCACACAGACGCCCCTGCAGGACGACCGTCAGAACGACGAGCATTAACTCTAACCATTAACCATTAATCATTAAGCAAGCAAGACTCGTGAAATACCGCCAGCTCATTCCAGGAATCCTGGGAGTGATACTTTTATCTCTCACAGGAACGAATCGTGTCGGAGCCGATGAGGAGACAGCCTTGGTCGAACGTGTCGGGCCGCCTCGCTACTATGCGGCCCCCGTCGAACGCTATCGTTTGGGCAGCCCGAACGTGAATGAACCCGCATACTATCCGATTCCCAAGACGCCGGTGACTCGGGCCACTTACATGGAATGGATAGAGTCCAGCGGTATGTTAGCGTTTGTCGACCAGCCGGAACGAGGAATGAGCGGCCCGACCTTGTTGCTCCCTGTGTTGGCCAAGTATGTGCAAACGAAAGACGCCCAATGGGGCCAGGCCTGCATTGACATGCTTAAGGACTACCACCGTGCGCTCAAGGTCGAGATCGCAGCCAAAGGTTGGGTCGAACAGTTTGGCGAGCCTCCTGCGTTTATTCCTGTTTATCGGAAACATTTGGTAGCCGGCGGTTTATTGACCCCGGATGAGCCTTGGTTTCGAGAACTTTGGCTCGATTACTGTCGGCACATTCACGTGTGGGGAAGCGAGCCGATCGAATGGCGTGGGCCCTGTCATCGTTCGATGCCCGAAGCCTTAGCGAAAGGGTTAGCCGCCAGATGGTATCCGGACATCCCGGAGGCTGAGCATTGGAAACGCTATGCCGAACTGGTCTGGGAGGATTTCTGGAGCACGAAGGATTTGCTTCAGAACGACACCGGCTATTTCCAGGATTCCGTCCGTGCTTATGCCTTCTCCGGTGAGCAATTGCTGGGGGACGATCGCTATTTGTCAGACGCTGGCATGCAGAAGATCTGGCACAGGCTGATGATGGAAATCACACCTGATGGAGCGATCAATCCTTACGGCCCGAACGGTGGCTGGAACAGCACGGCGGCGTTGCGCGTGGGTGTGTTAGAGGCCGCAGCGTCAGCCACAAGGAAGGGCACTTACCGCTTCGCCGCGCACAAAGCCATGAATTACCTCCTCTACCAGAACGAGGCGACTTTGCGAGATGGGTATCTCCTGCACATTGAAACAGCACCTTACCTAGTTCTCGCCTGGCTGTCCGCCGATGACTCGATCGCACCCACCGAACCCGATGCGGGCGTCCTCACCACCGAACGCCGCGAGCATATTCGTATGCCACACAGAGATATAGAAATCGTGGGCCGTTTCCTCGCCCATTTAGATCCTCATCCTGACCGAGCCAATCTCTGCTGCAATCAGGCCTTCACCGATCGGATGGTGCCCGACAAACTCATTCTCCGCAGTGGTTGGGATCCGGGCGACTTCCACGTCCTCGTTGAGCTCGTGCCTACCAGTTTCCCCTACAATGCTGGCGGTATCATCGGCATGAACCGGTGGGGAACTCCGTTTACGCAATTGGTCACCTCCAAAGGTGAGAGCCCCGAGAACCGCATCGCCATCACGGATCTCTCAGGGAAGGCTAAGATCCGTTATTTGCCAAACCCCGACCGCATCAACGAGCATTGGCAACGTGGCAAGATGCAGGACATGATGACGCGCGTCATCGAGATAGAAGACACGGATCAAGCCAGCTTTGCTCGAGTGGAAATGGTCAATCCGATGGGGCTTCCCGTCGCGTCATTCAGGATTATGTCTCTGTGAAGAATCGCTTTCTGGTGCGACGTGAAACGGTGGAATTTGAGGAATCGTTCCAGGCCAGGGTGGCTGCCCTTTGGAATACCCAAAACATTGGCCCGCAGATCGGGAATCATTGGGCCAATACCTTCATGACAGCTCCCGTAGCCTCCAATGGCAAGATCGCCATGCACACGCCACCCGCAGATCTTCTCGTCTACTTTTCTCCGCAGCCAAATTGGAAAATGCAAGTCGTCGATCGAACCGCCGAAGATCCTCGCACAGAAGTCACCCCTGCTCAGCTTCGTTATGTTTGGGAGGGCACGCCATCAGCCGGGGATCGCGTGCATTCGACTCAAGTGTATTACCCTCACGCAGCGACCAAAGCGCAGGTTTCCTCGAATCAACCAGGGGCCAAAGCAGAATATGCCGACGGCGATCTTGGGGCCACGGCCGGGGCATCGGGAATCAATGTCATTCGGGACGACCTCGGAGCCACGGTCTTGAAGCTGCAGTTTGAGCCGAATCGCGTGGAATGGGTGACGATCAACCATGAAGACGCTGGTATCGACGTGAATGGCAGAAGCGTTTCGAGCCGATGGGATTACGCAACGACCGACAAGCAATAATACCTGACAGCGGCATCTCCTGGCTGGTAAACTCCTCCGCCATGAACGACATGCCTCCTTCCTCGCAGATCAATCGCCGGGATTTCATCAAACGAACGAGCGCGACCGGTACCATTACTGGTTTGATCATGTCAGGGCTTCGTGCCCAATCGCCTAACAACAAGCTGAACATCGCGGCCATCGGCATCGGGGGTCGAGGGGCACCCGTAATCAGCAGATGTGCAGGCGAGAACATCGTGGCGTTGTGTGATGTCGATGCCAATCGCGGCGCCGAAACCTTCAAACAGTTTCCCAAGGCAAAGCAGTTTAAGGATTTCCGCGTCATGCTCGACAAGGTGGGCAAGGAGATCGATGCCGTGATCGTCGCCACGCCCGATCACACGCATGCGGTCGCAACCATGGAGGCCATGCAGCGCGGCAAACATGTCTACACGGAGAAGCCGCTGACCCATAGCATCTGGGAAGCGAGGCAGTTAACGGAAGCCGCCCGCAAGTACGGAGTCGCCACCCAGATGGGAAACCAGGGTCACTCGTCCGAAGGCGCGCGCCAGACGGTGGAGTGGATCCGCGCTGGCGTCATCGGTGAGGTTCGCGAAGTCCACTGCTGGAGCGATCGCCCCCTTCGCGGCACCCGTTTTGAAGGCAAGATGTACTGGCCGCAGGGCGTCGCTTCACGGCCTACTGACAAGCCACCGGTTCCCAATACCTTGGATTGGGATCTTTGGTTAGGCCCAGCTCCGTATCGGGACTATCATCCGAGCTACCTTCCATTCAACTGGCGCGGCTGGTGGGATTTCGGCACGGGCGCGCTGGGAGACATGGGCTGCCATATCATCGATCATCCGTACTGGGCACTCAAGTTAGGGCATCCCGAAAGCGTCGAGGGCAGCAGCTCTCACATCCATCCAGAATCACCTCCGCTCGCCTCCATCATCACCTATCAGTTTCCCGCACGCGAAGGCTTACCACCCGTGCGCATGCTCTGGTATGATGGTGGCATCAAACCTCCCCGCCCTGCCGAACTCGGCCCAGAGGACGAATGGCTCGTCGATGGATGCCTTTACGTAGGCGACAAGGGCAAGATCATGCACAAATCCCACGGCGGTAAACCGATCCTGATCCCCTTGTCGCGGATGGAGGATTTTGAAAGACCTGCCAAGACGATTCCTCGGGTCGCCGATCACCAGCAGAACTGGATTGATGCTTGCAAAGGCGGCGAGCCCGCATGTTCCAACTTTGACTACGCCGGGCCCCTGACAGAAGTGGTCTTGCTAGGAAATCTCGCGATTCGCTCCGAAGGGCCCTTGCTTTGGGATGGTACTAACATGCGTGTCACCAATAACGAGTCTGCTAATCAGTTTGTTCGCCGAGAGTACCGTAAGGGGTGGTCGTTGTGAACATGGCATCGAAGGGGGGACTCACCGTTTCCTTAAGAATAGCGTCTTGAGACCCGCGTATTCACTTAGTTAATGGAAATGATCGCTCGTCGATAGGACACAAGGCTGGGAGAGCCATTGTCTTGAAGGGTGAGGATCACATGCAGCATTGTCTTCCTCGCATGCTCTGAATCCGAAATGCTGAGAGTGATTCCGGTTCCGGTTTTATTGCTTAGTTTGGCATCTGCCTCGTAAGTTCCTGCTTCTGGATAGGCCATCCAATGACTCGTCGTGGCATTGCCATCGGGATCGCTACTACCCTCGGAGGAAAGGGTGATCGTGTCTCCTGGCTTGGCGTTGATTTCGATGATTTGTTTGGAACGATCGCCATTGAGCACCGCGATAGGGTTGTGATTCGCCTTCTTGTAGTCGTCGGCGATGCACCAGTCCATGCGTGCGGCAAAGTCGTTTTGAAAATGCTCTCGCCAGCGGAAGACGGTCGCGTATTCGCTAGTCACTGTCTTGTTCTGGTATGTCCACGAATCAACGGCGTCTGAAAACAAGTGATAGTCGTCGTGGCTGGAGATCTCGTTGTCCACCGTGCCATTCCCCGTTCCGCTGCGAACGTTCTTCTTGCGCTCGGGTTCGAAGCGGCCACCCCAGCTTCCATAATGGACGTGCTCGGGATCGCTGAGGCCGTTGGGCATGAGATAGAGGAAGGAAGGCGTGTCACCCTCCCATAGATAGTCGGCGCTCGGATACTGTTTGCCTAACGGGCCGTGTCCGTCCTGCACATGCTGTTTGATCCAGCCGGCATTGAAAACGTCGTTATTGCCGCCCCAGGATTCTGGCCAGTTGTTGAACTTCGGCACCGTTTTTGAAATGCCTTTCCACAGCAGCCGCGCGGAGATCAGCTTGGCTTCGGGAAAGTGGTGCGCGATGTAGGCGAAGCCATCATCTTGGAGAGCGATTTCGTAGCCGCGGATCTTGCTAACCAATCGTGCGACGTCGTCAGGACGTTCGCGTTGCAGCTTCATCACAGCTCCGCCTAACGTATTTCCACCGCCCCACGCGCAGAACCAGACGGGCCGAGGATCCTCTTTCTCCAGAACCTTGATGATGT
>JAGROY010000467.1 GCA_020439995.1 Verrucomicrobiia bacterium
GGTTGGAATGATCGCGCCGTCGCCATTGCCTTGCCACACGTCATCGTTTCCCGTGGGGGCCTCGACTTGCACGCTCAAGCTGGCGGCTAGCGCATTCTCAGGTTGATAGAGGAATGCCCATTTCAGACCAGCAGCCAGGTTTGCCCAGCCTTCCTGCTCGCTGAGAGTCGAGTCGGGATTAAAGTCGATATAGCCGTCTTTCATCGCGATCAGTGACAATCTCTCATTGAACGCATACTCCAGTTGCAGCGCATAAAGATAGAAGTCGCCCCCGAGGCTGAGATTGCCCAGAGTGGTGTCGATGGAGTCTGGAAGGCTCTGATACATAAACACCGGATGGATCTGCGTCCTTGGCAGTGCCAGATCAAACAGCGTCGGGCTTGAAATTGGCCTGATGGTATGTGCAAAGGGATCCGAAGGAGCGACAGAATCCACTTGAGGGAAACTTGCCGCAGGCGCGGGATCACCGGCGAAACTAGTCGAATGAAGCAGTCCGCCTGCAACGATTGAGGTGAGTGCGATGGATAACGAGGATGTCTTTTTCATAGAGGTTCTTGTATAATGTAAGATCCGCCATGCTCGGTTCATAACCGCGCATAGATTGTCGTCATTAACCGATTTATTGGCAGCTTCTCAAGTCCAATTCAACGCGCATGCCATCTAGAAATGACCGGCGGGATCGTCTGTTCTAGATGTTCTAGATCAGTCATCCGTAAAGCATTTCATTGCGGCTGACTCCTTGAGCTGGCAGGATCGAGAACATGGCAATCTATAAAATACTGTTCCTTTGCTTCCTCGGTTTCGTTCTCCTGCCCGTGCCAATAGCCACGGCACAAGCAGGCAAGATACGCGCACTCATCTGGGACGAGCGTCAGCCACGGCAATCGGAAGCCTACGAGCATTTTCTCGGCAACGAGATTGCTGCTCAATTGAGATCCGCAGCCACGGATATCGAGACTCGCTCGGTTGCGCTGGACGATCCTGAGCAAGGCCTGGGCGACGAGAATCTCGATTGGGCCAATGTCGTAATCTGGTGGGGGCATGTCCGTCAAAGTGAAGTCACTCCTGAAACAGCAGAGCGCGTGCTTAGTCGTGTGCGCGATGGGAAGTTGAACCTCATTGCATTGCTCTCCACTCGGCGCACTGGTCGACTCCCTTTGTCGAGGCAATGAACTGGCGTTCGCGGGAAGATGCCCGGGCGCACATTGCGAAAACAGATCCCGGCCACATTGTGAAATTCGAAATGGTGCTGCCGCCGCGTCCCTATACCGTGCCCACCCATAGCAGCGCATTGACGCCCGCGATCTTTTGCTACAAGGACGGCGCGAATTACAAAGCAATTGTGCACCTGCCCTGGTGCTGTTTTCCTGACTACCGTCCAGACGGCAAGCCAAGCACGCTCACAGTGAAACTGCCAGATCACCCGATCGCCAAAGGCCTTCCAGCTTCACTCCAGGTAAACCAGACCGAAATGTACAACGAACCCTTCCACGTGCCCGCCCCGGATGAAGTCATCTTTGAAGAAACCTGGGAATCCGGCGAACACTTCCGCGCCGGGATGCTGTGGAACATCGGCAAAGGCAAAGTCTTCTACTTCCGCCCCGGTCACGAAACCTACCCCGTCTACAAACAGCCGGAGATGATTTCGGTGATCGTGAATGCTGTGCGTTACCTAGGGCAATGAATTCCGATGACACTGCTCTGAGCGACTGGCTCCAGGCTCGCGAACACGTCCGGGCGCGGCCTGGTATGTACATCGGCGATCCAGCAAATGGTGTTCGCCAGATCGTGTGCGAACTTGCGGCGAATACGATCGATTGCTTTTTGGCAGGCAAGGCGACGCACCTTTCCGTCAAGGTGAGCGGACGAGCGATCACTGTGGAAGACGACGGTCCGGGATTGCCTTTCAACGAAAAGATTCCAGGAGAGCCTCGATCGCTGGCGGAGAAATATCTTACTGGTTGCCGAAATTCTCCAACGGCGGATGGACATGCGCCCCATTGCCACCTCATTTTCCACGGCGTTGGAATTGCTGTGGTCAATGCGCTTTCGTCTGATTTCTCGGTGGAAAGCTGGGCGGATGGGACGCTGTGGAAGATGCGGTTTCGACAGGGTATTCCATCAGGGAAGCCATCGGAATCGCCAACGAATCGTCGGGGATCGGGCACCCGAATAAAAGTAGTCCCCGACGCAGAGATTTTCCCTGACGCTCTTTGGGACTATAGCGAGCTCCGAGCGATCTTTTTCGAATCGGCGCATCTTCATCCGGGCTTGAAGATGTCGTTCAACGGCGAACGTTTTTTCGCACCAGGCGGCCTGGCCGATTTGATCTCAATCTATGACAGCGCAAGATGTAGCAAGCGATATCCGAGCCAAATGACCAGTCGGATCTTCAGTGCATCGGTAAGAGCGGGAGACTTCATGATTCACGCGGCAGCGGTTGAGGCATCTGGATTGAGCCAGATTTTTTCCTCCTGGGTCAATGGGGTGTATACGCTCGCCGGAGGAAGCCACTTTGATGGTTTTGCAGATGCTGTCCGCCGGGCAAAGTGGAAACCCACCATCATGTTGATCCACATCGTGATGTACAACCCGGAATTCGCCGGCCCAACAAGGAATCAACTCAACAATCCCAAAGCGCGGAAAGCGGTAAAGAAGGCGCTGAAGCCGTTGCTGGCGGAGTTTCTTGAAGTGTGAGAAAATGAGAAAAATAGGGGACGGGCCCGGGACCGGCCCAAACTGTTTCTCCGGATTCCTCCACGACTGAGCCGGTCGGAATGGTGCAACGGCAAACCCCTCTCATCCGCGTCGATATTGACAGCGCGGACGCGAACAACCACGTCCGCGAATCATGAGGAAACCCCATTTTTCCCGGACAATGCGAAAAAATGCGCTGGTTTGATGCACTCTAGCTTTCTGGCTTGATTCACTGCAGCAAATCCCGGAATATCGCGATAGTCAGCACCATTTCCTCCGCATCCCCCCCCCCTGTACCCCAATGTCGTTGAATTAAGAAATT
>JAGROY010000106.1 GCA_020439995.1 Verrucomicrobiia bacterium
AGGCGGCGCTGGCGGTGGGATGCGGACCCGCGGTGGTCGCGGCAATTGCAGTCTTGATGCCCGTTGTGGTCGATCGCTGGGCCGAACGTCTGGACTCCAAACGAGGCGGGAATATGACCAAAGATCTAACGATCCTGACGCGCGAGGCAGAACTCAAAACGATTGTAAGCATGGTATCGGAAGATCCTGCCTACCACATTCTCGGCCGTGGAATCGGAGTCTCCTACAACTGGCACCACGACTACTTTCCCGAGCTGGCACTTGCATTCGGGAGTGTCGCGGAAGTCTGGCGTACCGGTGTGGCCAACGACTACATTTTCCCCGGACACTCGACCTGGACGTACGCATATCTAAGTGGTGGGGCAATCGGCGTGGCTTCCCACCTCGCTTTGTTCGGCTGCCCAGTTCTTTTCGTTGGACTGCTTTGCATCCGCAAGCTCCGGAGCATCACGCCAGAAACCTTTGCGATCGCGGCTTTGCCCTGCATTTTCATCCTGTCAGCCTTCAGCCAGACCCTTACTGAAAATCCACTTCGCGAACGGCCAGGCGGTCTCTACTTCGGCCTCATGATCGCACTGCCGCAACTTTTCTTCACCGCTACGCACGCACGCTCCGTCAGGTCACAGGCGCGGACGAGAGCGAAACAAAGGCGCCTCCAGCAGACATTGGCGGCCTCCATTGCCGAAATGCCTGTCGTGCAGAGATCATGACCATGGCATGAAATTGATGCCCGGCTTGCCACTTTTTGATACGAGCACTACTGTCCAGCTCTGGAATTGAATATGAAAGCCGCTATCATCACCGTCAACATCATTGGAATGTGTTTGTTCGCTCTGTTCGCGAAGCTTCAGCTCAACGACAATGGCAATGCTGCAATTTATGAGAACCCCTCCAGCCTCGACATGATGCTGTGGTGCCTGTTCTACGCCTACATAGCAGTCCTTCATGGGATGGGCATCTTCAAGCAGGTTCCCATTCCGCTGCTCGTCCTCGGCGTGCTGGTATGCTTGTTAGAATTCTCTTTCACGGCACCTGGCCTCTGGGCAAATATTGCGACCGGATCGTTTACTCTCGCAGGTGCGGAAATGCAGGCGAGCGCGCCACAAATCGAGCGCAGCCGAGAGTTCTTCGGTGCCGCCATCGCACTCTCTGGTGTCATCGTGCTTGCTACCCAGCGCCAGTGGTGGACATCCAGCGAAAGACCAGTTCCCTTCTGATATGAAAAAAATCTCGCACCCCACAGAACACATCCTCATCGCGTTCGCCCTCCTGCTTAACTGCGTGTCTGGAGCAATGGCGCAGAACAAGCCCATCCCGGATAATTTCCGAACTGAGAATCTCGTCGCCTGGTGCATCGTCCCCTTCGATGCGAAGAAGCGCACGCCGGAGCTGCGAGCGAAAATGCTAGTCGACCTTGGACTTAACCGCTGTGCGTACGACTGGCGTGAGGAGCATGTCCCAGAATTTGAAGACGAGATTCTCCAATACAAAAAGCACGGGATCGAGTTCCTCGCCTTCTGGGCCCAGCACGAATCCGCGTTTTCATTGTTCAAAAAATACGACCTTCACCCGCAGATCTGGATCACTCTGGGATCACCGGAAGCTGCAACGCGGGAGTTAAAAATCGCCGCTGCGGTAGCCGAACTCCAGCCACTGGTGGAGAAAGCGAAAGCGTTGAAGTGTAGAATCGGACTCTACAATCACGGCGGCTGGGGCGGCGAGCCGGAAAATCTGGTGGCGGTGTGCGAGGCATTCAAATCAGCTGGCGATGATCACGTCGGCATCGTCTACAACTTCCATCATGGCCATGGTCACATCAGCGATTTTCCTGCCTGCCTGAAGCAAATGCTCCCCTACCTGCATTGCCTCAATCTCAACGGCATGGCGGATCCCGAAACAGTGGAGGGAATGACCTACAAGATCATCCCGATCGGCAGCGGAAAACACGAAAGCGCGATGATCCAGACTGTCATCGCCAGTGGTTACAGCGGCCCGATTGGCATCCTTGATCACCTCGACGCTCAAGACGCTGAAGTCAGCCTGCAAAACAACATTGATGGTCTCAGAGAGGTTCTGACAGCGAGTGGCTACTCATCCGCAGCGGCGACCATCAAAGAGTAACATCACCGGGGTTCGTGAGCAGCGATGCACTCGACGAAGTAACTCAGATATTTCGGGCCATTGGAAGGCCCCACGCCCCGGATGCGCATCCCTGCCTCGACGGATTTTGGCTTGAGCCTGGTAAAGAACTCGATGGTTGAGGTCTGAAAAATCGAGTAGGCCGGAACGCCGTGCTCGCGGGCGAGGTTTGCCCGGACGATGGTCAGCTTGTTAAAAAGTTCCTGATCGAACCCCATCTCCGCTCCATCGAGATCCATGGCTCCGGGCAGTGCCTGGGGCTGCTGATTCGTAGAGCTGCCGCCTGTTTTACTGATTCCAGTTTCTGATCCGGGCCAGTTGATGCGGCACGTCGTCTCTTTTCCAAACATCAACCGCTGCCCCCGCCGTGTGAGGATGACAAGCGGGTACGGCCCGCCGGTCTTCGTCAAATAGCCAGCATGCATAAGCTCTCGAAACAGTTCCGTGACGTAGGCTGCACCGAGTTCCTTCAATATTCCATAAGTGGAGAGTTCGTCGAGCCGGGCGGACAGCACCTCCTGCGACCGGCTACCCACTAACATTTGTACTATCTTGCCCTGGCCGAAGCGTCCTTCCCAGCCACCATCGGGCATGCGGATGGAGGCACGGCCCACGCCGCTGAGCAGCTTCCGCACATTGACCAACTCTTCTTCGGTGGCATCCCGAAAGTCACTTCTGGCACCCGAAGTGCAAACATCACAGGAACCGCAGACACTGGCGTCCTGCTCGCCAAAGTAGCGCAGGATCCACTGCTGACGACAGCCGCCAGAGTAGCACAGGTCAAGCATCGCGCGCAGCTTGTCATGATCGCGGCGTTCCTTTTCCTCGATCGCATTCCAGTCAAGTTCCAGCGCCTCAGGAGCGACATCAGGACGAAGGAGTCGCGTGCCTTTGATGCGCTCTCCCGGCAGATCGAATCGTGCCACATAGCGGTTGCGCACCAGCATCGACAGCGCAGAACTCAGCGCCATCTCGTTGCTCAAGCTGGGCACGGCGTCGGCCAGTTCTTTGAGTCGCAGCCGGATTTGATTCTTGTCGTCGCTGAGCTTGAGCAGCGTACGGTAGACATCGGTGATGCATGCACGGCCCGGATTGTTGCCCTCGATGAAGAATTCCTGAGTTTTTGAATCGGCATGATTGAACAGCAACTCGCAGACCGACTGCTCGCCATCACGGCCTGCCCGACCAGCCTCCTGGTAGTAGGCTTCAACGCTGCCGGGAACTTCGAAGTGGGCGACGAACCGCACATCCGAACGATCGATGCCCATGCCAAAGGCATTGGTGGCTACTGCCACATCACGCTTGCGTTCAATGAACAGATTCTGCGCACGCTCCCGGTCTTCGTCGCTCATCCCGCCATGGTACGCGACACACGGAATATTCCAGTCGAACAGTGTCTCTGCCACTTCCTCGACTTTCCGCCTTGTTGCGCAGTAAATGATTCCGGTCCGGTGCGTCTCAATGATCGTCCGCAGCCGCGCAAATTTTTGCCTTACCTTCTCCACCGGCGTTACCCGCAGGCTGAGGTTCGGGCGGGCAAAGCCGCTGACACATTCGAAAGGATCACGCAGCCCCAGACTTGCCAGAATGTCTTTTCTGACGACGGGTGTAGCAGTAGCGGTGAACGCAGCCGTCTGAGGCCGACCAAGAAACTCCAGCGCTTCCCCCAGTCGAAGGTAGTCCGGACGGAAATCGTGCCCCCATTGCGAAAGGCAATGCGCTTCATCGATCGCAAACAATGCCAGGGGCACGGCCTGCAACGCCTCCATGAAGCTGCGCGACCGAAAGCGTTCGGGGGCGATATAGACCAGCTTGAGCTGGCCAGCACGCAAGGCGGCGAGTCGCTCGCGCTGCTCGGACATGCTCAGAGAGCTGTTGATCATCGTCGCCGCAATCCCCTTACGCTGAAGGCCATCAACCTGATCCTTCATCAGCGCAATGAGCGGGCTAACGACTACGGTAACACCATCCATCACTACGGCCGGAAGCTGGTAGCAGAGCGATTTTCCGCCCCCGGTGGGCATCACGGCGAGAACATCCCGACCGCTCAAAACCGCACTCACCACCGGGCTCTGGCCATCCAAGAATTTACGAAAGCCAAAGTAACGCTCTAGTGCGACTAGTGGATTCTTCTCGTCCGTTTCTTTCACGGCATTGTCGAACAGGGTTCACTCATTTTTCAATAATCGTTCTCGCCGCTGGTTCCGGTTCCGCCAAGCGAAAGCTCCAAGGAATCTCAGCAAATCTTTCGCTCCGCCCTCGATCAGAAGAATCAATCTTCTCACCATCAGTAAGTTACATCCTTGCTCACACTTTGGATGTGCTAAATATTTCGATCTGAGGGGCTCTCGCAGGGTAGCACGCGAGCATTTCAAACATTTCCCCCACACCGCTAAATATTAACAATTTACAGATGTCACACCAACCACTAGAAATGCTAATCAGCGAATAGCTAACCGCTACAAATATTTCTATAGAGCAAGAAAGTCATTGACTATTTTTATAGTAACCATATATTCCATAGATTACACGGTTTGAATCACCTATTTCTCCACGAAGCCTAACAGCTACCAATCCGAGGATTGCATAAATGAAAACGATACTTGTTGTTGAAGACGATACTGAAGTGCGCGTGCTGCTGGTGCGGGTATTGCGGGATGCTGGCTACCAGACTCTAGCTGCTGAGGATGGCACTATGGCTCTTCGGGTTGCGCGGAATCAACACCCTGACATGATCCTGTTGGATCTGAACTTGCCTGCTGGCAACGGACAGTTCGTTCTCGATAGCGTCACCAACAGCGTTGAACTCTGCGGTACCCCGGTCGTCGTGCTCAGCGGAGATCCGCATCTGAACGAGGAAGATTTGAAGCATCGCGGTGCAGTGGCTGCATTTAGAAAGCCAGTGGATCAACAAGTGTTCCTGCAGTCGATCGCAGGCATCTTTGACTCGTCCAGCGTCGTCGAAGCGTAAGATCGATCCGATCTTGGAGTCGGCTCCCAAAAACGATCAGTTTTTCAAACCGCTGGCGTCTCGTACCTTCCGAACGAAAACCATGGGAGACTCGTCGATTGAGCCTTTTTTCATTTGGTCGTCACCATAAACGACGATCGGCAAAATCGGTGATCGGTGGCGGAGGTCACCGTAAATCACCGTGCCGTCCTGAAGTTTTTCCAAAACGGGATTGTTCTCGTCGCGCCAATCAATGCCATTCGCGTTTCCTTCGACTGCGGAATCCATCGCTGAAAAATCCGGCAGCAGCTTTGTCACACTATCCGCCGCGTCGCCAGCGCATCTGAGCAATACCCTCAAGTAGAGATCCTGCTCCTTGGCCAGAGGATCGATCGATGCTTTTTCGTCATCTGCCAGAATACTCGCTTTGTCATAAGCGGAAGAATGGACATAGCCAAAGTTTCGCCCAGTGAGGGTAGCTGAGCTGTTCGTCAGCTCATAGTAAACGCTGGCATTGCGGTCTTCCCCGGAGCCAGCCGTATTGATCATGCCGAGGAGCGCGCCTTCGTCGGAAAAATTTGAGTCAGCCACCTTGATTTGATACTTCATGTCGCGGAGTCCGGCCCGCAGTTTACTGAAGACAAACTGGCCTGAATCGTCGGTCGTTATTCGCTCCTGGTCCACCACATTGAGCGACTTTATGAGATTCAGCCTCACCCCAGGGATTCCCGGTTCGCCAGGATCGCGCCGACCGTTGCTGTTGGAATCGTTCCAGACCACGCCACCGATGGATCCACTGTCAGAGTTAGTTCCACCCTGCATCAGGAAGTCGTGAAACGTCTTGTAAGTGCGCGGATTTGCTTCCCAGGCAGCGTAGGCATATGTGGCCATCTTGCAGGCATTTGCCGAGTCCAACGAATCGCAAAACTCGTTGCAGTCGTTGTCCAGCGGGACTGGGATGATAATAATCGCAAGCTGATCGCCGAGGGAATCCACCAGCTCGGTGAGATGAGGGTGAATCAGCTGACCGCTGATAGTAGAATAGTCTAACAATACCACTACGGCCTTTTGGGCACGAGGATTGCCCAGGGTCGGAAACTTCCCCCTTTCCACCGAGAGACCGAGGTTAGGGAATTTATAGAACCCGTCCTCGTAAACCTGGCCACCATCGGCAACTACGACGTCGTCGCCCTTGGATAATTCATTTCCTGAGCTGATAAAGTTCCCTCCAATCAAAGCGGCAGACAGCAACGCTGCTAGGGCAAAGGTCTGCACTGCGGATACCTTCACCTTGAAGTGAATCGCTTCGCACAGACTTTTGAGAATCATTCCGCCGACCACGATTCCGACAAACTGGGCCAGAAGGCAGAACGTGCACTTCACCCCGAAGCTAATCTGCAACCCAACGAACCAGAGCGATCCGAACAGCAGTGCAATGCCCAGTCCACCCAGCACAATGTCAGCGTAGCGGCCAAGCTTCCGAACGGGCTCGACCGACAGCACGAAAATCGTGACGTATGCAGCAACCGCAAGCAGCACGACTGGAATCCCCAGAATAGAGCCCCAGCGGCTTTTGAAAATTTCCTCGCAGTTCCAGTCACCTGCGCAACCACCCAGAGTCACCAGGCTGCCGCTCAATTGTCTATAGGCGAGGAAACCGCAAATACACAGACCGACCACGGCCCCCAACCGGATGGCACCAATCACTCCATCGGTGAAGGCAGTCGTCATTTTAACGCGATATTTTCTACTGGACATATTTTTGTTGGCTTATCGGAGCATTTGCAGGAGAAAATGCTTCTGTCATACATTTGTGGCAATGTGAATCCTTAAACGATGAATCTGTTGGGCTCCCGTTGGGGCAATTGCGTTGCTCTGGAACTTTTGATAATCAATCAAATACTAATACGTGCTTGCCACTGGGCGAACTGAGACTAACACATTACTAAACGGGGATTTTCTCTTTTCGCATCTCGAATCTCGTGTATCTTTGAAGCTTTGGGGGAGGAGAACGTGGCACTGGGTATCCTCGGATGCTCGGTGCCACGACCCATTTCATAAGACTGACATGGACAGTTAGTAGCGTTGGCTCTTCAGCTGATTGGCTAAAACTCAAATCATCCACACCAACCGCAAAATCCATAACGAGCAGAACTTCAACAGAAGCGTAGCTCGTTCCTTCAGATCGCATAAAACACTGCGTTTTTTCCGTCAACGGCTTGGTTTCTGACGAGAATAAAAATCTCTTACTTGATCATTTGCGAAGAACTCGTAATCAACGTTGATAATTCCGATTGCTAGACGGCTCACTACCTGTTTACTTTCACGCTCTCTTGTCTGAATTTCCTCAATTTCCCGGCTGCTCCTGCCACGACCTCATTTCCGAGGGATCGTGCGGTGTGGTGTATGCGGGACTATGGGAGGAAGAGACAGACGTCGCAGTGAAGGTTTTTAAGCCCGAGGCGATCAATAGGGAGTATGTGAAGCACTGTCTCGACATGCTTCGATCAAGTGAATCACACCCAGGGATTCTACATGTTCACGACCATGACCTCGACGGTGATCCTGCCTACTGCGTTATGGATCTTTGCTTGGACTATGGCCAGGAACCGCCCGAACCACAGACGCTTGAGTCGATCTGCGGCCAGGTGCCACCCGAGGTTGCATGGCAGCTGATTGGCCAGCTTGCGGATGCGATGGCGCATATGCACTCACTAGGGATCGTTCACTGTGGCCTGAAGACCAGCAACATTTTCATCAGCGGAAGCAAGGACAATCCCCGCCTTCGGATCAGCGACGTAGGCCAGGGTTGGCTTGGGGGAGTCGGTCGACTTGCTCTCAATGATCACACGTTCTACGCAAGCCCGGAACAACTGGCTCAACCCGAAAAGCTTTTTGAAACCGACGTTCAAACTTGGGACGTCTACGCATTCGGCGCAGTTGCCTATCGCCTGCTGACGGGCTATTTCCCGCGGTTCGAAGAGGAACTGGATGCACTGCGCGAACAGATCGAGAAGGAACCACATCTTCCTATCGTATTCGACCCGAATGAGTACGCAGCTGCGGCTCAGAATTATCCCGAAATTTTTTGGCCTGATGCTCCAGGCAGCCACGTCGAGGCTGAGCGACGGGATATCCTCATCCGCTGCCTGGCGCTCAATCCAGCGAACAGGTATCCGAATATGAGGGTCGTAAAAGACACCCTTGAAAAGGTCGCTTCGCTACAGTCAGCTGCCGTCGGCCCGATGCCTCATGCCGACGATGATCTCGACATTGAGGACGACGGGGCTTCTGCATTTGCGAAAATGCCACCTCCTGCCGCGCCTGCAGCGGCCATTCAGGTCTCTCAGGAGTACGAGGCACCGCGCTCAAATCCATTTTTACGCGTCCTCCCGTGGCTAGTGGCGGTGCTGCTGGCTGGTGCGGCTGGGCTATTCTTCAAACTCTACTCGGACGCAAAAACCGACCTTGCTGCCGCTGAAACGGCGTTGAAAACAACTCAGAGCGCCATTGAGGAATTCTCCGGAGCCCTCGCCAACAAAACCGCTCTGGAACAAAAGACTGCGACTGAAAGAGCGGAGAATCAGCTCGAAGCAGTAGCCGACCGCTCTGAGAAAATGCGTGCCCAGCGAAATCTGGCCAAGGCTCAAGACACCGCAGACTTCTTCTTTGGCGAATTCATTGAGAGCGGCTCCGAAGTCGCCGACACCCCAGAGCGCCGCATCGCGTTTGAGAGAGCCGAACATTTTTACCAGTCCATACTCGCCAGTGCCGAGGGCGATCCCGTGCTCCTTGATTCGGTTGCCCGGGCGACGTTGAATCTCGCATTGATCCAAAACGGGCTGGGGAAAACGACTGAAGCTGAAGCGGGCTACAACCAGGCTATCACATCCATTGCAGAACTCATCGAGCAAGATCCCACTGGCCCCACAGCTGACGATCATCGATTAAGACTGGCCAAGGCCCGGGTTTCTGCAGCGAAACTTGGACTCTCACGGGGGGACTTTGAGCACAGCATCATTCAACTGGAGCAGGCAAGCGAACAGTATCGACCATTCGCAGGCCGACTTGCTTCTGAGCCAGCATTGCGATACTCCGTCGCTGAAGTCTACGTGCTCAATGGACGGGCAATGAGAGAAGTCGAACGCGTCGACGATGCCATGGCCCAGCTCGGCCGGGCAATTGAACTCCTCACCGCACAGGAGGAAAGCCCCTCCACTTCTCCAAAGAATTCATTGCTGCTTTCAAAAAGTTACTTTGAACGCGGTCGATGCCTCCTGGCCGCATCTAAGTTCGACGCAGGTGCCGAAGACCATGTAAAGGCGGTGGATATTCTCCTCCAGCTTCACGACCTCGATCCAGAGTCCCCTTCGTACCGATTCAATCTGGGAATCAACTACTGGGCACTGGGCGAAATGCTGGCACCGAGCGGCCTATGGAAAGAAGCTGGTCGCGCACATTCGGAAGCGGTCAAATACTTGAAGAGCTTGATGGAGCAGTTCCCGAATACTCCAGAATACAAAATGGCACTTGCCAGAGACTACGCTGCGGTCGCCAGAATGCTCCGCGACCAGGGAGCGCCAGAGAAAGCTATCGACTACCAGCGAGGAACGGTCATCTTTATCAACGAAGTGGTTACCAAAGCCAGAGCAACTGACCTCGACCGTCATGAACTGGCGACGAATCGTGGTCTCTATGCAGAGCTTCTTGCCTCCTCAGGAAACCTCGAAGATGCCACAAACGAAGCCCGCCAGGCAGTGACCATGCTTGAGGAAATCCGCATCAAACAGAAAGCCGGATCTTACCTCCAGAAGAAATTCCAGATGAGCCTGGCTAGTCTCTACGGAACGCTGGGTGACGTCTCGGATAAGAGCGAGAACAAAGAAGAAGCCATCACCAGCTTCAAGAAAGCCGTAGAAACGTGGCAGCAGCTTACCACCGCAGGCCATAAAGATGACGAGATCATCAAGGGACTTGAATGGTCGATCGAGAGGCTCACCACCTTGGATCCCGAGGCGATGAAGGACAATGGGAGTGACAGCGAGCCTGACGGCGACGAGGAAGCAGCCTGAGTCGTTCGGCTTTAGTGCCTGCATTCATCACTGATTCACTTGCCGCTGTGTTATCAGTGGTTTTGTGACAGCATTGGCCCCATTTCTTGTTTGAGGTTTGATTCGTTTATCACTATGCTAAAGCTCCGGTGGCGGTTTCCCGTTAGCTACTTTCGTAGCGTCCACTGGTTCTTCCCACAAGCTCCTGACTTCTACCCCACCCGCTCATGAATAATCCCTCATCACTCAACCGATTCGCAGCTCTCTTCGCGGGTATTTCATTACTTCCATGCTCGGTGCTCGCGGAAATTCTGATCAATGAAGTCCACGTGAATCCACCTGACTCGATCGGCGTCACCGGCGATGGCAACTATGAATATATCGAGCTGAAAAGCACCACTGGCGGTGATGAATCCACCAACGATCTGACCCTCATCATTCTCGATACATCGGGAGCCAACGTGGGCAAGGTGGAAGAAGCATGGGCTCTCACCAGCCTGCAGACTGGCCCCAACGGCCTGCTATTGCTCGGCAACGGATACGACTCTCCCCAAGGCGGCCCATGGAGTGCCAGCATCGAAAACGACACCCGCGCCGCTGACCCATCAGGCTTGGGTGATGACAACATTGGTCCCAACTCAGCATTCTCCCTGCTGCTAGTGAGAAACTTCACCGGCCAGCAGGACGACGATCTGGATGTAGACAACAATGGCGTTCTCGACACGACACCTTGGTCGGCCATCATCGATTCAGTGGGCCTGGGTGAAAGCGGCGTCAATCGCACTTACGCTCTGGCTGACTTAACCCAGGCCACATTCAACCCGGACAATTTGTCTCGGGTCGAAGGCAACCTCTCACCCAACAGTGCTGCCGCATGGTATGGCGGTGAGATCGGGGGCTCGCTCCCTACTGACATCGCTTTCTCAGATGAATTTTTCGGAGGCTTCAAAGGACAGGCCACTCCTGGACGGCGCAACCAGGCGGACAGCGCTGCATTGGCGGAGATTCGGATCAATGAAGTAAACGTCAACCCTCCCCCCAGCAGTGACGCGAATTTCGAATACATAGAAATCACCAGCGTCAGCGGAGGTTCAGTGGTAACCGATGGCTATCACCTCATCGTGATCGATTCAAAGAGCGACAACGACGCCAATGTTGGCCAGCCTGTAAACCTGCGGGGCAACATTCGCGAAGCATGGGATCTCTCCGGCTTCTCGACCGGTGCCAATGGCCTCATGCTCATCGGCGACAACTATCAGGCGAGCCAGCCTTGGGGCAACTTTCTCGACCCTGCCACGGTTCTGCGGGAGCCCTCGGGATTCGGTGCAGGCGACATCGGAGCCAATGACGGATTTACGCTTCTGTTAGTGTCAGGATTCATGGGTGCCGTAGGCACTGATCTTGATCCCGATGATGACGGCACACTGAACTCAAAGCCGTGGAGCCAGGTACATGATTCCATTAGCTTCGACGAAGTCGGTGCTGGCGTGCTTGGCTATGCGGCGGAGTTCGGAGGGAACATCACCGGACTCGGATACCATCCTGATGCAGTTTCCCGTAAGCTGGGAGACCTCGCCGCCAACTCAGCTAGCTCGTGGTACGGTGGCGCTTATGGTGGCCCCGCTGGCGGGCAGAGCCCGACGAATATCAGCTTTAACAATAATTACTTTGGTGGATTTCGTGGCCAAGCGACTCCCGGTCGTTCCAACCTGTCCGCCGCAGCAACGCAACGGGCAGAGATCCTGATCAATGAACTCTGCGTCAACCCTCCCGATGTCCTGAATACGCAGACGCAAAAATTTGAAGACGGCCAGGAATTCATCGAAATCATGAGCACATCTGGAGGAATTGACTGCCTCAATGGCCTGCACCTCATGATAATCGATACTTCAGGCCCACCAGAGATCAGGGAAGCAATCGACCTTTCTTCACTGTCGACTGGCCCGGATGGCCTTTTGCTTGTGGGTGACAATGTCGATGATCCCAACCTACTCCCTGCTGAGTTCCGACCTTTCCTTGAAAGAACTACGCACTACGAAGACCCGGATGGCGTGGACAAAGGAGACTTTGGCCCCAATGGGAACTACGTTTTTCTAATCGTCAGCGGCTACACATCTCCCGCAGACAAGATGCTGGAAGTCAATAGTCCTCCATGGACCGAAATCAAGGACAGCGTGGGTGTCGCCACACTGGGTGGAGCGATTGTCAACGCCAACATTGATCAGGCTGACTTCACTCCCGACCATGTTGCTAGAATTCCTGGCAATCTCGCACAGAACCAGGCGGCATCCTGGTACGGTGGCGATTTCATTACCAATGCTGACGGCAGCGGCCTGAGCGGAGAAGTCTCTTACTCGGACAAATGGTTCGGCGCGTTCAAAGGAGGCAGCACGCCCGGTAGCCTCAATCATGCGGCCACCCCGAGCGATGCACCGGTTCTATTGAACGAAGTCGTCGTCAATCCAGCCGGTGCCGATACGGATCTCGAATTCATCGAGCTTCTGGGCACTAGCGGAGGCGCGCAAAGCTTTGATACCTACTACCTTCTTCTAGTCGACGTCGGCGGAAGCAATACTGGCACCGTGATGGAAGCCTGGAACCTGGATGGCTTCGCATCTGGCTCAAACGGGCTCGCTGTGGTGGGCGATGGCTACTCGGACTCGGTGCCTCCCGGAGGCCCCTACAAAGTGGTCGTCGATGCAGCGACCTCATTCATTGATCCTCTGGGATTTGATGCGGAAGACCTGGGAGGCAGTGGAGAACTGAGCCGCTCGAACAACGAATTTTGCCTGCTGCTGGTAAAGGGATTCAGCGGCGATATCGGTACGGACCT
This sequence comes from Verrucomicrobiia bacterium, assembly GCA_020439995.1. Classification (GTDB taxonomy): domain Bacteria; phylum Verrucomicrobiota; class Verrucomicrobiia; order Verrucomicrobiales; family DEV007; genus JAGROY01. Next base: position 12,974 of record JAGROY010000106.1, read on the forward strand.
GGATCCAGACGATCTCAACGGATTCGACATCACTCCCTGGACAGACCTCGTCGACAGCGTTGGCTATCGAGAATTCGACGCGGGGCTGGCACAAAACATTGGCACCAACTACGCATTGGCAGATCTCAGCCAGGCTGGCTACGAGCCAGATGCGTTCGCCAGGAGGAGCGACAATACCGCTGCAAATTCTACAGCTGCCTGGTATGGGGGATCGCTGATCACTGGCAGCAGCTCGTTCGACTTCGATCCGTCGGAGAACTTCGGCCTTCCTGCGGCGGGCCAATTGACTCCTGGCGCAGGGAACCTGCCGATTACCGAATCAGGAACCGATCCTGACGGAGACGGCATTGCCACTCTGCTGGAAACAGCACTGGGAATGAACCCGCTCGTCTCTGACCTTCAAAACTACCCGATCGCGGCTGGCACTGTTGTCGCCGGTGGACAGACGTTCCTTTCGTTTCAATATACCCGACTGCCAGGTGGCACTGGCACTACTGGAATAAACTACACTGCCGAAGGAATCACCTACACGGTGGAATCCTCAACCGGCCTGCAAGACTGGCAGCCCACCGGGGTAGATCTGGTCGAAGTGTCGGTCACTGAAGCGGGCACAGTCGAAAGAGTGATCGTCCGTCATTCCACCCCGGCGAGTTCCACTGGCGATGGGCTGTTTTTCCGGCTCAAGGTAACGCAAAACTAGCCGCCAGTCGGAAGCCCCACCGAACAGCGACCGACGATTTGGGGTAAATTTTCTGTGGAAATACCCAATATTTCAGCTAACACTCGCTCATGCCAATTATCTGGGGAATCACCGTCGCCATCATCTTTCTCAGTCTCGGAGTCTTCGCATTCGCCTTCCTTCTAAAGGGACGCGACTGATCGGGGCTGCGCGTACTGAGCAAATTCTTGATCCGCATCCTTCGCTTACGGGGGACTTCCTCGCGTATTTGGCTGCAAATCGGCCAGCCATCCGGTGACACAGCGAAGATCTCCAGTTTTTTTATTGCCTCCTGTGGCGTGAACAGCATCGTGGCGAAGAAATCCGTTTTCTTGAAAGATGCGCCAGTACCTTCACCTCCTCCAGCATGTGCTCAACCACGGCACTCCCAGCAGCGACCGTACTGGCACGGGCACTTTGAGCGTTTTTGGAGCGCAGGCACGCTACGATCTGCGGGAGTCATTCCCTCTGCTCACAACAAAGAAGCTTCACACGCGATCGATCATCCACGAGCTGCTCTGGTTTCTCAAAGGAGACACCAACATCGAATATCTCAGACAGAACAAAGTGCGTATCTGGGACGAGTGGGCCGACGAGAATGGTGATCTGGGCCCTGTCTACGGCAAGCAATGGCGAGCATGGGAACAAGGTGACGGCAAACCCGCGATCGACCAGATCCAGGAGGTAATCGATCAAATTAACCTCAATCCCCATTCCCGACGATTGATTGTCTGTGCCTGGAATGTGGCGGATGTACCGAAGATGAAATTACCCCCGTGCCATTTACTCTTCCAGTTCTATGTGCGGAATGGCGAACTCAGCTGCCAACTGTACCAGCGTAGCGCCGATATCTTCCTGGGGGTTCCTTTCAACATTGCCTCGTATGCACTGCTGACCCTGATGATCGCGCAGGTATGCGGGCTCAAGCCGGGTGACTTCGTCCATTCGTTCGGTGATCTTCACCTCTACAGCAACCACATTGACCAAGCGAAACTCCAGCTCTCACGCCCCCCCCGCACCACTCCCCGACTGTTGATCAATCCGGCTGTGCGATCGATTGACGACTTCACATTCGAAGACTTCACGCTGGAAGGTTACGATCCCCACCCCGCCATCAAGGCCCCTGTGGCAGTCTAACACACAACACACACTACCCCCGGCCACTTGAACACGACCTCGCCTCAGCCACTCTCACTGCCATTCAAGCTGCATGCGATCGCGGCAATGGCGAGCAATCGCATCATTGGCAAGGCCGGCACCCTGCCCTGGCATCTGCCAGAGGATCTCAAACTCTTTAAGCAACTCACCTTTGGGCATCCCATCATTATGGGACGCCGCACGTGGGAATCGCTGGGCCGCCCGCTTCCAGGCAGGCTGAACATCGTCATCAGTCGCAGCCTCTCCATGGCCGATGCAACAGGCGCGACACTCCTATCGGACATCAGAGAGCTGGAACATATGAAGCTGGACGGTGACGCTTTCCTGATCGGTGGCGGGCAACTCTACGACGCCCTGTTTCCAGCCTGCTCCTCCCTTTACCTCACCTACGTTTTTGACCCATACGAGGGAGATACGAAACTCCCTGAATTTGAGCATCTGTTCGCACTCAAGAAAACCCTGACCTCAACCGATGCCTTTGAGCAACGCTTCTACCTTCGCAAAACATCATGATGGAAGACCACTCGGAACACGAAAGACAGATCGACTACATTGAGTTTCCCGCGACGGATCTCCCTGCCGTGAAGGAATTCTACCACGGAGTCTTTGGCTGGGATTTCACGGACTGGGGAGAGGGCTACACCAGTTTTCGCGATGGTCGGTTGAATGGTGGCTTTGCTAGAGTCGAGCAGATGCCCGCATCCGTAGCACCGCTGGTCGTCATCTATTCGGCGCAACTCGAAGCCATCGAAGAGGACATAAAGGAGCATGGAGGGCGCATCACAAGAGACACTTACTCGTTCCCCGGCGGTCGCCGCTTCCATTTCAAGGATCCCGCAGGCAATCAGCTTGCCGTTTGGTCTGATCGATAGCGGCTGCCGGAAGAGCAGATGTAAATCGGGCGTGCTACGGCCGACATTTTGTGGTTCGATCGACCATCTCTATGCAATCCAAACTGTTACCAAACGCGGCCTTCGGGCTGATTCCTGCCACCTTCACTCCATTCCTGGACTCAGGCGAAGTGGATTTCGCTACCATTCCGGCGATGGTCGATCAGCTGATCGCCCGCGGCGTTGCCGGTCTTTACGTGAATGGCACCACTGGCGAGGGACCGTCACTGACAACACCCGAGCGCAAGGAATTGGCCGAGGCATTTGTGACTGCGGTCGCAGGCCGGATTCCGGTCATCGTCCAAGTCGGGCACAATAGCCTGAGCGAGGCCCGCGATCTCGCTGCCCATGCACAGTCAGCAGGCGCGAATGCGGTTTCGGCAACTCCTCCGGGATACTTTCGGGCCGAATCCGTGTCCGCATTGACCGAAGTGGTCGCAGAGATTGCTGCGGGAGCACCCGCTTTACCGTTCTTTTACTACCACATCCCTGCATTCGGCGGAGTAGCTCTGGATATGGCATCCTTGGCCGAATCAGCCTTCGGCAGAGTTCCCAATTTCCGGGGAATCAAATTCTCATCACCCAACCTGCACGAGTTCGATCGGTGCAGACGGGCGGTGAATGGCCAGCTCGAAGTGTTCTTCGGAGTGGACGAAATGCTCCTCGCCGGGCTCTCAATGGGGGCATTCGGCGCAGTCGGCAGTACGTACAATTTTGCTCCAGGCCTCTATCTGGAGCTTATCGATGCCTTCAGGCAGGGCGATATCGCCAGAGCACGGAATTTACAGTCTCAGTCGGTCGACATGATCGAAATCCTCATCAGCAGTTGTGGCCGCGCTGGCCTCAAAGCAGCCATGACGCTGTCCGGGATCCCCTGCGGTCGCCACCGGCTTCCTATTCACGATCCGACACTGGAGCAGCTCAAAAACATGGAGGAACGACTGGGCCAGGCTGGTTTCCTCAAATGGATAAAGCGCTGATCTGCCCCAGATCTATTGGACAAATCATGGGAGAACTCGTTGATATTACGTGCCCTTCGTGTTTTGAGAGGTTCCCAGTGGCAGCGCCGGCGGAATCTGAGACTCCGTGTTCAGTCGACTACGATTGCGAAGTGTGCTGCCGGCCAATGATGATCTCGTTTTGGTATGAAGACGGCGATGTTTTGGGATCGGCAGACGGCCTTGAGGATTAGGCACGAAGTTCCAATTTTAAAAAAACACACGTCCTCGGCGCCTGTCTGCCGAAGGAATTTGACGGCAGTTTTCTTTAAGAAATGCTTGCCTCTAACGCCCGTTCATCGTTGGGTGCAAAGCCCGTAGCGGACCGTTGTAGACCGTGAATTTTAAAAATTCACTATTTTCACCATAATCGAGAGTGTGATTTTCAGGGGGGTTTTGGAAGCAGTGTTTCGGATATTAAAAAATCTCGGAAACACAAAATAATGTTGCCCCACATACCACATGTTGGGTATAGTCTTCGAGCAACCCCAATATATGGTAGCTTTTCCCCGTCGATTTCTGAAAATGGGAGATGCGTTTTGGAAATGAGCTGCTATTGGGTTGATCACTCGTCACCAACCGATTCTCAAATCGGGATCTCGTTAATACGATATTTCTTGAAATTCGCAATTCACTCATGGAGAAGACATTCACAATAGGGACTAAATCCTTCGTCTTGGATCAGACGAAGGCCGAGGAAGCATTTGCAGCCAAGCAAGTTATCAATGGCAGAGATACCATGGCATTCAATCTGTTGCCATTGAAATACAGCTGGGCCTACGACCTTTACCAGGCCATGAAATCGAACCACTGGGAGCCGGAAGACATCCCAATGGGCAAGGACATCGAACAGTGGCAATCCGCCGGAGTCAGCGACAACGAGCGCTGGATCATCCGCATGGGGATTGGCTACTTCTCTGCGGCGGAAGGAATCGTCGGGGACAACGTCCTCCACGTAGTCAGGGAACTGGTGACGGCACCCGAACTGAAACTCGTGCTTGGGCGTCACGCTCACGAGGAGAACATCCATGCTGACAGCCTCCTGTATATGATCAGCTCTCTGGGCATCAATCCGCACGAGTGCGAGGCGATGTTTGAGCAGATCGAGACCATCCAGCGCAAAAATGCATTTGTAACCGGCATCTCGAAGGCGCTCCGCAAAGACCTCGACCTGACCAATCCCGTAAACAAGGCCCTGCTTGCCAAAAACATTTTCGTGTTCGGCCAGTGCATGGAGGGCACTCAGTTCTACGGCTTGTTTGGCATGATCCTGAGCCTCTATCGGCAGAACAAGTTCCCAGGCATCGGACAAATGTTCCGCTACACGCTGCGTGACGAGTCGAATCACATCGAAGTTTTCAGAAACCTGTTCATGGATCTGGTCGAAGAGAACCAGGAAATCTGGACGCCGGAATTCCGCGAAGACTTGCGCCAGACCATGGCAGAAGCGGTGCAGCTGGAGAAAGAATTCGTCTCCGACTGCCTGCCAGTCAATTCGATCGGGCTCAGCAAAGAGGAATTCATGACCTATATCGACTACATCGCAGATCGACGCCTTGAGGGCGTGGGCCTCGAACCACTTCACCCTGGAGTGAAAAATCCGCTGCCATGGCTCGCAGAAATGATGGACATCAAGAAGGAGCAAAACTTCTTCGAAGGCCGGGTGACTGAATACCAGAAGGCATCGGCCCTCGAAATTCCGGACGACGACGAACTTTGATTCGCCGACGTCACGTACCCTCCGCGACGAGCCGCCGATGACACGGGACGACCTATCCAATCGTCCTCAAATGTCGTCTGCCCCCTGCTCGTTAGAGAATCCCCAAACCGTATTACTCCGTTTCCTTACCACCAACAATTCGTTAACACTCCTCCTCCCGTATGATTGGAAAGAACTTTATTGAAGAAGATCTCGAGCTAAAACGCCTCGTGGAATCCTCCCCTAAAGACCGACCTCGCTTTGACTGGGCAAATGTTGCCCGCAATGGACTCACAAATAGAACTGCTGGCGAGGGTTTAATGCCAGCACCTGAAGTAACTGACGACGTGCGCATCACCGTAGAGGTGAACGGCGAGCAGCGAAACATGGAGACTTCTGACATCGCCGACATGATCGGTGAGGCAGTCACCGACTTGATGCTGTCCCGGCAAGAGGACGCCATCTTTACTGATAAGAATCAAAGTCTCGTAACCGAAATCGCCCGCGTGGTATCGCTGGAACTGAATGCGCGCCACACAGATTCCGAGGGAGATGCCGCAACACTGAGCGCCCGCGAGGTAGGTCGCATCATCGAGCGAGCACTTGTCCGCCGCAACGCACACGATGTTGCCAAGAGCTTCATCCTGCGCCACCACCGGTCAGACTTTGGAAAGAGCGGCGGCGGCCTGGGCGAGACTCCCGTGTCGGTCAGAGCCCGCGTCATCCGACGCAACGGGCAAGTGGTAAAGTGGAAGCACGACAAAATCGAGATCGCCGTGCGCAAGGCATTCCTTTCCCTGCAGATGGATTCTTCCCCTGCCGAGGAAATCGCAAATGCCGTCACCCAGCGAGTACACGAGCTGGAGAAAGACTTCATCCACATCGAGGAACTGCAGGATCTCGTGCAAGTCGAATTGATGCGCTCAGGGCACTACAAAATCGCCGAGGCCTACATCATCTATCGCGCACATCGCAAAGAACAGCGGGAACAGATCGAGAAAGAAGCAGAACGTCAATCATCGTCGGTGCAGCAGGATGCGATGATTCTGCTTACCATGAACGACGGCGAAACCTGGCTCTGGGACGGACTTGACCTGAAGAAGCGCATCGCATTCGCCAGCATGGGCCTCGACCTCTGCCTCAATCACGAGGAGATCGAGTCCGAACTGCGCCGTTCACTCTTCCCCGAGATGAAGGTGGAAGACCTGAAGAAGACGATCATTCTCAATGCGAAAAGCATGATCGAGCGCGATGCTGACTTCACAAAATTCGCCGGCCGCATCCTGCTTTCCTACATTTACGAGGAAGTCTTGGACTGGAACATCGTCACTGATGGAATTGACCAGTTGCCGGCATTTCATCGCAAGGCGTTTAAGCGCCACCTTGTTCGCTCCGCTGACATCAAGCGCGTCAACCCACGCCTCCTTGATCTGGAACTCGACAAACTGGCCGAGGCGCTGGATCCAGCCGCAGACATGGACTTCGATTACCTCGGAATCCAGACGATGTATGACCGCTATTTGATCGTCGACAAGCACGTCCAGCCGCACAAGCGGCTCGAAGCGCCTCAATTATTCTGGATGCGCGTCGCCATGGGCATCTTCATCGACGAGACGACCGACCAGACTGAGCGCATCATTGCTCTCTACAATCTCTACAAAGGACGGCGTTTCTGCTCGTCCACTCCGACGTTGTTCAACTCTGGAACCAATCACTCGCAGCTGTCATCCTGCTACCTTTATCAGGTCGGTGACAGCATCGAGTCGATCATGCAGCGAGGTATCGCCGAGAACGCTTACCTTTCCAAGTGGGCAGGCGGACTAGGCGGCTCGTGGACCGCAGTGCGCGGCACTGGCAGCTACATTCATGGCACCAACGGTGAGAGCCAGGGCGTCATTCCTTTCCTCAAGCTGCACAACGACCAGCTCGTAGCGGTGAACCAGGGCGGCAAGCGTCGGGGCTCTGGCTGTGCTTACCTCGAAACGTGGCACGCAGACATTCAGGACTTTCTTGAGCTGCGCAAGAACACGGGCGACGAGCGCCGCCGCACCCATGACATGAACACCGCCAACTGGGTGCCTGACTTGTTCATGAAGCGGATGGAAGGCCGCCAGGACTGGACGTTGTTCCGCTCCAATGAGACACCCGATCTGCACGAGCTTTACGGCAGTGCCTTCGAGAAGCGCTACGTCGAGTATGAAAAAATGGCCGAGGACGGTGAAATTCACGGTCGCAAGATCCCAGCGATCGATCTGTGGAAGCAGATGCTGAAAATGATCTTCGAAACCGGCCACCCATGGATCACCTTCAAGGACCCGTGCAACGTCCGCAGCCCCCAGGATCACGTCGGCGTCATTCACAGCTCGAACCTTTGCACAGAAATCACACTGAACACCGGCCCGGATGAAACGGCAGTCTGCAACCTTGGATCGATCGTGCTCGATTCCCACATCGATGCAAAAGGAAACATCGATCACGACAAACTGCGCCAGAGTGTGCGCATCGCAGTCCGTGCACTGGACAACGTCATTGACATCAACTTCTACCCGACCGACGCCGCACGCCGTTCCAACCTGCGCCACCGTCCTATCGGACTGGGTGTCATGGGCCTGCAGAATGCGCTCTACATGAAGGGAGTCCCCTTCGCTTCGCAGGAGGCAGTCGAGTTCAACGACGAGTTCATGGAAGCGATCGCCTACTACGCCTATGAGGCGTCCAGCGATCTGGCAGCCGAGCGGGGCACCTACTCGACTTACAAAGGCTCCAAATGGGATCGCGGCATGATGCCACAGGACACCGTCGACCTCCTCGAGCGTGAGCGCGGACAGACCATCGAAGTCGAACGTGGCGGAAAAATGGACTGGGCACCCCTGCGTGAGAAAATTGCAAAGCAAGGCATGCGCAACAGCAACGTGCTCGCCATTGCCCCCACCGCCACGATCTCCAACATCATGGGCAGCACTCCGTGTATCGAACCATCCTACAAGAACTTATTCGTGAAGAGCAACCTGTCCGGCGAGTTCATCATGCTCAACTCGTTCCTGGTGCGCGACCTGAAGAAGCTCGATCTGTGGAGCAGCGAAATGCTCAACAAGATCAAGTACTACGATGGCGAACTTGCTGAAATTGAGGAGATCCCGGAAGAGGTAAAGCAACGCTACACGACTGCCTTTGACATTGACTTCAACTGGTTCATCAAAGCCGCTGCCCGCCGCCAGAAATGGATCGACCAGTCGCAGTCAGTCAACTTGTTCCTCAAACATACCGACATGAAAACCCTGTCGCACATGTACAGGGCAGCATGGCGCTCCGGGTTGAAGACCACATACTACCTCCGCACCATGGGAGCCTCCAACATCGAAAAGGCGACCGTCTCTGTTAAGAAAGAGGTGCGAGGCCACGCGGGCAGTAACGGCAACAATGGAGCGACTCGTGAATACACCGAGGAAGAGCGCACCACCTGCAGCATTGAGGCCATGATGAATGGCGGCACCTGCGAAGCCTGCCAGTAAATCACTTCAAACGGGGCGGCTGGCCCACACCGGCCGCCCCGTATCATTTCCCCACCCACAAGCTACTACCACGCACCACATGTCTAACATCGTCACCACGATCCCGGCCATCCGATCGCCCCACATGCAGTCGCAGCAAAGCGATCATTCGCAGTCCGCGCAGGACGACGCGCCTGACGAACCGCAGGTCACGGTCAATTCTTCCACTGCGGACGAACCGCTCCTCGCCGATTGATTGGTCGCCGCCTCAGTGCTTGCGCTGGCAGAGCACTCGGAACGCCTCGCCTGCTCCTGCAGGATCGCGTAGAAAGGCTGCAACCGCTGCGGGTTCGCCAGCAGAGAATAGATTACTGAAGCGTTCAAGAAATTCTCGCTGGGTCTCGAAGCATACAGTCTCGAAACCGGCTTTCTCGCCCCAGAGCTGGAGGTCGGTGAAGTTCACGTCTACCGTGAGATCCTGAAAGCCGGGGTCCGCGTAAACTTCGACGCCCTCCCGCCGCTGATGCTTCAGATAGGCGCGCAGGGTGCCGTTGCGCCGACCGCGATAGAGCTCAGGAAACGTGTCGCCGTAGTCGATTGTTAGAAGCGAAACAGCCTCCGCCTTGTCCACCCAGCCCTTAAGCCAGGCAAGCCACGACAGGGGAACCTCGCAGCGCTGGCCATCCGCCAGTGGCAGCGAGTCCCAGCAGGCACGATCGAACACCACCGAAGTTTTTGATTGTTCCCTGGACAAAGGCACCAGCACTTCCGCGAAGCGCCCTCCCCCGCGGCCTTCCAGACACACTTCGTGCCAGGCACCCGACTCGACGTCCCATTGCACCACTGTGGCCGGAAAGGCATCGACGAATTCGTTGGAGAAAATGATTGCCCTGCCGCCTGCTGAGTTGAGGGCTTCCATAACGTCGGGATGCCATTTCACCTTTGCCGCCTTTCGCCCAAGGGTGCTGCACTGGGCCTCCCGCAATACCGGAGAGACCTCGACAATGTGATACTGCGTGCGTCGGCGACCGCTCCAGCCAAGCGTACGTTGGATGCCAGACGCCAGATGTCCGGCTCCCCCTCCCAGCTCGATCAAGTGCCACTTCCCGCCTGCACCGCGCCGCGAATCACCAGTGGCTGAGATTTCGTGCTCGATCCAACTGGCCAGCGCTGCTGAGAACCCTGGATCCAATGAAGCACTGGTGGCAAAATCCGCTGAAGAGCCGCCGACGTACCGGATGTTCCTCGTGTAATACCCGGAGACAGGATCATAGAGCGCTCGCTCCATGAACTCGCAGACCGTGAGGCGTTCGCCTTCTCCAGGCAAAAGGCTGTCACGCATCGTCTTCGGCCAGCATCGTGCGGAACTCTTCCTCGGAAAGTACCCTGACACCTAGCTTTTCAGCCTTTGTCATTTTGCTGCCCGCCTTTTCACCTGCGAGCAGATAGGTGGTGTTCTTACTCACGCTGCCCGTTACCTTGCCACCAAGAGCGCGGATGGTGTCTGCGATTCCCTCACGGCTTTCGCTCAGGGTACCAGTGATGACCCATGTGGTATCTGCAAATTTTGCCGAACCACCACCCGCAGTCGGCTCGGGCGGCGCGGCTTCGAATGGTAGCCCAGCATCGCGCAGCCGCTCGATCATTGCTATGTTCTGCTCATTGCCAAAGTAGTCGGTGATGCTTTTCGCCACGATCGTCCCAATGTCGTCTACCGCTTCCAAATCCTCTAGTGAAGCCGCGCGAATGGCGTCGATCGAACTGAAATGGCCAACCAGTGACTGGGCGGACGAACTGCCGACGTGCAGGATGCCAAAACCAAAGATCATGCGCCAGAGGGGCTGCTGCTTACTTGCCGCGATACCATCCAGGAGCTTCTCGACGCTCCGTTGGCCCTGGCGCTCCAGCTTGATGAGATCCTCAAATTTCAGATCGTAGAGATCCGCGACATCGATTGCCAGGCCTGCATCCACGATAAGATCTACCATGACATCGCCGAGCCCTTGGATGTCCATGGCTCCGCGCTGGGCGTAATGTCGCAGACGGCGTTTCACTTGTTCCGTACATTGATAATTTGGACAACGCACGGCTACCTGCACGGGATCCCTTACGACTGGCGTGCCGCAACTGGGGCACTCAGTTGGCATGACAAATTCTACCTCATCCCCCGTCCTCAGCTCCTTTTTCACTTCGACTACTGCCGGGATGATCTCGCCAGCCTTCTCAATGATCACACAGTCACCGACCCGGATGTCTTTGCGCCGGATTTCCTCCTCATTGTGCAGTGTGGCGCGAGCGACGGTCGAGCCACTTACGAACACGGGCTCCAGATTTGCCACTGGCGTCAACGCTCCGGTTCGGCCAATTTGAATTTCAATCGACAGCACTTTAGTCTGCGCCTGTTCGGCCTGGAACTTGAAGGCCATCGCCCAGCGCGGCGCTTTCGATGTGCTGCCGAGTTGCTTTTGTGCCGCTATGGAAAACACCTTCACGACTGCGCCGTCCGTTTCGTACGGCAAGTCATGGCGTCGGACATCCAACTCACGAATGGCCGCCAGAATTTCGTCAGAATTGCCCGCCCTCCAACGCGCATCACTACCGCGCAGGCCGGCTTTTTTCAAAAGGTCACGAAACTCATCCTGCGTTGCCAGGGCAAACCCTTCCAGCTGGCCAAAGCCATGGCAGATAATGTCGAGCGGTCGTTGCGCAGCCACTTTGGGATCCAATTGCTTCAGCGAGCCGGCGGTGGCATTGCGGGGATTTACAAAGGGCGCTTCGCCCGCTTCAAGTCGCTCTGCATTCATTTTGGCAAAGCCATCGTTCGGCATGAAAATCTCTCCGCGAACCTCGAACGTCTGCGGCGCATCGGCAGGCAAATTGAGCGGAAGCGATCGGATTGTTCGCACGTTCTGGGTGATGTCATCACCGGTGCGCCCGTCACCCCGAGTCGCGGCGTACTTCAGCGCTCCATCTTCATAACGAATCGCGACTGCCACGCCATCGACTTTTGGCTCAATGATTGTCTCGAAATCGCCACCCATAACTTTCTTTTGCCGATTGTACCACTCGACCACTTCTTCCTCGCTATAGGAATTGTCGAGGCTCATCATTCGCTCTGGATGCGCGATCTGTGTGAACCCTGGAATCGGAGCGCCGCCCACCCGTTGCGTCGGGCTATTCGGGCTGAGTAGCTCAGGAAACTCGGCCTCAAGATCCCCTAGTTCCCGCAGCAACCGATCGTACTCATGGTCTGAAATCTCCGGCTGCGCTTCGATGTAGTAAAGCCGGTTGTGCCGTTCCAGTTCGGCCGTCAATTGCCGAACGCGATCCTTTGCTGCAATGATGTCTGCCATATGAAACGTGTTCTATGCCGATCTCAGTATCAACGAAAAGCTCAAAACGCCTAATCGCTCAGGAAGTATTGCCTCAGAGTTTCGTTCGATTCTCCCCTCTGACCAGGGTTTACGCAAGTAGCGATC
>JAGROY010000468.1 GCA_020439995.1 Verrucomicrobiia bacterium
CACCGTAGACGAGGTTGCTGAACAGCGCGAGGATCTGGGGGCGACGAATGATTTGCCACTCTTCGGCAGTCGTGATCCGTTTGCCGTCTGGCGCAACGAGCAGAGGCGGAAGTGTATACGCAGGAAGACGGGACTCCTGGTAGTTCAAGTCATAGTCATACTCCTTCGGCTCTTTGGCGTGAATGGTTGCCGCCAGAAGTGGGGTGGCCACGAGTGAAATTATAAGCTCTTTATTCATAACGGATGTGGGAGGCTACGGGATGGGCGGCAAGCTCGTAAACCTAAATCCACGAATAACCCTGTGAGGAGAGTGGGCCGTCCGCCATGTCCGCCGCACGCAGGGAACAAAATGTCTTTTGTTTCACAGGCGGGCAGTCTATTTTCACGCAAATTGAATAAACCCAGCAAATGCCGATGATTTACCTGCAACGTTCCATTCTCGTTCTTTCTGCCCTTTTCACCATTGGGTACTCACCAGTTCATTCGGATGAACTTTCTGTTCCACTCGAAGGGATCTGGAAAGCAACTGCTACCACTGATGGTGGAGACAAGCATTACACTATCACTGTAACCAAGGATGATGGTTCGTTCGGCGGGACCATTGCCGAGGATGGCAAGGACGATTCGCGCAAGCTTGACACGATCTCAGTGGACGGCAAAGCGATCGCGATCAGTCTCGAGATCGAATCAAATGGACAGCAGGGGGAAGTGAAAGTCGCCGCGGAGGAGACTGGGCCCGGGACATTGTCGGGTGAATGGTCGATTGTGAATTCCTCAGGAGAAAAACTTCTGGGAGGCGAATGGGAAGCCGCGAAACAAGTAGCTGAGTCGCTTGCTGGAACCTGGGACTCGGTGGTCGATCTTCCAGAGGGAGGAACTCTGGAGTCGGTGATGAAAGTGACCGAAACGGACGGGGAGTACGCTGGCACGATTGAAACCTCCGAGCATAAGACAACCGTGACAAAGATTACAGATGCGGACGGCAAGGTGACCATCGATCTGTCAATCGAACAGGAAGGCGTAAAGATGGATGTTCAGATCCGTTCTGAGAAAGATGGCAACGATCTAGTGGGGAAGTGGCATCTGCTGGATGGCAATGGTGGTGATACCGCCAGCGGAGGATGGAAGGCGACCAAGCGTGACGAGTTTGCTCTCGAGGGGAGCTGGAATATCACTGCCGTTCTTCCTGACGAGAAAGAGCTGCAGGCAACGTTTGAGATCGCTAAATCCGATGATGGGTTATCGGGGATCGCCAGGCTGGGCGAGGACAAGACGGATTTGAAGTCTGTCACGATCGGCGAAGACGGTGAAGTAAAGATCACCCTCGACTTCGAAATGGATGGCACTGCGGGTCTTGTAACCATTGAGGCAACCGTGGAAGGCGACAATAATCTTACTGGAAAGTGGGCTTTTACCGACGGCGGTTCGGAAAACTATGACGGCAAATGGGCTGCCTCCCGCGCTGGTCAAGAGCGTGGAGTGCTCCGCAGATAATCCTGCAGAAATCCATATCGGAACATGAGAGGGGGAGCGCATGAGTGACGAGTCGATGGTCGCCGAGGTGAGCGGTCTGACGATTCGCTACGGCAAATTTCTTGCTGTCGACGACCTGTCATTCACAGTGCCGAAAGGTGAGATTTTCGGATTTATTGGCCCAAATGGAGCCGGAAAGACGTCGACGTTTAAAGTGCTGGCAACACTGTTGAAGCCGGACCAGGGGATGGCGCGGGTGTGCGGGCACGATGTGGTTCGGGATCCGTCAAAGGTGCGTCACCTGATTGGCTACGCTCCCGATTTTTTCGGAGTCTACGATGATCTTACAGCCAGCGAGTATTTACACTTCTTTGCTGCGGCCTACTGCATTCCTCGGGCCGACAGGAAGAGGATTGTGGCGGACGTACTGGCTCTGACCGATTTGAGTGAAAAGGTGAATGCACCGGTCGATGGTCTGTCGCGGGGAATGAAGCAGCGGCTGGGGTTGGCGCGGGTTTTACTGCACGATCCTGAGTTGCTCATTCTCGATGAACCGGCCAGTGGACTCGATCCTCGCGCAAGGATCGAGATGCGCGAATTGCTCAAGGAACTTCAATCCATGGGGAAAACGATTCTCGTGAGCAGTCACATTCTTCACGAGCTTGGACAGTTCTGCACGCGCATCGGTATCATCGAGGCTGGCAAGCTGGTGGCGGAAGGATCGTTGGACGATATCTATAAAAAGTTGGATTTGCAGAGAGTCGTCCACGTTCAGTTCGCGAATTCCACGGATGACTTGCTGACAAAGATCGAGCAACTGCCCGCCGTGACCAAACTGGATCGAAGCCCTGACCGCGTTGCCATTCATCTAAGGGAAGGGGAGATGCCCCTGGAGGATCTCCACGAGGCCCTGCATCATCTGGGGGCACGCATTCGGATGTTCCAGGCGTCTGCCATGGATATGGAAACGGCTTTCATGAAGCTGACGGAAGGCAAGACTGCGTGACGAGGAGTTGATGCGGATCGACTGCGAAGATCCCAGTTGATCATCTGCTTTCAAGTGTTAATTATTTAGCACTATGAGAAAACGATCCCTGACTGCGCTGCTTTCGATCCTGGGTATGATGACAGTAGGGATTTCCTGCCAGACTCAGTCGCTGTCCCAACGCACCGCTTCAACCAGGGAGAATGCGGAAAAATCAGCAGCAATACTCAGATTTGCGCCTGTCCGTGAGCAGGACAAATGAGATTGGCCCCCGTCTCGGAAGACAATGTCGTTGAATTAAGGATCTG
>JAGROY010000107.1 GCA_020439995.1 Verrucomicrobiia bacterium
CGTCGTCCATCAGGAAAGAGAATGTTCGCCGCAACATGATTGTCACCACTGCGAGTGGGGGTGAAGGTAAACGTCACTCCTGCATGGCAGGGCTCGATCCCTGAACCTTCCCAGGTGATGCGTGCACCGGTAAGATCGATGCTCGACGCCAGAGTTGCTGTGATGGAATCGCCAACGGGTGTTAACTCGGGCACACCTGAGATATTCGCGGTGGCGCTGTTCCAAGCCTGGCTGCTCAGTGGGGACTGAGCGAACAACCAGGCAGTAACGGCTGCTCCACGAGCGAACGGCGGTACCGTCGTCTCGCCACGGACTTCAAAGGTATCCGCCCAGACATCATAGACTGGATAGATAAAGCCACCGGTATTGGGAAAGATCGAGCGCTGCAGGAGATTGCCGCCTCCAGACGTCAGGTAGTCGCCAAGGTATGGCATTCCCGCCTGGACATTTCCTACGGGTATGCCGACTGGCGGAAGGACAAAGTCATCGTTTTGTGAAAACTGGGACACAATTTCACGGCGTTGCGCCCATCCAATACCGGTCAGATACGGAGCATTCGCAGGATTGTTACCGGCGGTGTAGTTCAAGTTGTAGCGGATCGCGCTGGTATACCCTGCGCTCCCCCCAGGATTCAGTTGCATCGCAACCAGAGCATCGAACGAGGCATCGTTACCAAACACATAGGAGGGATTCAGAAATTGTTTCGGCTTTTCGTCGAGCGCGATCCCGTAGGTGCTCTGGTTGCTGCGAGCGACAATTTCATCTCCAGCGGAAACAAGCTCCGCATCCACCAGCGCCAGATAGGCGGTGTCCACTTGACTGGTCGCTAGCCGCCCGGTGCGAGTCGCAAATGCGTAACTCCGGAACGCCGATCCCCATGCTTCCCACAGCCGTATGTAACCCTGCGTAACAAGTGCAGGAGACGACGGATCGGGAGCCAGTTGCTTGAGGAAGCCTTCGAATGCGGAATTACCGGTCGCGGCAAATAGTGCAGCAGCGGCGTAAGCCAGTTCGTCGTTGGGGCCGAAAGCGTCACCGTAGGCGGAAAGCTTCTGATACCCTGCGGCAATCTCAGCCGCAGTTACGTTGCTGTCATTGTTAGTATCGATCGTCGCCGCAAGAAAGCCCCAGCCCGCGAGTGCTTTCGCAATATACGTATCACCCACAGCGGCACCATAAGCCGCGCGGAACGCCGGTGACGATCCGGTATCTGCCAGAGCCCCTACCGCAGCGGCAGTCGCGACGATGTTTTTAGGAAGAACAATCTGCACATCGCCATTGGACGGCAATACATTTCCATCAAACCGCCGATCTCGAGGGAACACTGCGTAGTAGAATCCGCCGTCAGCATCTTGCAACTTTGCCAGGAAGTCGGCTTCCCACTTCACTTCCTGGAGTAGATCCGCAATGCCATCGCCGCTCTCAGGGATCCCGAGATTGTCGAGACTGGCAACGCCCGGCAGCGCATCGAGAGCAAAGGTCAACGCGTGCACCATCTGCGAGACATTAGTCGTGTATTTGCTGTAGTCGCCAGCATCATGGTGGCCGCCAATCACATCGATGGTTCCAGTGTTGGTGTAGGGACTGAGCAAGTCGCCTGGGCCAGTGATTGCACCACCTGTCTCACCCTGAAGCCAGTCCCACATGAATTGGTATGCCGCACGATCGGTGTTACTCGGAATCTCTGCCAGAGCATTGTGGCCAGGGCCATCCTCATAAAGGGTATGCGGTAGCTGGTGATCAAAACCGGAGCGCTGATGAAATAGCCCTGCCGCAAAGCTGCGGGCGAATACGCCATCGATACCAGCGCCAATCTCGAACGGATACGATGCACCGATGCCTGGAATCTTCAGCCGATAGACACCCGGGGTATCCAGACTCGTGAAATCCGCCTCGTAAACATGAAGATATGGATCCGGCGCTCCTGATGTCGGTGGATACTGAAAACCGGTTTCGCTCCGCACCACGAGCGAACCGCTTGCAGCGACTGCATTCGTAGTAGCATTGATCACTTCAAACCCTGCGGCACCATTCACAGCAAATTCACCCAGCGTCCCAAGCCAGATCCCAACATGCCCAGTCTTGCGGGCACCGATCTCGTAGCCTACTTGATTGGTATGCACGGCTGGATTCCACCGATCCTCGTCCATTACTGCACTTAGGAAAAAAGTCGACGGCCACTTAGCTGTCGGACTCGTAACAGCAACCGTCGCACCTGTTCCGATCGAGCTACCCAACTCAATGTAGACGAAGTTCTCCATCACAAACTTACTCTGACCGATCGGAGCGAAGCGCACGTGCCGCTTGAATCCCGTTGCAACTACGGCCGTGACGGTGCCGTCCACTGTTACTTCCAGATCGGTTGCTACCGGAATCGCACCAGGAATGACATCGGCTTCGTCATCCACCCAATCACAGAATGTTGGTCGCTTGGCAAAGCCATCACGCTCGCTGACGATATACACTTCCAGCAACGTCGGTGTGATCACCCGCAACTCATGGCTTCCGGACTCCGGGACTGCGATCGCCTTGGCTGCCCGATCATGAACATCCGTGTAGGCGAGGCTTCCAGAAAGTTCACCACCGACTGCCGAACCAACCAGAACTATGAGCATGACCCACACATGAGATAGAGTATATTTCATTGCCTTTATCGCGTATCAAAAGTGAACGATTTTATCACATCTGATACAACTGGCAACAATTTACATAAAAACTTTACTTAGCTAGGAATTCAAAATTTTTCATACTAACGAACTATTGACGAAAGTGAACGAAGCACATCCCACTCCTCCCAATCAACCCGACATTCGCTGGAGCCGGCTAGAGAAAGCCTTGGCTGCGAAGGAAGTACCAGGCAGCAGGGAGCGGAATTTGCAGAAGCAACCCTGTCAGAAAAAACAGCCACCGTGGCACGTAGGTGAAGTTGGTGCCCGGGAGCAGAGTATCGCCTTCGATCCCTCTCTTGACCAGATACACCCCGTAGAGAGTGCACACACACCCAATCCCTATCAGTCTATGCGGATTCCGGCCAAACATCAGAAAAAAATTCCTTTCGTGAACGCCTACGTCCTCGCAGCATCAAAGGTCAAGATTTGATTGCTGTGGTGAAATTCTACCGTGCCGCAAATACCTTGCTCCCGAAGCACATTTCTGATTCACAATGACAATCATACCTCCTATGAGCACCGACCTATCTATACCTTCCTCCGATAGCGCACTCGTTTCGCGCAGAAGTTTCCTTGGAGCAGCAGCGGCCAGCAGCGCAGCATTCACCATCTTGCCCAGTCACCTCCTTGGACAAGAAGGCAAGACCGCTCCCAGCAAGAAAGTGAACGTCGCGATCATCGGCACTGGTGGCCAGGGCATCGTCAACATGCGCGCGCTCCTGGACGAACCAGATGCCCAGATCGTTGCCCTTTGCGACATCAATCCAGAAAGCGACTACAGCATGTTCTACTACGGTGGCAAAGCGGGACTCAATCCTGCCTCTGAACTGGTAAAGGAAAAATACGGCCAAGCCTGCCCGACTTACAACAACTACCATGAGATGCTGGACAGGGAGGACATCGACGCTGTTCTGGTAGCCACTCCCGATCACTCGCACGGCATGATCGCTCTCGATGTAATTGCAAAGGGCAAACACATCTACTGCGAGAAGCCACTCTGCCGAACGGTGTATGAGACCAGACGTGTCACGGAGGCGGCAAAGCAAGCAGGTGTCGCCACACAGCTCGGCAACTACGGCCACTCCAGCGAGGACATCCGCATCCTTTGTGAATGGATTTGGGACGGAGCCATCGGCGACGTTACAGAAGTCCATGCCTGGACGACCACTGGTGCCCGCCGTTGGACTGAATTCACCGAACGCCCCACCGAACAACCGCCGGTTCCAGAAGGGTTCGACTGGCAGCAGTGGCTCGGGCCTGTGAGAGACCGCCCGTATCATCCAGCATATGCTCCCGTCCGCTGGCGCGCATGGTGGCAGTTTGGTTCCGGCACCATCGGCGACTTCGCTTGCCATCACCTCGACTCCGCCTTCTGGGCGCTCAAACTCGATCAATGTAATTCGTTCGACATCGATGCGAGCTCCCACGGAGCAACCGACGAGACCTGTCCGGGCGCATCGATCATTTACTTTGACGTCCCTGCACGCGCAGGCATGAAACCTGTGCGGATCCATTGGTACGAGGGCGGCGTCATGCCGCCTCGCCCAGCGGAACTTGAGGCCCGACGCAGCCTCGGTGACCACGGCGTTCTTTTCAAGGGAACCAAAGGTTCGATCCTGGGCGGCGGCTGGGCACGCTCGCCGCGCATCATTCCCGAAGAAAAAATGCGCGCCTACAAACGACCAGAGAAAACGATCGCCCGTGTACCCGGCCATCACCGCGACTGGATCAACGCCTGCCTTGGCAAGGGAGCTGCCAGCACCCACTTCGACTACTCGGGCCCGCTCACCGAATTCACCCTTATGGGCAACGTCGCCCTCCGCTCACGCACCAAGTTGAACTTCGACTGGAAGAACCTGAACGTCACCAATTTCGCCGACGCCAACAAGTTCATCAAACCGGAGTTCCGCGAAGGGATCAATATTTGAGTCGGGGCCTGCCGACAGAACTTGCCCCAGCGATTGGGCAAAACTCACCATTCCTGCCCCATCACCTCAAAATCACATACTTCCTCAACCCCAAATTCCACCTGCGCCAACCTCATGCACTGGAAAGTGACGACCTGCGCGGGACTGTCGCACCACTCTCCGTCTGTGCTCATTTGTGGCCATCCTCTTCCATCTGTGTTGAATCGACTTCACCCGCCCTCGCCTACGCCAGAAGTTGCTCGATCACGCGCGCGCCCTGATTCTTGGTGAGACTCAGCGCCTGGCCATTGCGCTTGTAGATAAGCTTCTCGTGATCGAAACCTAACAGATGCAGAAGCGTGGCGTGATAGTCAAAATGATTCACGACATCTTCAACAGCGTGATGGCCCCATTCGTCCGTCGCACCGTGGACGTGCCCCCCCTTGAAGCCCCCGCCGGCCACCCACATCGAAAAACCGTAGGTGTTGTGATCACGTCCGACCTTCGCGCTGATGCGGTTTTGGGCCACGGGCAGGCGTCCCATTTCTCCGCCCCAGTGGACGACGGTAGTGTCGAGCAAACCGAGCGCTTTCAAGTCTTTCACCAGTGCCGCAGCTGGCTGATCCACTTCCCGGCATGAATTCGGCAAAGCGGTCATGATGTTGCCATGGTGATCCCAGGATTGGCCGACGGTGAGCAGTTGCACACAACGCACACCGCGTTCAACCAGCCTGCGAGCAATGAGGCAACGGGTGCCGTAGTCGCGAGTGGCATCCTGATCGATGCCGTAGAGCTTTTTGGTTGCTTCGGATTCTTTTGAGATGTCAAAAGCCTCAGATGCAGCGGTCTGCATGCGCCCAGCGAGTTCGTAGGAAGAGATGCGCGCGTCGAGATCGAGCTCTGCAGGGTGCTGTGCCAAGTGATCGCGGTTCAGCGATTGAATGAAATCGATCTGGTTGCGCTGTGCCTCCCCGCGCAGATGGTCGGCGGGATCAAGATTCAAGACACGGGGCTCGGATGCGCGCACTTGAACGCCCTGGTAAATGGACGGCAGCCAACCATTGGTCCAATGCTGCTGCGCGAACTGCGGCAGCCCTGCCGGATGCGTCATTGCGACATAGGCAGGCAGGTCTTTTGTTTCCGATCCAAGCGCATACGATACCCAGCTACCCAGCGACGGATAGCCGCCACGGAAAGTGCCCGTGTTCATAGCCCACATCGATTGCAGGTGATTGTTCACGCCTGTATGCATGGAGCGTATCACCGCGACGTCGTCGACGATGCTCCCAAGATGCGGCAGCAACTCGGAGATCTCGGTGCCGCACTGGCCATGCGCACGAAACTTGAACGGGCTAGCGAAAACTGTCGAAGAAGCCTCGGCAGCGTTGTCGTACTTGATCTTTCCCGGAAACGGTTTGCCATCCCACTTCGCCATACCGGGCTTAGGATCCATCAGATCGACCTGACTGGGTCCGCCCATCATGAAGAGCGAGATAACGGCTTTTGCCTGTGCTGGCCGGTGCGATGATTTCGGCGTGAGATCAAATCGTTCGCCACCCAGGAAAGGTTTCACCGGTGCAGCGAGAAGCTTCTCATCCTGTAGCAGAGATGCCAGCCCCAGCGAACCTAGACTGAACGCCCCTGCCTTTACAAAGTGGCGTCGCGAGCAGAAGGCTGGTGAAGGTTCTTGTTTCATTGTCAGGGTTCAGTTCAGTTAATGCCTTATGCCTTACTCGACGTAGAGAAATCGGTTCGATCCGAACAATGCCTGGCAGAAGCTCGCCAGTGCCAGAGCTTCCGGATCTTGTTGCGCGTCCTTCTCACCAGACTTGCTTGCCGCCCTCTGCTCAAAGAGCGCTATCTGGCTGGCGAGGTAGTCGGAGGCACGTTGCAATTCGTTTTCAGTGGGTTCACATTGATAGGCCAGTTGCCAGGCCCGGCGGATTCGATCAGAGCTGTCGCCTCGGCATTCCACTGAAATACGCGTGGCGAAACGACGGGCCTGATCGGCTACGAACGAATCGTTGAGCATCAATAAAGGTTGCGAAGGAACAACACTTACATTGCGCGATTCGCAATTGGGCGACATCACCGGGGAATCAAACGCTTCAAAAATTGTCAACGGTAGCGACCTGCGCGCCTGCACATAAATGCTGCGCCGAAAGGCACGCTCGCCGATATCCACTGCGATCGTTGGATCGCCGCGTCCGTCCGTTTTCTGCTCACCAGCGACAACGCGGCCGACACCATCCTGAGCGATCGGCACAGGCTCGCCAAAGGGCTCTTCATTAAGAACACCACTGACAGCCAGCATTGCATCGCGGATCACCTCCGCCTCCAGTCGCTTCAATTTCCAGCGTGCGTAAAGCCGGTTCTCGGGATCCTGTCGGGAGGAATCGGGATTTTGCGCAGACTGCCGGTAGACGCGCGAGGTCAAAATCAGCCGATGCAGGGGCTTAAGCCGCCAGCCGCTTGCCATAAATTCCCTTGCCAGCCAGTCGAGCAACTCGGGGTGACTGGGGCGCTCACCGAGGCTTCCAAATTCGCCAGTGGTCGACACCAACCCCCGCCCGAAATGGTGCATCCAGAATCGGTTCACTAACACGCGCGCCACCAGCGGATGCTCTCCATTGGTGAGCCAGCGCGCATACGCCAGTCGGCGACCGCTACTGGCCAGGCTAGGGTCGTCAGCAGCAAAGACATTGCCGCCGAGCACTTGAAGTTCACAGGGATCAACTGCACCCCGAGGCTCGTCGTGATCACCGCGATTGAAAACGAACGTCGCCGGCAGCACGCCCGCCTTTTCCGTGAACACCATCACATTGGGTTCCTGCGGCTTCTTTGCCCGGATCGCTGCGGCTTCGCCCTGTTTGGCGGTCACCTGCTTATTCCGTTCCGGGTCGTAGAGATCCAGGGCTCCCTGTACATCAGCGGCGGGAAATTCTTTGAACAATGCGCGTTGTTCGTCCGTCCTCTCACCAGCTGGCGTGCCGCGTGCAGTCCGGGCCGCTTCACGCAAATTCTCGGGCAGCCGAGTGAGTTCGATCTCAAAAACTTCGTCCAACAATTTCTTGCGCAGAGCATTCACCTCCTCATCCACTTTGCGCGCGTCGGCTTCGATCAATTCCGCCTTTGCCCGGTCCTCGTCCGTGTAGAGGGAGACCAGACGCTGCGCGGGTGATCGCCAGTTTTTCCAATCAAATCCTGGTTCAAAAATGGCGCGCATCCGGTAGTAGTCGGCCTGGGAAATGGGGTCGTAGCGGTGATCGTGGCACTGGGCACAACCGACCGTCAGCCCGAGCAACGATGAGGAAACAATGTTCAGAGTTTCCGCGATGGATTGATTGCGAGCGAGGTTCTGATCGTCGACACCATCGCCAGTGCCATCCGGTGCCATGCGAAGGAAGCCCGTCGCGGACAACAGCTCGCGCGTAGTGGGATCCATGATTTTTTTAGCGGCAGATTCGTGGGTCACGCCCGCCAGTTCGTCTCCAGCCAGTTGCTCGGTGATAAATTGATCCCATGGCTTGTCTGCATTGAACGAGCGGATCACGTAGTCGCGATAGTGCCATGCAAAGGGACGCACGCTGTCTGCCTCGGCATATCCATTCGAATCCGAGTAGCCTGCAACATCCAGCCAGTGCCGCCCCCAGCGTTCCCCGTAGCGGGGCGAATCGAGTACCCGATCCACCAGCCGTTCGTAGGCATTATCGCCGTCATCAGCTAGAAATTCCGCTGCCTCTTCCGGAGTCGGCGGAAGCCCTGACAGATCCAGATAAACACGCCGAAGCAGAACCAGCCGATCCGCTTCCGGCGCGAGCTCCAGACCTTCAGCTTGCTCCCTCAGATTCTGTTGAATGAAAGCGTCTATCGGATTTTCTTCACCAGTGACAGCGGGCACTTCAGGTCGGGCTATCGGCAGGAATGACCAAAAGTGCTTTTCTTCCTCAGTGATTACAAACCCTCTCGGCAGGGTCTCCGGCTCAGGGCGCACCGTGGGAGCACCCGCAGCAATCCAGGCTTCAATGATATCAATCTCACCCGGCTTCAGCTTCTTCTCCCCCTTCGGCATATCGCCTGAACGCACCAGTGCCAGCAGGTGGCTCTGTTCGGCCGAACCGGGAACCATTACCCGTCCATGATCTTCTGTTGTCGCAGTTTCGAGGAATCGCTTGAGCCGAACATCGATACCTCCCTTCAACTCCTCACCTTCACCGTGGCAATGAAAGCAATGAGCCTTCAGGATCGGGCGCACATCAGACTCGAATACCGGCACGGCTCCCGCTCTGGCTGAATTGTCACCGAACGTAAAGCAAAGGACGCCCACCCAAAGCGCGGGAAAAACCATTCGCCAGCTGGTGAGTTGGGGAGCGCGGGTCAGCATCAATCACAAAACTAACAGCCCGGCTGAATCTGTCTACGTTGATCCTCATGACCGACCGGGGCACCCCGCAATGCCGCACCTGAAACTAACTCGATGGCCCGGTGGCGTGGCAGCAAGCCCAATCACTCGGCCCCGCCGCTCCGAAGGTCCCGCAACGTGCGCAACCCACCCAATGGCTTCGCAGGAACTCGGGCTCCGCTCGTTCGCTTCACACCCATCTTTGCTCGGTTTTTCTCGAACACTGACTCCACAAACGCCGCACTCCCCAGCGCCAGTCCATCCACGAAATACCGAATCTTGTGCAGCAACAACGCCGGGGCTGGCAGCTCAAAATTGCGCGCCTCCTCCGCCTCAATTTCCTCCGGCGTCAACCCCTTGCGCACCACACGTCCCTCCTCATCCCGCAATTGCCTCCCCTCCTCCATCAGCAACTGTCGATACCGACGATGCACCTTCTTCCACGCCTCCCCATCACGACGGACAGCACCGTGTTCCCCCAGCACCTCATACTGAGGTGGCTGGTTGAAACGGAG
>JAGROY010000469.1:0-7816 GCA_020439995.1 Verrucomicrobiia bacterium
CAGATCCTTAATTCAACGACATTGCGTTTTACACAGGGAACTTTGACTCACCGCTTTCAACGTTTATTGGAGCATCGAATAACTGGTTTGGCGTTCGCAACAGGGTTACCGACGACAAAGGCTTTGTGTTCTTCTGTCACGACGGTGAGCACTCGATGGGAGTCAATGGCAGCCAGAATATCAACCGCGTGGGCCCGCATGACACAGGCTCTCAAGGCTCGTTCAACAAGAGCAATCCGCAATTCTTCCATCAGGATCTGGCTAAGACGGACGAATACAAGATGCTGTTCGCGGATCATGTATATCGCCACTACTTCAACGATGGTCTTCTCACACCCGGACAGGTGGCTGCTCGCGTAGAGCAGCGCCGGGCCATTGTGGATAAAGTGATCATCGCCGAATCCGCGCGCTGGGGAGACAGCAAGCGTTCGAGCCCGTTCGATCGCGAGGACTGGGAGGCGGAGGTGAACAGGCTGTTCTCCTACATCGAACGCCGGACTGATACCGTGTTCAATCAGATCAAGTCGGCGAAACTCTATCCAGATACAACACCGCCGGAGTTCAATCGGCGCGGGGGTGTGGTCGATCCTGGCTTTGTCGTTCAGTTAGTCAATGAGTCTGGCGATATCTATTACACCGCAGATGGCAGCGATCCTCGGATGATTGGCGGTGCCGTCAATCCCGCCGCAGTGCGCCTGAGCGGCTCCACGGAAAATGTGACACTGTTCGAGGCAGCCAGCACCTGGCGCTATCTCGATGATAACTCGATCAGCAGCGATGCCTGGAAGGCTGCGGCCTACGATGATTCCTCCTGGGCAGTGGGCGATGGCGAGTTCGGCTATGGGGATGGTGATGAAACGACAGTGGTTGGCTTTGGCGACCAAAGCTCCAGCAAATACATCACGACCTGGTTTCGCAAGACGTTCGCTGTGACACGTGCGGACGCATTCCTCAGTCTGACGCTCAGCGTGCGACGGGACGACGGCATCGTCGTTTACATCAATGGTGTCGAGGTGGCGC
Organism: Verrucomicrobiia bacterium; assembly: GCA_020439995.1. Taxonomy (GTDB): domain Bacteria; phylum Verrucomicrobiota; class Verrucomicrobiia; order Verrucomicrobiales; family DEV007; genus JAGROY01. Next base: position 1,021 of record JAGROY010000469.1, read on the forward strand.
GCGACAATTTGCCGGCTGGAGTGATCGAGCCGGACACCCTGGCGCTCAGCAGCCTGAGTTCCTCAGATGAACGCGATTTCCTGGAGTTAACGGTGGATCCACTGGTCTTTGTTGAAGGTGAAAACGTCATTGCTGTCGAGATTCACCAGGCAGGCGCGGGGAACAGCGATATCAGCTTTGATGCGATGCTCACTGGAGTGCGTGCCACGGAAAGCGATGCCCCGATCACGCTGAATGCATCCACACACATTCGCACCCGCAGCCTCGCCAGTGGCGAATGGAGTGCGCTCAACGAGGCAACATTTTTCGTCGGCACGCCTGCAAGTGCGGACAATCTCGTCGTGAGTGAAATCAATTACCATCCGGCTGATCCGACTGCAGCCGAGATCGCCAGCGGCCTGGCCAGCGACGACGGCGACTTCGAGTTTCTTGAGTTGCGCAATATCAGTGGTGGCACCATCGACCTGAGCGGTGTCCGCTTCACCCGTGGGATCAGCTTCACGTTTCCGCTCGGCACGACGCTGTCGGCAAACGACTACGTTGTCATTGTGAGGAATGAGGCGGCATTTCAGCTGCGCTACCCGACCGTGCCGACGTCCAAGATAGCCGGGATCTTTGCCAACGGCTCCGGGCTCGACAACGGGGGCGAAACCATCGCCATCGCTCCACCAGAGACGATTACCGGTACCTTGATCCGGGAGTTTGCCTACAACGATGCCGCCCCCTGGCCAGAGAGCGCTGATGGTCAGGGCTACACGCTGCAATTGCGTTCGCCCATGAGCAATCCGGACCACAGTCTGCCAGAGAACTGGCGTGCGAGTTCGACGATCGGAGGCACACCCGGCGCGTCCGATGACGGAGGTGGAGGCGACAATGGCTACAGCGCCTGGGCGACTGCCAACAGCGTGGTCGGCGGGCCAACAGGTGATGACGATGGAGACGGCGTGTCCAATTTCCTCGAGTTCGCGTTGCTCGCTCCACCACACGCACCCAGCCAGTCATTCCTGCCAACAGGCACCGTGGTTGATGGTTTCTTTACATTCTCATTCCGCAGAAACCCCGCTGCAACCAGTGTGAACTATACGGTGGAATCCTCACCCGATTTGCAGGCATGGCTGGCCGCAACCAGTCAGCCCACTGTGGAACTGCAGATGGAACTGGCATCGGCTACAGCAAACGGCGATGGCAGTGAAACCGTGACCTGGCGCAGTGTTAGACCAGTCGCTGAGGCTGTGGGATTCTACGTAAGGCTGGGTGTTCAGGAGTAGGGGGGGGCGAATGACAAATTACGTTGTCAGGGGGTAGTCGACGTAGTTTACTCACTGCGCCGACTTACCCGTATGAAAACGTCTTTAAGGACTCTTGTGGTTCTAGGTTCGCTGTTCAGTGCCGTCATCGGGTTCAGTATCGGTTTTGGCCCGCGATGGGTCAGCTATCGCCTGGCTCATCCCCATACAAAAGAAACGAAAGGGGGCATAGTGCCCGGATCAAGGTGGGCCGCGCGCGATCCTGCCGTTCTGCCTCCCGATCCTTTCACCGGCTGGGTCGTGGCTCACTCCATCCAGCATGACAGGGATTCCTCCACCAGGAAGACAGCGGAACCACTCGTTCTTGAGAGATTCATGGCCACTAGAATCGAAGCGTCAGTCCCAGAGCCACTGGCCGCTTTGTTTGGGCCGGATCACCTACCGCTGACTTCACTGGCTATTCGAGATGCCATAGGCACCCTCCCGCTGTCGGAGCGCCTGGAATGCTGGGCACACATCATAATGAACGCCAAAGTCTTAGAGTTCCCCGCAGTTTTTCATCGTGCCGCTCGCGAGCCGCTTCCTGAATCGATCTCGCATCTGCTGATGGACACCGTAGTCGCGCAATGGGCAAGGCTCGATCCTCGCGCGGCGTTCAATGCATTCCGCGTTCCGTATCCAACGGTGAATGGTGAATACCTGGGAGCCTTGGACATTGTGGCAGGAGAGTGGCTCAAGTCGGAACCTGCCACTGTTCTGGAGGAGGTCGATCATCTGGCTTTCGATTACCAGCGCCGTGACATCCTTGATGCTCTGCTTCCAAATCTGACGGATCGAGTGGAGGGCCTGATGCGTGCTCGGCAAGCAGGCATCAATCAATACCTGGCGATGGCGGTACATTTCGCACAACAACTCCCCAGTGCACTGCTTGCAGCATCAGAGCGAGACCGGGATATCGTGCCTGTGGAAACGATTGCTCTCGCGATCGGCGTGATTGCCAGGATTGACACTAACACTGTGCTTAAAGAGGCGAAAAGCTTTCTGGAAGCCAATGGTGAAGATCCTTATCTGAAATGGCTCACCGCCCTGTCAATCGCAGACGGTTGGGCCGATCGCTCACCGCAGGAGGCCCTTGCCTGGAGCAGGGAGTGGTGCGATTCCATTGGAATGAACCTCACTGTTCGCGATCCTCGCGAAGTGGAGGCACAAGTGATCCGGAAATGGATCGAAAACGATCCAGCTGCTGCCGCATCTGAAGCTGTCGCGCACTTCCACTACACGCGCAGACTGGAACTCATGCGGCTTGTTGGGAAGCATTGGCGGGCAAGGGATCCTGAAGCAGCCCGCGAATGGATCGAAAACGTCCCTGTCGGCAAAGCACAGGAAGCCGCACTCTTCGGCTTTCTGGCACTCGACGACGAACAGGTGGCTGATTTGATCCGCCGCTACGACGATCAAAAGGAAAACGGAGTCCCACGGTGATGACAAACTTGATGCAAAAGCCGCTGCAGGGAATTCTCTCGATCTGGTGCTTGATCGGAGCCCTCAGCTATTTTGCTGGAATGATCGCTTCACGAAGGTTACCCGATTCACACAAAGACGCACTGGCCCAGTCGCACTCCGCACCAGACTTATTTCCGCTGCAACTGCCGTCTTTAGATTTAGAACTCGTAAACCTGCGACTGGCTCCCTCGGCACAGAGCGAAACGAGCCCCGAAGGCCTCAGTCTCGGCACGCTGTTGCAGCGGGATCCCTTGATGCTTGCAGCTGCCTGCAAAGTGGTTGAGTCCCTTTCCGTCGACGAGATTCGCGACATCCTCGTTGCGGATTCAACTCATCGTGATTTACTCACCCGCAGCCCACTGATGCGCCTTCTGCTCGCCGGGCAATGGATGCACCTTGATCCCGAAACTGCTCTTGCGCACGACTGTGGTGACGACTCGCTGACCAGGCTGCTGATGGATGGCTGGGTTGGTTCCGACCCGGATAGCGGCATTAGAAGGTCCGGCAATGCAGGCGCAATGTCATTAATGGTCGCCCTTGTGCGCCCGCAGTTAATGATGGAAACCATTCTTTCGCATCCTGAAATCGAGTGGACGAGCACACAGCTAGCAGTTCTTGCTGACCGGGATCCTGAAGCATTCACGATGGCTGCGAGTCAGCAGGATTGTAAGTGGCTGGGGAACGCGCCGCTGGAGATCCTTGCCACCGACGATCCAGAGCAAATCTGGGAATGGGTCGCACAGGATGAAGCTTTTCTCTGTTGGAACTACAGTGCGATGGTGACTTGGTCGGCAGGCAAAGATCTGGAAGGAGCGCTCGCCACCCTCAAGCGCCAAACTTCACGTCGGGAACCAATCCAGATCGGCTGGCGCAATGAAACGCCAGACCTCATCGACCTTGTCATCGATGGCCTGTTCAAGGCTCAGCCCGATGCACCTCTCGAACCACTGGTCGAGCATATTCCAACAGCAGAGCTGGCTGACTATGATGGCTTTACTGACGACTGGAAGCGCAGACGTCTTGGAATGGAAACACTTGAAGTGGATACGCCTCCTGAAACGACCGGGAGCAACGAGCAGCTGCGGTTCATGTTTGAAAGCATCGTCAAAAAGGACAGTTTGCCCGATGATCTGACGGAACTCATTGACAGCAAAACGTTTCCGCTAGATGCAGAGGCTGCTGTGGCCCTCGCGAAAGAGCAGGCGATCGAATTAACGGCGTCCATGAAGAGCGACGATGAGGGTTTCCGGCGGCAGCGGTTCGAAGACGGCTGGTTTGAGCCCCTGCTGGATGCGCTTCCATTCGCAGCCATCCAGCCAGTCACGCTCAGCGAACACGGTGACGACTACCTTGCGGCAGTTTCTACTGGAGGCGCCGGTTACCGCTATTGCAAAAGAGTTGCTCGGCTCGACCCGGTCGGGCTTGCCGATTGGATCAATCGCAGCGCCAGCGACCGCGCCATTCGGCTGGAGGTGCGCGAACTCGCTGCCCGCATCTTGTGCCGGGAAACAATGGAGCAGGCTCCAGAGTGGGCTTTCACCTGGGCGGCTGCACTGCCGCGACAGAGTGACCGCTCTCGGCTCTTTGCAGTGGCGATCCAGACCTTGCTGAATCGCGACGACCATCCGCTTCCCTCAGATCTCCGGCGAATGATCGACGCATCTGACCTGACAGATGGCGAGCGCCGGGTGCTCCTCGGAATGATCGATGGGCTGTAGGATTCTCGCTCAATCTGCATTCATGAAGAGGGCCGGTTTCCAATTGAGCCGTCATCCGGCAAAAAATTGATTGGCAGGGACATCGCCTTTTGCCAGCGTGGGACTCTTACCCTTTCCGGTATTCCAACAGGCAGTTCCCCGATGCCTGGTCTCATTCGCTGACTGGAAACCGGAACAGTCAAAATCAGGTGTCCCCCGCTCCGCCACAACCTAATCTCGATGACAAAACCATGAAATCGTCTCGTAACTTACGCAGATACGCTCAAAGCATTCTTACCCTGGCTAGCCTGGCTGGGATCAGCGCTCTCACAACTAGTCGATCTACCGCAGACATAATCTTCTCGGAGGATTTTTCTGCCGGTGACGGCGGCTTCCAAGTCACTTCCGACGGAGATCCAACCGGCCCTTGGATTTTTAACTCCGGAGATGGTACCTGGTCTGTCGATGGCGATGGCGGATTGGGAACTCCCACTTGGAATGCACTGACGACTCCCGGCATCGTGGTTCCCGCTGAGATTCCAATTCAGATTACCATCGTCCATCGCTACAGCATCGAACCGCAGTGGGACGGAACGGCTCTTGCCTTCTCGGTGAACAGTGACGATCAGGACAGTTTCACCGTTCTGACGGGGGATCAATTTGTTCGAAACGGCTACACATACTCAGGACTCCTTGGAAATCACATCCTTGGAGAGCAGCAGGGTGGGAACGGAGAAGGATTTAACGGCAACAGTCCAGGCTACAATGACAACGAATTCATCACCAGTGTGGCACAAATTCCCGCAGTCGATCTGGGAGATACGCTGCGTGTGCAGATGATTGGTGGATGGGATGAAGGCGCAACCGGAACGTTTCCGAACTGGGAGATCGCCAGCATCAAGGTCGAGACGCTTACGGACATCGATGGTGATGGGATGTTTGACAGCTACGAAGACGAGAATGGTCTGGACAAAAACGTCGACGATTCCGAAGGAGATTTAGATGGCGACACGGTGACGAATTTGGACGAATTCACCAACGGCACCGATCCTCAGAATGCCGACACCGACGGGGATGATCTGGCGGACAACGTAGAAACCGGCACTGGGATCTGGGTGAGTGTGACCAACACGGGAACCAATCCGCTCTCCACCGATTCAGATGGTGACACGCTGACGGATGATGTGGAAACCAACACCGGGACCTTCGTTTCCGCTGCCAATACGGGAACGGATCCGAACAAGATCGACAGTGATGGCGACGGATTCTCCGACCCTCTGGAGATCAACAACGGCAGCGATCCCACAGATGAGGAATCCCTGCCGGCAGTGCCAACCTATGAGGTGCTGGATGACCTGATCACTGGCGATTTGACAGATCCAGAGGATGATGGAGATGAAGCTGCAGGTCCAGATGATCCATCGTGGAACTGGGCATCGATCGATTCCAATAATGAGCCGGGATTCGAAGGTGGGGAATTTGCCTTCAACGTGTTTGACAACAAGAAGGACGCGGGTGGCAATGACAAGTGGTGCTGCACAGGCGGCACAGAGGATGCCCCGCTGCAGTTGACTGTCGAGTTTGAGCTTCCCGTAAGCCTGACCCATCTTACGATTACATCTGCCAATGACACCCCAACGCGTGACCCGCTGGATTGGAAGATTCTCGGCTCAAACGATGGTGAAACTTTCTCTCCCATCTATGAGCGTGCGGAAGAGCTCTCGCTCTGGCAGGAGTTCGGCGACGAATTTGCACCGCCACGCTTCACCACTATCAAGGTAACGCTGCCAACCGCTTCTCCATTGTTCCGCTACATTCGCTACGAAGTCACGCGCTCCGCTGACGGCAACCACCAGATTGGCGAACTGGAGTATTTTGGCAGTATCGATACCGCTGACACAGACGGCGACGGGATGCCGGATGCGTGGGAAGAGGTGTACGGCTTGATCGTCGGCACCAATGACGGAGCTGAGGATGCAGATTCCGACGGACTCACCAATAAACAGGAGTTCGACAAAGGGACGACCCCGAACAAAGCCGACACCGATAGTGACGGACTCAATGACGGAGTTGAGACTGGGACGGGGATCTATGTAGATGGGAATGATACAGGAACTGATCCACTCGAAGCAGACACCGATGGCGACAGTCTGGCAGATGGCGTCGAAACGAAGACGGGGGCTTTCGTCAGCGCTACCGATACCGGCACTGATCCGAACAAGAAAGATACGGACGGTGACACCTTTGGCGATGGCCAGGAAATTGTCGCAGGCTCGGATCCTACCGATCCCAACTCCAAGCCCGAAGGCGGACTGCTCGCTGCCTGGGACTTCGAGGATTCTGCGGACG
>JAGROY010000469.1:7938-8338 GCA_020439995.1 Verrucomicrobiia bacterium
CCTCCACGTCGATGACGCCTCATTCTTGAATCTGGCCGCCGCTACTGATCAGATGACGTTCGTGTTCTGGCAGCTGAATGCAGATACTGTCAGCTCCAGCACATTCTGGGCGGTATCGCCTTCGTCGAGCGGAACCGCTCGCGGCGCGCAAGCCCACGTGCCATGGGATGCCGCTGGCAATATCTACTTCGATACAGTGGGCTGCTGTGACGGCGGAACTCAGCGCGGCACTTTTAGCGCAGGCGTTGACTTTCTCGACGGCGAATGGCACCACTTCGCGTTCGTCAAGGACGGGGAAGACAAGCGGGTCTACATTGACGGGACCCTTGAGTACGAGACCGTGAACACCAGTCCGCTGCCGGATGACTTCACGGAACTCTGGATCGGCAGCGCCCAGAAC
>JAGROY010000470.1 GCA_020439995.1 Verrucomicrobiia bacterium
GCGGCGTCCGACAGCGAATCTCATGAATCTCTTTGGCCTCTACATGTTGACGGGGATTCTGGGGGCTTTCTACTTTTTCAAGGTGATGCTGCCCGCCATTGGGGATTTGATTACCACAGTGATGGTTGATTCTGGAGAGGAACCTGAAGAGCCGCCGATGGTTCGTATCCGCACTTTGATTGCAGAGGGTGACTACGATACTGCTGCTGAAGAACTGGTTCACGTGGCGGCTGCGAGTCCAGGCGATCGAATTCCATGGGTGGAACGTGCCGAACTCCTACAGGAGAAACTGTCGGATTCTGCCGGAGCGGTGCAAACCCTTGAGATCGGGCTGAAATCGTTCGAATGGAACGAGGAGGATGCAGCCTTCTTCTTGTTCCGGATCGCCGCGATTCACGAGAAGAAAGGTGAGACCGAAGCGGTGATTGCTACTCTTGACCGAATCATCGAGAGCTTTCCCAAGTCCCGGTATTCTGCAAATGCTGCACACAAAAAACGTGAACTCACGGGCAATGTCCAAAGTTCAGCTTCTCCAGTGCCGGGTGCTGGGCCTTCGTCGCCACCGGTACCCGGGAATGGAAAGGTGTCGCCACCACCGCCTTCAAAATCCTGAAGCACCGTGCCAGTTTTTCGGTTGATTTGGCAGTGGGTGGATATTCGATGGAGCCGCTTCCGCATGGCGGTTTTGGCTGTCCCTCCGCTGGCTGTGCTTGCCATCGCAGCAGCATCTGGGATCGGCCTTGCTCAACTGGCGGGCGTGGGTATGGGGATCTGGGGCTGGATCACAGCGGTGGTGTGCTCCGCTTGTGTGTTTGTTAGGCATAGAGGACTTGTTAGCCTGTCTGCCTGTGTCGGGTTTTCCTACGGCCTGCTGCACGTGATCTCGATTGAGCGGATCGAGCAGATCCCGCACTACGATGCGATGGTCTCTGGACAAGAATTTGCAGTTACGGTGACAGGAACCGTCGCCGATGAGCCACGACCTCTCGGGAGCAAAATCGTTCGGTTTTCTTTGCGGCTTGAATCGGTAAGCGACCACTATGAGGAGTCGAAATGCGCCGGTAAAATTCTGGTTTCATTGTTGGATGCCGAGCGAGTTCCTGCATATGGAGATCGTTTGGTCATCGCGGGAGATCTTTCCATTCCTCAGATGCCAATGAATCCTGGGCAGTTCAATTTACGAGAGTGGTTTTTTCAACAGGGGATATCGGCGGATTTCTTTGCCGCCCAAGGCGGAGTGTTGCAATCCTCTCCCGATCAGGGGAATCTTTGTGTAGCGACTGCGCTACGCTGCCGCAGATGGATACAGAACCAGTTGACCAGGGGATTGGAGCAGGATCCCGCTACTGCCTCTGTGATCACCGCAATGGTTCTGGGCTCTCGCAGCGAGACTCCAGATGAGATTGAAGATGCATTCATAGGCAGTGGGACGATGCACATTTTCGCGGTGAGCGGCCTCCACGTAGGGCTTTTCGGCTACCTCGCCTGGATGTTCCTCAAGGCGTTTGGACTGCGCCGTTCTGTGGCAATTGGTTTGATTATTCCGGGGTTGATCTTCTATGCCTTCGTCACCGGGCTTCGTCCGTCTGCCTGTAGGGCAACTATTATGTCGGTCATTATCTTGATCGGCTACTTGTGTGACCGGGTTCCAAGTTTGCCGAACAGTCTTGGTGCAGCCGCACTCGTGATCCTTTTTGGCGATACTCTACAGATCCTGCAACCGGGGTTTCAGCTTTCGTTCGTGGTTCTGGGAACGATTGTTGGCGTCGCTCCATTCATTCGTGCTCCACTTCAGAAATTCGCTGAGCCTGATCCGTTCCTGCCCCGCTCGTTGATGACGGTAGCTCAGCGAGTGGTTCTCGTCGCCGGAAGGAGGGCTGCGGACATTTTCTCGGTGTCGCTGGCTGCCTGGCTCGGTTCTGTGTTTCTCATGCTTCACCATTTTCAAATTGCGGCTCCGATCGCTGTCCTTGCCAATTGCTTTCTTGTGCCGTGTGCGTTCGCAATCCTGTTCACGTCCTCTGTTAGTCTGGCTGTTGGAAGTATCGCAGGTGAATGGGGGGCGGTGCTCTGCAACAACGCAAACTGGCTGATCGCAAAAATTACAGTTGGTCTCGCAGCCTTTTTTGCCAGTCTTCCCGGCGGTGGCAGTCGATTGGTCGATGATGGCGGGCTCGGTTCGATGAGTGTTACGGTTCTGCATCTGGAGCAGGGAGGGGGATGCTCCCACTTGCGTGTTAACGGGGGAAGCGAATGGATGGTCGATGCCGGGCACGGAACCGATACCCGTGAAGTATTGAAGCCCTACCTTCAGTGGCGCGGGATTGTTGAGCTGGATGGCATGCTCTTGACGCACGCCGATGCGGGACATGTGGGCGGGGCCCCGTGGCTTCATTCGTTGCTGCGGCCTGAGACGACGATCATCTCTGAACAGCCCTATCGGTCACCAACGTTTCAGTCCTTTGCGGGCGATGAATCTACAGCTGAGTTCGAACTCGCATCCGCAGGCAGGGAGTTCGCGTTGGGGAGTGGTTGTATTGTCAGGATTCTTTATCCACCGGAAGGTGCCACGATTGCGATCGCTGACGATCAGGCGATAGTCGCGCAGATTGACCATCTCGGGTGGCGAATCCTGTTGATGAGCGATGCTGGTTTTGCCACTGAGAAATGGCTGCTGGATCACTGCCGATATCTCGACAGTGATGTGCTGGTGAAGGGGCGGCACCGGAGCGACTATTCGGGGCTGCCGGAATTCCTCTCTGCGGTCAGTCCAGGAGCTGTCGTTTCAACCAACGCCTCGTTTCCAAAGGGGGAATCGATTCCAGATCAATGGCGGGCTGCAGTCGAGGCGAAGGGGATCATGCTTTTCGATCAAGCGCAAACGGGTGCGGTGGAGATCAAGGTCAATGACGGCAGCCTGGTCGTTTCGGGCTATGCTAACGGGCAGAAGAAGCTACTCCGGCGGTAAAAATGTCTACGCTTTGGCAGGCTTCGCGCGGTCGGCCTCTTCGATCAATTTCCAAAACACCTTCGACTGGCCTACTTCCTCATCTTCGTTAACGGGGAGGCTGCTGCGATAGAAAAAATCCTGCAGCGTGTTCTTATGTAAGACTCTGCGGACGAGAACCCCACCATCCACAATTTCAAAATAGATGCGGTAGTCGTTGGCCCGATAGCGATGAAGTACCCTCCCGTCCCGCTCGATTTTTCCAAAGCGGTCACCATCCACTTGGTCAAGGTCAGTCGGTTGCACCTTGAATTCCGTGAGCAACTCAAGCTGTAGCGGAGTTTCCAGTTGGGAAATCTCGGCTGCGCTGATCTCGTTGAAGATAATCTGAAACACGACAGAATCGTAGCGACACCTGAGGAAGTCTGCCACAAGTTTCTTGGAAATGCGTAACGCGCTTGTTTGGAGGGCTCTATGCTGATTTGACTTGTGTTGCTACAGAGTACATGGTTTTCCTTGCAGTCGCGAAATCACTGCCGTAGACTCCGCTCCTCTCAGCAAGCGAACATTGCGAGGGAGGAAGCGCGGTAACGAGTCAGGTCATCGATTTCGTGCAGTAACCTTCGGTATTTCCCATTTTTATGAAGCAAGACATTCACCCCGATTATAAAGAAACCACCATCTCGTGCATGTGTGGAGTCACTTATCAAACGCGTTCGACCGGGAAGGACATCCAAATCGGTATTTGTGCCGCCTGCCACCCGTTTTTCACTGGTGAGCAGCGCTTCGTAGACACCGCTGGTCGCGTCGACAAGTTCACCCAGCGCTATGGCGCGAGCACAGCACGTCGCAAGAAACCATCACTCGCTTCCGTTTCTTCCTAGATCCGTTTTCTTCAACTTTTGAACGGTGCTGGCGCTGGGAGATACCGGTGTCAGTACCGTTCTCTATGTTTACCGCTACCGGTTCCACCGAAGACAGACATCTGGTTGTCGCCCTTGATATTTCCAGCAATCCATCCAGCCACTCCCTACGCTCATTGTGAACTACACCCCGCTGATTGAGAAAAAGAGGTCGCGCCTCCAGGAGCTGGAGGAACTCATTGCTTCGCCCGGATTTTATGACGATCCCAAGGCGGCCGGAACAGCCACCCGGGAGCATTCCCAGATTCGGCGACTTCTGGAACAATGGGACGTTTTGCAGCGAACTGAGAAGGATCTGGTGGAAAGCAGGGAGCTGGCCAAATCCGAAGACGAGGAGATGGCCGAAATGGCGCGGGAAGAGCTTCCTGTGCTGGAGGCCGAGCTTGCCCGCCTGAATCTCGAGATTCAGTATGCATTGTTGCCACGGGACGAGACAGAGGATCGTGATGCAATTGTGGAAATCCGTGCGGGCACCGGCGGTGATGAAGCATCGCTTTTCGCTGGTGATCTTTATCGCATGTATTCTCGTCTCTGTGACGAACGATCCTGGAAGCTCGAGCCTCTTGAAGGCAGCTCTTCGGATGTGGGCGGCTTCAAGGAAGTCGTGTTCAAGGTAAGTGGCGACGAGGTGTTCCGCATCCTGAAATACGAGAGTGGTGTGCATCGTGTCCAGCGCGTGCCTACTACTGAGACACAGGGAAGAATCCATACTTCGACAGCGACTGTGGCAGTGATGCCCGAGGCCGAGGAGGTAGACGTGGAACTGAAGCCCGAGGAGCTCAACATCCAGGCCACGCGCTCGGGAGGGCCTGGCGGCCAGCACGTGAATACCACCGACTCGTGTATCCAGGTCACCCATTTGCCTACAGGCATCATGGTTAGGTGTCAGGACGGTCGCAGTCAGGGAAAAAACAAGGAAAAAGCCCTGCAAATTTTGCGCGCAAAACTCTTGGAAAAGCGTACGCAGGAAGAGGCTGCCAAGTATTCCGAGCATCGTCGGGATTTGATCGGCAGTGGAGGCAGGGAAGAGAAGGTTCGTACCTACAATTTTCCTCAAAACCGAGTTACGGATCATCGCATCGGACTGACCCTCTACAATCTGGACAGTTTCCTCGAGGGGCGCTTGGAGGAAATGATCCAGGGCTTGCAGGCCAGCGATATGGAGGCTCGCCTTGCCGAGGCTGGCCTGGTGTAAGTCACTTTGACACGTGCCCGCCGAATGATTCTGCTGCCATATGGCTTTGAGGCACCGGTCTTGAGCGCAGCAGTTGTAAGTTACGACACCTCGAATGCGTGCTTGAGGACGTCGAGAGATTCTTGAACGTTGGATGCCAATGAGATAAATGTTCTCCAGGCCAAGAATGCCAAACTGGCGTGGGAGCCGTCGATTTTCGAAAACGGCTCCAATTTCTCAACCAATTGTAGCTCGAAATGGAAAAATCAATGACCCACTGGCAGAACCCACATTACCGTCTGGCGATTCCGAACGAGGGTAGCCTCCATGATCTAAGTGAAGAGCGAGATTCCTGTGGTGTGGGATTTGTCGCCCACAGGGATGGGGCGAAATCGAATCGGATTCTCGAATATGGACTGAAGAGTTGTGGGAATGTGACTCACCGCGGAGCCGTTGAAGCTGACGGGAAGACGGGCGATGGCGCGGGAATCTCGACGCAGATTCCGGTCAAAATACTGCGTCCTGAGGTGGAAAAACTTGGTGGAGAATTGGGCGCTGATTCGGATCTGGGGGTAGGCGTGTTTTTTCTCCCGCAGTCAGCGGAGGCGCGGACGAAGGCCAAAGTGCTGGCGGAAGGGATCGTCCGCAGCTCTGGCGTTCGAGTGGTCGGGTGGCGTGACGTTCCGGTCGATGTGTTCATGCTAGGGGACAAGGCCCGGGAAACCATGCCCGCCATCACTCAATTGCTTGTCGGCAGGCCGGATGGGATGACGGACGACGGGGCCTACGAGCGCACTCTGTATCTGTGCCGTCGACAGATCACCAATCAGGCTCGCGAGGATGAGGCGACTGCCGGGCTCTACATTGCGTCGTTCTCGCATCGCATGATCAGCTACAAGGCGCTGTGTGTGGCGACTGCATTGGGAGACTTTTACGATGACCTTCGCAATCCTGATTACGAGACGGCAATCTGTCTGTATCACCAGCGATTCAGCACGAACACTTTCCCTACCTGGTCGTTGTGCCAGCCGTTCCGAATGTTGGCTCACAACGGCGAGATCAATACGGTGAAGGGCAACCGCAACTGGATGCGGGCGCGCGAAGCCGATCTGGCCCACGAAGTCTGGGGCGACAAGATCGACCTGTTAAAGCCCATCGTAGATCCCGCCGATTCCGATTCCGCAAGCTTGGACGGTGCGCTGGAGCTGCTGGTTCTCAGTGGCCGTTCTGTCGAACACGCGATGGCGATGCTAGTGCCGTCGGCTTGGCGGATCGATCCATTCACCACAGCTGAAGCGCAGGCATTCTATCAGTATCATCGCTGTTTTGCTGAACCCTGGGACGGGCCGGCTGCTCTATGCTTTACGGATGGCATCACCGTTGCCGCCTGTCTCGATCGCAACGGGCTTCGCCCATTGAGGTTCAAGGTTACCAACGATGGGATCGTCACGGTCGGCTCGGAGGTGGGGGTCGTGGTTATTGACGACGCGACCGTGATCAAAAAGGGACGACTTGCGCCGGGTTCCATGATTTCGGTAAATATCGGAACGGGTTCATTGCGTCTAGACACAGAGATCAAGGAAGATCTCGCCGCTCGTCAACCGTATGGCAAGTGGTTGACAGACAATCGCATTGACCTCGAGCCGGGAGAACTACCGGAACCCGACCGTGATATCGACATCCTAACACTTTCACAACAGCAGGTTGCGGCGGGGTGCAGCAAGGAAGAGGTAGAAATGATTCTTACCCCGCTGGCGCGTAGCGGCAAGGAAGCCATCTACAGTATGGGGGATGATATTCCGTTGTCGGTATTGTCGCTTCAGCCTCGATCGCTCACTACCTACTTTAAGCAGCTTTTCGCGCAGGTCACGAATCCTCCGATCGATCCGATTCGCGAGCGCCTCGTCATGTCCCTGGCGACCGGCCTGGGGACAGAGCAGAATCTCCTGGCGGAATCTCCCGAACACGCGCGCGTGATCAATATTGATAGCCCGATTCTCTTTGAGCATGAGCTTGAGAAGATCAAATCGGTGAATGCCTTTCCGACCGTAGTGATCGATACCACCTGGCCAGCGTCCGATGGTGCAGCTGGGCTCGAACATGCGATCGACCTCCTCCAGAATGAAGTGCAGGATGCGGTGTCAAAGGGGGCGGGGATTCTGGTACTGTCGGACAGGGCAGTCGATCATGAACGTGTGGCAATCCCGCCGTTGATGGTGATTGGAGCCGTTCACCACCATCTGATCGAGGTGAACTTACGCATGCGCGCCAGTCTCATCATGGACACGAGTGAAGGTCGGGATTCGCATCAACTGGCGTGCCTCTTTGCATATGGAGCCACGGCTGTCTGTCCCTATCTTGCATTTCAAACGATCGTTGAGACCGTTGAAAACGATGCCACACTACCTGAACGGAAGCAGAAGTTTATCGGGGTTTCGGCCGTTGCGGCCCTCAAGAATTACCGGCAGGGTCTTGAGAACGGGTTGTTAAAAATCATGTCAAAGATGGGCATATCCGTGCTCAACAGCTATCAGGGGGCTCAAATGTTTGAAGCCGTCGGTCTCGGGCAGGGAGTAATCCGCAAATGCTTCACCGGGACGCATTCAAAGATCGACGGCATTGGATTTGCGGAAGTCGCCGCTGAGGTACTGCAGCGCCATCAGGCAGCATTTGGTGAAGCGGTTCCCGATGGCGGTCGCTTGGAATTGGGCGATCCTGGTTACAACCGCGCGCGCCGGGATGGCGAGCGCCACTCGGTGCATGCTCAAGTCATCAAGAACTTCCACACATTCGTCCGCGAGAACGATCCCGGGAAGTATGAGGAATATGTCAGGCAGGTGAAATCCGTGCAGCCAGTCGCCCTGCACGATCTGTTTGAACTGGTGCCTCTCGAATCAGGGCCGGTACCGCTCAGCGAAGTGGAACCGGTGGAGGAGATCTTTAAGCGATTCACTTCCGCCGCGATGTCGCTTGGGGCCATCAGTCCAGAGGCGCATGAGACGCTGGCCATTGCAATGAATGAAATCGGGGGCAAGTCCGATTCAGGCGAAGGCGGGGAAGATCCTGAGCGCTTCCAGCGGCGAGCGAATGGCGATTGGGCGAACAGTCGCATCAAGCAGAT
>JAGROY010000108.1:0-5215 GCA_020439995.1 Verrucomicrobiia bacterium
TGATCGTGATCATCATGCCCGCCTTCCTCGGCAGCTTTCTGCTCTGGAGTCAGTTCAGAGCCGTCCTCATTGTGCTCATGTCCGTGTGCCGCATCGAGGGCTTCCTTTAGCGATATGCCGCCTCCGCCACCCGCAAATCCCAGCGAGTAGGCTCCTTGTGCCACCACTTCGTCAGCGGGAAAGAGGCCGTGGACGATTTCAACAAACTGGTCATTTTGTTCTCCGATCTGAACGGGGGTGCGGATGAACGCATTTGGGAGATCGAAGTCTTTCACGTAGACGACCCGGGACGAAGGATCGCCCTGAATCGCCTGCCGCGGCACAGCCATCACGTCAGGACGCGAGTCAATGATCAGGGAAAACTCAGCGCGCATTCCTGGAACCAGTTTCCCCTCGGGATTCGAGATTTCAAAAATGCCTTCCACTGTTCCGGCCTGCCTGTCCGCATCTACCCCATAGCGCGTCAGCGTGGCTTCCACTGGATCTCCGCCAAGGGCGGGAATATGAATCCGGGCTGGTGTCCCGATCGCTACCGATGCAGCTTCTTTCTCGGGGATTTTTGCAATTGCCCAAACCTCTGACCGATCGGAAATATCGAGTAATTCCTCTGCAGGCTCGACTGGCTGGCCTACCCGTACATGGGATGCGACAATGAGCCCGCTTTGGCTTGCCTTGAGAGGAATGGTAGGCGGAGGATTCCCCGGCTGCCTGCTCTCTACTTCTACGAGCACCTGCCCGGCTTCAACCTGATCCCCTTCGAATGCGTGGACCCTGATTGCCCGTCCAGAGATCCTTGACGAAAGGACACTGCGGCGAGTTGGTATTTCTTCGATTCGGCCGATGGCAAACACCGTGGTTTCGAACTCAATTTCTTCTGCCTCTACGGTCTCAATACCGAGGTTTTTTACACCATTCTCATCCAGAATAATGGTGCTGGCTGCGCGTTCGGGATCCATTGCTTCTTCCCCGGCACGGGCGAAGTGACAAGGGGCAGCCAGGAAAACTAGTGATACGATAAGTGAATGCTTCATGGGCGTGAATGAATGCTGGGAACTGAAATGGTAGAGGAAGGAGCGGCAGCAGCGAGGCGGATCCTGGCCAGATGGAAATCGCGGAGCGCATCCAGACGCGCCGATTCGATCTGAATCCTTTGCTCACGGGCGCGCAGGACGGCTTGCAGGTTGCCTTGGCCAGAACGGTACGCGGATTCGAGGTCAGTGACTTGTTGTTGTGCTAGTGGCAGCAGCTGTTCGTTGATTTCAGTGAACAGTTTTTGATTGGTTTCCATGTCCGCGCGGGCAATCGCAGCAGCACTGCGGATGGAGCTGGAAAGTGCAGATGCTTCCTCACGCAAGCGCATGGCTTTGGAGCGCTTTTCCTGAATGGCTCCCTCGTTCTTGTTCCAGATCGGAAGGGGAATGGAGATTCGGATTCCGCCGAAGGTGTCATTCTCAAGTCCCTCGGGTGCATCTTCAGCGCGTTCACCTTCTACAAACACTCCCACGGTCACGTCGTCTCGTCGCTTTGCCTGTTCCAGTGCTATTTCAGTTTCGGCTGCATCTGCCGCAAGGACTGTGGCCTGATAGTCGGGGCGATTTGCGGCTTCTGCACCGGTTGGAGAATTCAAACCGACAACAGGTTCTGCAAGCTGGTCGTCGACGGTCAGTTCCACATTGGGCTCGCGGCCGAGGAGGCGACGAAGCTGGGCCAGGCTCCGATTGGCCACGGCTTCAAGTTGGTGAATCTGGAGGCCGGCGCTTGCTGCTTCCAGGCGCGCCTGCTTTTCATCGAGTTGAGGAAGTTCTCCTGCAGCTGCGGCGGTAGCGATAAATGTGGCAAGTTCCTCGCTGATGGCCCGCCGCTGAACTTGCAAGGCGATCTGTTGCGTGATGGCTAGATACTCGAGCGCTACCGTTTGAGCCTCCAGCAAAAGTTTACGGTAGGCATCGCGAAGTTCGGCCTCGGCCATCTGGACTTCTCGTTCTGAAACAGCTTTCTCAAGCGACAGTCGCGCCGTCACGGGAAACGCCTGCGAGAAGGCAACGCCGAGCGAGCCTTCTCTAAACGCTGAGTTGTGCGTGCCTTCGAACTCGATCGTTGGATTGGCGAGGCGCCCGGCTTGCACCAAGCGACCCCGAGCTTCTTCGATTCGGTGTAGTGCAGATCTCCATTCCGGGTTGTTTTTGACTGCATCGGGGAGGTCGGAAAGACGCAGCGGGCCACCAGTCTGGGCATAGCTTAAACTGGTACAGAAGAGAATAGAGATGGCGGAAAGATAGAATAGTTTGATCACAGAAAACGTTCACATATTGAGTGCATCCCGGCGTGTGCTGGGGGTGAATGCATTGCAAATACTGGCGACGCTCAAAAACAGTGAGTGTCGCCAGGGAACGTTGGGATCAGATCAAGAAACGGCAGAAATCGCAGAGGCGCGATCGAGCCTTCGGAGCGGCCGGTTCTCGAGCAGGGTAGGCGGAATAATTCTGCGGGAGGGCTGAGATCTCCGCAAAAGAAGGGATAAATATCGGGAGTTCAACCGCCAAGGCTGTGGGCAACTGGATCGGTGCGGTCGGCGGAACCCGGTCATCCATTTCACTATGGTCACAGGGCGCAGGTTGATCGGGGCATTGATCTGAATCGGTGCTGCACGCGTGAGCGTGGCCGCAAGAAGGCACGATGTGTTGGTGGTGTCCGAACTTCGCCGCAACCGTGCAGAAGCATCCGGGAGATGCCATGAGCAGTGCTAAAACGATACGTAGGAGGAATACCACTTTAGCAAGAAAGGCGGTATTTATTGGAATGCAAGAAATCCGAAACCAATTTCCGAGCCAACGTCAACTTTGACTGAAAACGGACATCGTTCGGATGTGTGCCTCAGTTAGAGCAGTTCCCAATCAGGAATCAGAAGTAGAAGAAGATCCTCGTTCTCAAGGGAGTCGCCCTCTTCGATCTGCAACATTTTATCGAGTTCGTCAGTGGCGAGGATGTCGTCCAGAGGTGCCAGACCAGAAGAGGATTCGTCGTGATTTTTCCAATCAACGATGGCGATGCTGACATCAGCTTCGACGGATACGGAAAGTCGAGCGGGATCTGGATCGGACAACAAGCCTGTAAGGCCGAGGCTAGCCGAAACGAGAACGATCGCTGCCGCTGCAGCTTGCCATCCAAACGGAGCACCGGAAAAAAGCTGACGGATACTTGGTGCTGGAGACGAATCCTGATATGTAGTTCGAGTCGCCTCGACCAGCAAACGGCTGAAGCTGTCCTCAATCCGTGGTTCTCCAGAGCGTGACAGCAACTGCCACACTGGATCATTGGATTCTTCCTGATTATGATAAGCCATCGAAGATTGAACCAGATTTAAGACGAAAAGTAGCGGTCGAAAATGGAAACTTGTCGTGATTTACGGGATTGAATCGAGGATTCCAAGTGCTTTGGACAGGTATTGCTGATAGCCATTCACAACGAGATAGCCGACGAACACCAGGATGATCACATAGAAAACCCGGGGAAGCCACTCGCCTAGCCCTTCCATTGAGGCGACGGCGGACGATTGCATGTAGCTTGCCCACTGCGACATTTCTGTATCCAGTTCGCCTGCTTGCTCCGCAGTGAGGATTGCGCGTGAGAAGTCGCGGGGGAACGCGCTGTTGACCAGCAGGAGCGGGCCAAGCGGATTTCCAGAGCGGATTTCGGGAACCATTCGCATTGCGCTGCGCTGAAGCCCTGCCACCTGAGAGGCGTTCCCCGCGAGTTCGACCCCCTCAGCCGTTTTTCCTCCGGCCAGGAGATGGATGTGCAGAACTTTACACCAGCGTGTCAGGGCCAGTGAGCGACGCGCTTTTCCAACAACGGGAATCGAGTTTAGAAAGCGATCGACTGCGATAGAGGTCTTGCCCTTATTAATCATGAACCACGTAGCGAATCCAAGGGCTGCTCCGATGCCGTAAATGATTACGAACCACTTAATCAAAGTCGCGACAAAAGTGGCATCGGTGAACGTCGATGTCACAAACGCGGAAAGGGGAACTGCAACATGAATCATCGCGATCGGATACAGAGCGTTACGAATGATCTGCTTCCGGGTCGAATCGAGAAGGGAAAAGTAATCTGAGAGATGGTCAAAGCCCTCCTCTAGCCGCCCACCCTTTTCCGCTGACTTGAGAATGCTTTTCTCAAGCTCAGAGACTGAAAGGGAGCTGTTGGAGATTGCATCAGCGACTGACATTCCGCCATTCAGCCCATTTTTTAAGCCTTGAGCGAAAGTCGCAACCGGCCCGGACTCGTGTTGGTTCAGCAGGGCATCGGCCGCTTTCTCTGCGGAAAATCCGGCTCCCACCAGCTTGGCCATTTCTGCGTACAAACGATGAAGTTGTTTTGGGCTCATGGAGGTCAAAAATCTGCGTTGGAATCACGATAATCGCCATTGACGGCTTCAGGCAAAGGAATACTTACTCCCAAACGCGCGTGCGCGGGAAAGTCTTAGCCTGAAAAAGACGCTCGTCGGGCCGTCTAGACTGCTGGGCCCATCCGGCGAATGCAGAGTTCAGCGATGTGCTCCGCCCAAGCGGATGTATCGCTGTCTGCAATCCTACAGTCAGAGAACATACTGCCGACAAGAGGAATGTAGCGAACGGTGTGCGACATCATTGTCAGCGCACAAATCACATTGCGCTGAACCTTAGCAAGGTCTGCCTCAGGGTCGAGCGCCTGAAGAATGCCAGTGAGTGCTTCAGCTTCAGGGCGGACTACTGTGTGCAGCATCGCTTCAAGAATATCGCCACCATAGCTGACTTCACGCAACAGTGGCGCAACTTTTGAATCCGGTTCAAAACGGGTGAAGAACCACATTACGAATTCCCTGAGTTTCTCTGCCGGCTCGGTGGGAGCCTGGCTGATCCGGGGCATTGACGCGTGCGAATGAGCCAAGTCTTCGGCCAAAACCACCGCAAGAAGCGAGGCTTTGTCGCCAAAGTGGTAGTTGACAGCGGCAATATTTGCCTCTGCCTGAGAGGCTATCATTTGGATCGTGGCTCGTTGGTAGCCATTGGAATAGAAGATATCCCGGGCCGCCTCAAGGAGTCGGCCGCGAGTATCGGCTCTGTGGTGCTTCATGTGATTCTGTGGTTGCCTGCCGGGGGAGGGCGGACAGAAAGTGTTGAGTAGAACTTCAATTAATGCATATTTCTTAAAAAACGGCAACCCTTCATAAATT
>JAGROY010000108.1:5278-12201 GCA_020439995.1 Verrucomicrobiia bacterium
TTGCTAGTGCTTGAGTTCCGCAAGAATTGCCGTTTCGAAAAGAGTGCTAACTGCGTCGTACCCGATAGCACTTTGGACAAATCCAGGAAGATCCTCCCAGTTGAAAGTCGAAATGCCAGTTGAATGCATCACCCTCAAATCTTTTTCTGTAATGTTGAGAACTTTCGGAGAGACAACGTTCGTCCCGTCTTTTGCTGTAAAATCAGAAATGTCGATTGCCGAAGGTCTCAAATCGGACACAAGTTTGAAGTTTTGCAGAGTCACGGGATTGGTTCCCTTGCGATGCTTAAAACCTTTTGAATGAACGAGGGTTTTGGCCAGATCCCGGAGCATTTTGTCGCCCTTCACCATGTCCTTTTTAACGCCTTCTCCCAAAATCAGGCACCGAGCTAATTGATAAACAGCAAAGGGGTGATCGGTTTCGGCGGCTTTTTTGTAAAGTTCGAATGCTCGAACTGGATCGTATCGGTAGCCCTTCCCGGTCGCATATTTTTTCGCATCCTGGATCAGATCATCCGTGAATCGAGCGTCACTGTTCTTTTTCGGCGCCTCGGTTGGATCGAGCTGCAGCTCCAGATCGGAAAGGGGATCGAGGTCGTCCTGCGCTGATGCAATGAGCGCCGAACTCGCGAGTAAGGTGAGCAGCAGGAAGATTCGTATGTGATTGGAAGATCTTCGTATTCTGCTAAAGGTGTGAATATTGAGAGTCATAGCGATGGGGAGCATTACGGACATTAGGGGGAGGGGAATCAGCCATTAAAGGGAGTGAAACGCATCGCGTAGCTGCCGAGCTCTGACCGGACACACGGCATTTCGCCAGTTGCCATCTACTTTAATCCACGATCCCACGATCACCGCGTCTGCCTGGCTGTAGGACTGAACGAGATCGGGAGTCGTGCCACTTCCGACGACTACAGGCAATGCTGTGGCGGCCCGCACATTCGAAAGATCGGAGAACTTCGCAGCTTCTCCTGTATGGGCACCAGTGACGACAACCGCATCGCCACAGCAGTATTCCACTGCACGCGCGTGGTCTGCGATGCAGATGTCTGAGGTCAGTGCATGAGAGGCGTGCTTTTTCTGGATATCTGCCATGATCAGGACGGACTCCGCACCAATCGCCTTCCGGAATCGAAGCAGTTCGCCAGCGCTCGCGTTGATGGTACCTTCATCGGCAACATGGGCAAAAGTAAACGCTTCGGCTCGGATAAAGCGCAATCCAGCGGCGTGGGCGACAGCGAGGGCCTCGCAATTTGCAGCCGCTAAAATCTGGATGCCGCACGGAATTTCCACCGAGCTGGCTACCGTTCCTGCCACGACGGCCATTGCAGCCACGATCTCAGGGCCCACCCGCGACCGGAGGTAGGGTCGATCGTGCATGTTTTCGATCATTATGGCATCATATCCCGCTCCCTGAAGCACAAGGGCTTCCTCACGAGCTTTCGCTGCAAGCACCGCCACAGAATGCACGGCATGGGGCGTGCCAGGCAGGGCTCCGATGTGCACCATACCGATCAAAGATCTGGGTTTTTCGGTTAGAATTCGCATGGATGCTCAAATCAGGGAGAACCGCATTGAACCGAAGGAGATAAGAATTATCTCTAAAATGTTGATAGTGAATTGTTCATGGCTTCCAAGGGCTTTTGCAACTTTTTTTCGAAGTGACTAAGAAATCGTTATGGATGATCGTTTGATCACTAGAATGTTAAAACGAACTGACATGGATGCGAGGGACCAACTGGTGCAAAGTGCCATGAGAGAATTTGAGGCGCGGCTTGTCCGCTATGCGTGTAGCATTTTAAATGACCTCGACAGAGCGCGGGACGTCGTGCAGGAGACATTCATAAAACTCTACCAGCAGGATCCTGAGCAGGTGAATCGGGCGTTAAAGTCCTGGCTGTTCACGGTTTGCCGAAATCGATGTTTTGACGTGATGCGAAAGGAGAACCGGCTGGTGTTGGTTCCCGATGAAATGATCGCCAGCACTCGCCGTACGGACGAGGATCCATCGCGCGAGTTGCAAAGGGAGGAAGCAAAAGGAGAGGTGCTACGGTTTTTAGAGAGGCTGCCCGAAAACCAGCGCGAAGTCATCCGGCTGAAGTTCCAGCATGACATGAGCTACAAAGAAATCAGTGAAGTGACAAACCTCAGCGTTAGCAACGTGGGGTTTTTGATTCATACAGGCCTGAAGCGCCTTCGGGTGATGATGGATCACCATCAGTCAAGCGAGTTGATGCCGTAAGCGGAATCGGGAAGCGACGTTCCCTAAGCAATTTTTGTTAAACCGATCAATACGATGAAAATTTCCCCAGATGATCCAATCCTGACAGCCTTTGTCCTGGGTGAGCTGGATCCCAGCGAATTTGCTCAGGTAGAAGCGGCTGTAATGGCTGATCCAGACCTTCAGGTCGCCGTTTCCGATCTGCGCGGCCTACAGGAGAGCCTTGTTTTCGAATTGGTAGTTGAGCCTGAGCTGGAGCTGATGCGTGAGCAGCGCAAAGAGATTCTAGCAATAGGACGAGCCGAACTGCTGGCGCAGAAGAAGAGCTTCGAGAAGGAAGCGGAAGATGCACTGGCTTCGGGCATTCTCAATGCAATGAACGCCGATTCAGAAGCATTGGCGCAGACTTCCACAGCAGGAAGGAGAATCGTTCCTCCGCGAATGATTGCATTGTCAGGATTGGTGGCAGCCTGTGTGGCGTTGACCGTGAGCTGGGTAGCGTCACATTGGAAAGCCGGGGGATTTAAAGATTCTGATGTGCTTGCCAGCCATCGGCACGAGCCTGCGGTATTCGCTAATTCCGATGTGGAGGGGTTCAACGAGCCTAAGGCAGGCAGTTCGATCACGGAGTTGCTTCCATCGACCGATTCGCTATCCACTGGCAACTCAGAGATTGCGAGTCTCGACTCTTTGCCTCAGCCCAGTGTAGCCGGGGACAACGGCACGTCGTCTGCTGATTTAGTCGAGGAGATTCCAAGGCGGGAGGATGTCCTGCTCAACTTAAACGAGGAAGTCCGCTACGGGGCCAGCAACGGTTATTGGGAAGAGGTTTCGGTCTTGCCTCGCGCACCCCGGAACTCTTCAGACCTGAACAGCAGGACTACGGAAACGCTGCCCGAACCACCTGATGGGGCCGAGAACATTGAGAAGATTGAAGCGCGAAGCAGCGAATCTCCCTACAAGTGGACTCGCGAATACTGGACGGCGGAAATCCCGACGGAAATTGACACTGTTTCGTACAGCAATGTTCGCCGCTACCTCCGGCAGGGGCAAATCCCTCCGCAGGACAGCGTCCACATTGAGGAGATGATCAACTACTTTGACTACGATCTGAAACCGTCCGACGATGGAATGTTCGGTGTCGATGTCGAACGCGGTATTTGTCCCTGGGAGCCCAATCATGAGTTGGTGAGAGTCGCCGTTCACGCGTCCAGCCGGGATGGAGATACTGCAAAGACTCCGCGCAATTTCGTCTTCCTTATCGATTCTTCCGATTCTATGCGTAATCCCGCCAGGCTGGGAATGCTCTCTGAGTCAGCCGGGCAATTGGTTGAGTCGCTGGGTTCAAAAGATAGAGTGACCATCTTTACCTACGAGGGCACCTCGGCCCATTTGGTCGCTGGCCCACTCGCCGGAGATCGCCACGAAGCCCTGGCCTACGCTTTTGCAAATCTCGATCAGTCCCGAAACATGGCAGGTACTCCGATTCGCGTTGCATTCCGCGCAGCTCGAAATTCGTTGATCGCCAGTGGGGAGAATCGCGTGGTATTGATCACGGACTCAAACGTTGAAGCAGGCGCAGGTTCACGCGAGACGCTGGTGGAGTTGGCGAAGCTGGGGAGAGAATGTAAAATCGGCCTCACTGTTGCAGGTGTTCGCGGGGGAGTGCTGGATTCAACATTGACGGCCAGGCTAGAGGTAGAAGCGGATGTTGAAACCCACTATCTCGATGGGGCAGGTGACGCTGTGCGCTTCTTCGGCAAAGTTTTGGCCAAGCCGGCGAAGGTGCTGGCGGACAGGGTCTCCATCAATGTCGAATTCGAATCAAGCATCGTCCGCAGTTTTCGGCTGATCGGCTTTGCAAACCGTTCGCCAGTCGACTCTTATGACCGGCGCGCTACTCCCTCAAACGTGCGGGACGGGTATGCACTGACTGCCCTTTATGAAATCATCCCGATGGCTGCTCCGGTCGAGCTAAACGAAATGGGCGATCATGAGAGCTGGGCCGAGCGGGAGAATGACAGGGCCTTGGCTTCATCGCTCGTGGACGGGGGAGTGCCTCTTATGGAGATCAATTTGCGCTATGCGCCCGTGGGTGCCAAGCTGCCAAAGCAAACCATCCTGAAGGTAGCGAACGAAAAAGTGACAGAACTCGCCGAGCTCTCGCCAGACTTTCAGTTTGCCGCGGCCGTAGCCGGATATGGAATGATGCTGCGCGAGTCCCCATACCGGGGCGACGTGAGCACAACCATGGTACGCCAGCTGGCTGAAGGGGGGCTCGCATTCGATCCCTACGGTTTGCGCAGAGAGTTTGTTGAGTTGGTAAGGTTGAGCGAAAAGATCCGGCGATAGAAGCGGTGGAAATCGTTAATCTGGGAGGGAAATCAGCTGGACTGAGACGAACTGGCTCGCCTACGGCGCTTTTCAGATGACGGCTACAATTCCCGCCGTATTCTATAGTCGCGATATCAGGGAGGAGCGCCGAACGTCCCTCCAACCTTAAAACCAACAATAACTTATGAAAATCATCCAAAATCTCATCGCAGGCGGCGCCGGGCTTGTTGCTTTTATCTACCTGATGCTTCCATCGGCGCTTCCGGACTTCATTCCGATCGTGGGAGCAATGGATGAAATGGTGGCAACCACCATCCTTATCGCTTCGTTTTCTTATTTCGGTCTGGATGTAACCCGGCTTTTTGGGCGCGCTCCCGTCTCGCGGAAAAACTCGGACGACGTGATCGAGGTAGAAGCCGTGAGAGAGCGGGCGAAGTGATTTAACTTTCCTGCCAGTTACTTAGCAGCATTGTGAACAAGAGGCGCCCCAAAGAGATGCCCTCGCAGACTTGGGATTTGCGGGGATGGATTGTTCTAGCCATCGGTGTCTCAGTGATCCTCCACTTTTTTCTCATCTCATTTTTGAAGGGATACACCTTCACGTGGATCGGAAAAGTGGATGAGTTCTCCACCGAGTTTCCTTTTAAAGTGGACAGCATCGTTATCGACAAGGCGTTGCTGGCACCAGATTACGATCAGTCTGGGGCGCAACCTGAGTTCGAAGACAATGTCACGACCGAGGCGGATATACTTGAAATTGCCGAGGCGGTAGCAGACAAGGAACTGGCCCTCACCCCAGCCGTCGATCTGCCATCAAACCTGATGCTTAGCGCCACGCCCACGGTGGCGGGTGGTCCGGATTTGTCCGCTGGGTTGGCTCCCGATATGGAAATGCCTAGCCCGCTGGCGGGAGATCTAGCCAACGAACTCGCTGCTGTCGCCAGTTCTGCTTTGGAACGGATGCCCGCAATGTCGCCTGAACAATCAGTGATCGAACTTGGCAACGAAAAGGAGATCGCAGGGCAGGACGAGGCGCTGATGAAAGAGCTGGAGGCAGCGTCGGCGTCGGGTAATGCTGAAGAAACGGTTGATGGATACGCGAACCTAGATGATTTGCTAAACTACAAAGGGCCGATCCTCGATACCAGTAAACCGATATTGATGCCGACAGATCTGCTCTTCGCCTATGATCAAACGGAGCTGCAGGAAAGCGCACGTCTGAGCCTGATGAAGCTGGGGATTCTCATTCAGCGGAACGCCACAGCAACGTTCGTGATCGAGGGGCATACCGACACAACGGGACCGGAGTCCTATAATCAGGATCTCAGTGAAAGGCGGGCGAGTGCTGTTAAGACGTGGTTGCGCGAGTCGCTGAAAATTGAAGGAGATCAGATTCAAACGGTCGGATATGGCGAGTCACGACCAATCGCGAATCCGCAGGGTACGATCGCGGAACAGGCACTGAATCGTCGAGTTGAGATCAAGTTCAAGCCCCGTGAGAAAGACGTTTCTCCGGAAGTGAGGCGTGCGGAGGTAGCAGAGTGATCAAGTGTTTTTATGTCGAAACGTAAATCTCCACTGGATGATGTTTGGGTGTCGGTGGAGCCTCGGCGTCCAGGTGTGTTCCATCTCCTGGCCGTAGTTGCGAGCCTGGCGCTGTTTGGCTGGTTCTACTTTTTTATCGCTGCAGTTCTAATCAAAACGACAAATCAGGATGTTTCAGCTTCCGATCAAGCGCACAACATCAAGCGTGCGGTGCTAAGCAAGCAGTACGAAGGGCTCGACATTTCTGGAGGGCAGCTCAAGGGATTCGCTTACTGGTGGCCGCATGATACAGACGGGGTAGTGGCTCCTATGTGGTCCCGCGTTGCGGGAAATCTCGCCGACTCAGAGCAGATACCGTCCCAGCCCGGAACGGTTACGGATCAGGACAAGGCGCTGTTTGAGCGCGGGAAATGGTTCAATGTGCGGTTCTCATTCGGGTTTCTGTGCGTGTTGACCCTGGGAGCCGCCTGGGCATTCCCGGGAGCCACATTGCCGGTGATCAATTTGATGCTGCTCAGTGGGCTTGGAGCACTGTTGCCCCGCGCTGTTTATTTCCAGCCCGAGCCCATGTACTATGCGTTCTTTGCCGGGACATGGATTTGCTGTTTGATGGCATTGTTAGGTAATCGGATCATGCCCTACATCGGTGCCGGCTTGTTTGCCGGTCTGGCCTTTTTGACAAAGACATCCGTTCAGCCACTCCTCCTGGCATTTTTCGCGGTCATGGGGGTGAGGCTTGTATGTGGCGTTTTCGGTATTGGCCGCACGGAATCCAATCCTCTGCTGTGGGGACGAAGCCTAGGCGGTTTGGTTCTCATGCTCG
>JAGROY010000109.1 GCA_020439995.1 Verrucomicrobiia bacterium
TGGTATCGAAAGATCGGGACATGACACCAACTAATTCGCCATTTTCCCGAAGGCATCACGCCCGAATTGCTGAAATGGTCGACTTTCTCTCACATTCAGTTCATGGCAACGCACTCCGGGGCGAAATTCTACAAACTCAACTCAGCATAAAGATCGATCTTCCGATCACTCGCTTAACACCGTTCATCCTACAGGAATTAGAATCATTGCCGCATCTGATCGAACCAAGCCTTTGCTGCAATGATGCTTGGACGGTAACAATCAGAGTGTGTCCAATTACTACCGGCGGGACTTGGGTCGATGATCTCAACACAGCACGCGCCATTGGATTCGTAGGCACCTTTTGCAGCTTCGGCGTTGGCGAAGGGCACGGCTTCGTCACCGGAACAGTGAAACAACCGCATTGGGGCGACGGGTGCCCAATCGAGCGGACTGTTGAAACCTGCTGCCTGCCAAAACGCGTGCTCAGAATGCGACCGAATGTTTTGCAGGAAGCTGGGATCGAGGGCAGTCGCAACATCGACTGCCATTGCGGCATGGACATCGTCGAAGGTGGCGTTTCCGTCGAGCTTCGGCACCAATCTTTGATCGAAGGTGGGGGCGAAGAATTCCTCAAGAGTCTCCCCGAGTTCGTAAATCGGCATCCAGGCGGCGAGAACGTAAGCAAAGAACAACGGTGTGGGATAGTCGGGCGTTGACAGCAGGTAGCGTAAGCTTGCGGACATGTCGTAAGGGCCTGCCATGGGTGCCGAGGAAGTAACCGTGAACTCTTCGTGGTGATGTTGTTCTATTTCCCGATGTGCGGCTACGGTTGCGTGGCCGCCTTGGGAATAACCGGCAAGGAAAAGTTGATCGTTGAGACGAATGCCGTTGTCGCCGCAAAAGGTGCGGACGGCGCGAAGCAAATCGACGACGGCAGAGGCTTCGGTGGCGGCGTGCAGATAAGGATGAAGCCCCGGAGAATCACCAAGCCCGATGTAGTCGGGCATCGCCGTCACGTAGCCAGAGGAGGCAAAGAATATCCCGAGCTCGTGATAGTAAGAATTGGCTTCGGAGGGAACGGAATCGCGAGCTGACGGCGGTGATCCCTTGTAGATCTCGGTGCCATGCTGCCAACTCATGAGAGGCAACATCTCATCGGTGGAACTTGGAACCAGTAAGGCTCCCGAAGCGGTGATCGAAAAGCCGAATGGATCGACCGTTTCGTAAACGATCTTAAAAATATCGACACCCCACCGCACTTCGTCAGTGGGATAAGAATGCCCAGCAAGTCGGCTCCGCGAGGCAGCCATGGTTAGCGAATGCATCCTTTCCGAACGAATGAGTTTGCCGCGATTTGGCGCAGCGGGTTTTTCTGCCGAAATTCGGTAGAGCATCCCGCTTGATGGGACGCCGGGCGAGATGGCTCCGACCTCTGTCCACTGAGTCGCCGGACTCGGCCAGCGATATCGGGACGCTACGGCTGTCCACTCGCTTTCCTCATTCAAATCTCGCTTCTGAGGGGTGTAGGCCCAGCCATTTCCCAGATCATTCCAGGTCATCTGAAGATTGGCATTGCGTCTGGTAATGGACTCCATTCGAAACGTTGTTGGTGTTGGTCTATTGACGACTCTGCTCGCTACGCGAAACCCGACAGTAGTTATGGTTGTGCCAGGAGGAATCTCGCTCGTCCACGATCGTGACCCTATCGCTGAAAGTCCGACCTCCGGATGAATGATGCCAAACCACTTTCCTCCACTGATCGCTCGTGCTGCCGCGCCGTCCTTGTTCTTGAGATCCAAAGTCGTTTCCTCCCATTCCGACACGTTGCCTTCCAAGGCCATCACACCCCACGAGCTGAGGCCACCCGCGTTGTTCACGTCAGCAGGCCCTTGTGCCAATGGTTGGTGCCACACCGCAGTAACTGGCTCTGTTCCGCCTGCGACTGGAACTGGTTCCACGTTCGTTCCATTGGCATACGTGGTGTAAACCCCATCACTGTCGTCGCCTAGTGGCTTGAAGTACGCCGCTTTAAATCGTTCGGCGAAACTGGGAAGGTGATACCGACAGTGGCGATTTCGAAACGGATTGTCAGGATCATAGCCCGTATCTCCATCGTTCCAGGGGATGATATTGGCATTGGGATCATAGCCCTCCTCGCCAGGTTGGATAGCGAACTTGTAAGCGTGAGGAAACCCTTTCTCCTCATTGAGCCAATTGATGAAGCGAGCCGCATGATTCCAGCTCAGACCAGTGGCAGCCATCGCCGGCCTGGGAGCGGCTTCGATAGCCTCATCGAGTGATTGAGGAAGTCCCAATTGCCCCTCTGCATTCGCCTTTGTGATTAAATCCAAGCTGACTTCATACTTTGCCAGGCGATAGACGTAATCGACGACTCCGTAAGGTCTTCCTTCCGAAAAGGGCGGATTTCCAGGTGCACCAATAGTGACGAAATCGACCTCGAAAATGTTGTCACCTGATCCGAACTGATCGCCCCGAGCGTCCGCACAAACAAGAACGGCAGTCACAAGAATGAGTAATACTGACAGTGTCTTGCGGAATGGCATGAATAGGTTTGTTTGCTTTTTCACAATTCTCTTAAGTGGTAAATAGATAGAAATGGGCTCTAACGTTTTTGGAGCCTGAAGAATCGGTGAGCACTTTCCGTGGGAAAGACGAAATGGTTCCGGTTTTCGTCCCGAAACGAGCGGGCTTCCGAAGGCAACCAAGGGCCTTCGAGATTGATTGAACTTTCCAACAAATAGTCATCGAAAGAATCGAACCATGACATTAAGACGGCTTTTTGAACGGTCAGTTCAGGCTCAGGAAAGGGACTGATGGATCCCGTTTCAGTGCCAGATGCGCCGGGTTGGATAGTGACTTTTGTGAATCCCTCAGTAAACCAATTGTCATTGATCTTGGCGTCGATCGCCCTGCCGAGAAGGTCTCCATAGTCAGGATCGTCGCCAAGGAGATGAATGCCGCTCTGTTGATCGCGAAACCGGTTGTTCGAGATTGTCACATTGCGTCCGGACACCCAAATCGCCGCTGGTCTGGCTTCTGGTGCCGAGCCGTCAAACGTGTTATTGGCGATCGTATGCTCATCGCCCTCAAGAATAGTGAGGTGAAATTGGTTGTCGCGAAACGTATTCCCATCGAAATGAACCGGCTCCAGAGCATTGCGTGAATCGGGGAATGACGAATCGAAGGCGAGAACGCCCCAGGCGAACGGGAATGGCAAATCAGGGTCTGTGCAGGAATACCCGCTGATTATGTTGCGAGAGACAGTGCCTTCCGTCCCAACTCCAATGATAATGCCCGCTCCACGGTATTCGTGCGGGCTCGGGCCGATGCCACTGATCACGTTATTGTCGATCGTCATATGGAAGCTTCGATTGCCACTCGCTCCTGCGATTTCGACGCCATCGTAATTGTCAACAAAGGTATTTCCCACCACTCGAGCTTCCCTCTGGGGTGCACCTCCAAAATCATTGTACATTCTCAACGCAATCGCCCCTTCCGAACCCGGACGGCCCTCGCGAAATCCCACAAATCGGCAGTTTTCCACAGTTCCGCCCGAATCTAAATAATAGCCCCCAATGAAGTGCCCAAATTCTGGATCAGGATACTGATCTGCAAAGTGCTCTCCCTCGAACGTCAGGCCTTTGATCGTCACGGTAGAACTTACGATTCCGAGTACGGGAACATGACGACCGTCGCTCTGAGGGAGTGGCAACATATTCGCAGTGGCACGCAAGATCGCTCCGGGCTTGCCGATGAGTTTTAGATCTTTGCTAGAAATCACCGTCTGTCCGGAATGGACTCCACCAGCGATACGGATTGTATCTCCGGACAAGGCCGCATCGACGGCGTCCTGAAGGGTCGGATAGTCTTCGGGGACATGGATATCCGCTCCAATTGCCTGGCTCCCATGGCATAGGGCTAATAACAAAGCGATTTTCAGTTTTTTCATGATGCGTTTCGGTAAAAGTTTGGGAGTTCAACAAATCTCCTCCTCACCTTTTTCAGAAGCATCGGGGAACCAGGGTTCTGCTTTTTCTTTAAAAAACGTCTTCTTTTCCAAAAGGGGCAGGCGAATCGTTGCTTATTTGGTGGGCATTCGCCCGGACACCTTCATTTGAATGGCTTCGATGGCTTCCCAACTGGGCGCTTGCCAGAGCGTGAGGTTTCGTTCGCTGTCCCTGAGGCTGAGAGTATGGCCATCCGGCGAAAACTTCGCTTCCAGGAAGTTGGCACCCTCGCAATCCAGTGTTAAAACTTCAAGCCCACTGTCAATGGCCCATAGCGTCAGGGCATTCTCCCGGTCGGCGGCACTAACAACGCCCAATCGTTTTCCATCAGGCGAAAAACATAAGCCGCTAAGAGCAGGGCCAATATCGCCGAGAGTGCGCGATTCCCGCCAGGCGGTGGTATCCCAGATTCGGGTATAACCCAAGCGACTGTTAATCGCGAGTAGCTGTTTGTCTGGAGAAAAGGAGGCATCCACAGCTCTTAAGAAGTCCAGGTTCCGCATAGTCATCTCGCCATCGCTCAAACGAATAAAGCGAATATCTCGATTAAAGGCGAACTCGACTGCCGATCCTCTGGGTGATCCGACCACACGGCCGCCTGGAGGGTAAAACGGTTGCCATTGCCGGAGTAGTTCTCCGGTGCTTACATCCCAGATATAGGCCATCTGATAGTCCAATTCATAATAGGTAATCAGAAGAGGCTCATCATCGATAAATCCATAGGGCATCATCGACTGACCTTCAGGGCCCGGAAAGTGACTTATCCACTCGCCCAACGCCTTGCTCCACACATGAACCGCTCCATCCCGTCCTGAGCAGGCCACGTAGGCAGCGTTGGCCGATATAATCGTGTCTCGGGCGCCAATATTCACGAACAACGAGGGGTCAGGTTCGAGAATGATCTCCATCTCTTCAAACCATTCGCCATAACGCCGAGCCACCCGGCCGGTTGCTTCCTCCACAGTGTAAAGCGAATGATCATTGAGACCAAAACGCCACGCTGTAATGCGAGGAAGGACTTTGTGTTTTTCCCGTGCTCGGTCGACCGATAGATCCCACCGCGCAACCGTTCCGTCTTTGGATCCACTGTAAAGCGTCTGACCATCGGGCATGATTTCAAGCCGCCACACAGCAGCACCGTGCCCCACTTTCTGGCTGATCTGTTTGTCAGTGTTCCTATCCCACAAGCGAATACTTCGATCGGCACTGCTTGATACTAACTGCTTCCCGTCAGGAGTGAATTTGAGAGCAATGATGTGACCGGTGTGTCCTTTAAGTTCTCCGATGATTTTGGACGTTTTGACATCCCATAGGTGAATGGAGGTACTTGTAGGCCCAAACGCCCCGGCCAAAGTCGTTCCATCTGGCGAAAAGGCTAAGGCACTTACGTAAGCCTCGGCTGCTTTCAAGTTACTCCAACGCTCTTCACCGGTCGTAAGGTCTATCAAATGCAGCTTTGCACCAACGCCCGTCTCGCCGTAAGCCACTGCGGTGAGATCCGCATTGGCGGCGAAGCCAGTGGGGTCAATATCCTGGCCATATTGCCCTGAAGGATACTGCTCAAGACGCTCGAGCTTCGCTCCCTCCACCACTTGGTAGAGCACGATTAATCCGCCGAGACCGTGCGAAGTAGAAACGACCAGCCGTTGACCATCTTCAGAGAATACAACGCTCACACCCTCATACTCAAGCTCCACCGAGAACGTTTCGGTTCCTGTGGTGAGATCCCACAGGCGCAGGTTAGAGGTTTGTTTAATGCCGAATTCCGAGCTCTTGAATGTCGAATAAGCCAGCAAGGGCGCGCTGGGAGAAAAAGCGGCCTGGATTCGCACTTCGTCTTCGGAGAGTCGCGCTGACAATTGAGGTGACGAGTGATTATCAAGATCCCAAATCTCCAGTCCACCGCGTTCAGCTTCGCCAACAGCAAGCCATTTTCCATCGTGGGAAGCTGTGAGTGACACAATCTCGCTCGATCTTTGACAGAGCTGCATCATGGCATCACTGCGAGTTTGCCCCCACAACCAACGCCACTCCCAGTCACGCAAATCAGTTTCCTGGTCTCCCCTTGGGATGTGGCGATTAAGCAAGGCCCGCACGCGACCGAAGTCATTCTGGTCGAACGCTAGCTTGGCGACATTCATGTGAGAGGCGTAGGCATTCGCTTCAGCCTTCATCCGCAATCGCATCTGCTCTCTTTCCGCATGGCTTTTTTCAAGATACTGCCAGAACGAAATGCCAGCACCTAACAACAACGCGATCACCACGCTTGCGGCGGAGGTGTAGGCAATCCAGTTTCGGCGGAGCGATTTTCGGAAGTGATAAAGCGCCGACGGCGGTCTCGCTTCAATCGGGGCGTGGCGAAGATGCCGCCTGATGTCGTCGGCAAGGCTATTGGCAGATTCGTAGCGGCGAGAGCGATCTTTTTCCAGGCACTTGGCGACCACGCAGTCCAAGTCGCCTTGAATTTGCTCCGGCCCATGTTGGAGACCATTGGCCTCCAATTTGTTGGAAATCTTCCCCGCCAGCCGCACCGATGGCAGGGGAGGTATGCGTTCGCGAATCGCACGCCTGAGATCATCAATCCCCGCCGAAGCCAACTCCGTTTCATCGAACGGGAGGCAACCCGTGAGCAGTTCATAAAGGACGACTCCTAGGCTATAAATATCACTTCGGGTATCGATATCAGCCCCACTCAACTCCGCCTGTTCGGGACTAAGATAAGCGGGAGTCCCAATGAATTGTCCAAACTCGGTAAACGCCGTTTCCCGTTGATCCGCCCGACCAACCGCCTTGGCAATGCCAAAATCAATGACCTTGGGAACCGGTTCGCCATCTAGCGAAGTGACTAGAATATTCGTGGGCTTGAGATCGCGATGAATGATTCCCTTTTGGTGGGCATGGTGGACGGCAGCACAAACAGCAAGAAACAAGTCGAGCCGCTGATGGACGGAATAGCCGTGCTGATTGCAGTAGTCCGTGATCTTTAGGCCGTCGACCAACTCCATGACGAAGAAGGGACGCCCAGCTTTGCTCGCGCCTGCATCAAGCACCCGTGCGATGGCGGGATGATCCATCAGCGTCAAGGCCCTTCGTTCCGTGTCGAAGCGGGCCATCGTTTTGCGCGTGTCCATTCCCAGTTTGATCACCTTGATCGCCACTTGACGGTCGAGGCTTCCCTGATAAGCGCGGTAGACCACCCCCATCCCGCCTTCGCCGATTTCCTCAAGCACTTCATAGTCGCCAAAATCGCCGTCTCTTTCGGGTGAATCCGGCTCCCGCCCCAACATGGAGTAGAGGCACCTGGCGCACAGCCCCTCCGCAGCGCCCGGCGAGAGAGGCTCTCCGCACTTTGGGCAGGAGTGCTTTAAATGGCTTATGGGACGTTCTTCAAAAGGCATTGGCTCATTGAAGTCAGAAGCGAAGCATCCAGGAAGTTCTGAACTATTTTCATATAAATATCATGATGATGATCGTCATGCCGTCATCAACCTGATAAAATAGCGCAACTCATCATCGATCTCAGAGCTGGTCGCGACGGTATTGCCAATCTCCCTGCGAACCAGGTCACGGAAGCGTTGCCGCAGCCTGTATACAGCGGACTTAACCCCCTGCTGACTCATGTTTAGCCGATGCGCGACATCGGCATATTCGCCCTCAGCAGGATCGCCAAGCAGAAACGGCTTCAGTTCACCAAAGCGGTCTTGTTTGCCGCCACGCTCAAATTCTCCTCGAAGGCGTTCCATGACGAGAGACAGTAGAGTTTCAGCCCAGCTTAAGTCGAAAGCTTCACCAGGATCAAGGGACGGACGGTGGGCCAGATCGTGTGCATAGCGATCTTCGGCATGAACGGTATCAAGCGGCAAGTGTATCGATCCGCCGCCACGCTTGAGCGTCTGCGACTTGTCCCACTCGTTTGCCATGTAGTGACTGAGTGCGGCCAGAAGGAAACTTCGAAATTTCCCCTTCTCGCGGGCAACACTTCTGAGGAATCGTTTTTCGAGAAACTTGGCGAAGAATCCTTGCGTAAGATCCTCCGCTTCTGGGATCGTGTAGCCCTTCCGTCTCACGAACGAGTAGAGCGGATACCAATACGCCTGACATAAATATGAGAGCGCACCGTCTGCTTCTGGAGAAGCTGTTTGACCAGCCTCTAGCACCACACTCCAATGAGTTGTGCTAAACCAGTTAGAGGAACGTTCTGACTCACTGCTAGACATGGCTTTCGTTACCGTCCCCACGATTGAATTCCACGAACATCGTCAGCTACCAATGCTGAGAACAGGAATCCGCGGTGAAAGCATTTTTAACTTTAGAATGGGCGAAGTGAAAGATTATTCGCCCGAGTTTGATCCGGACGCTTGACTGGTTTGACAACACTCAGGCTCAATACTCTTCGCTTCTCTGTGCTTGCCAAACCGACGATACCGGGAGCACCGCCCAATGCCCTCTTGCAACTTTGAGCCCGTCTATTCAATCTGTCCGGACAGAAACCCGATGATAGAAGAATTCGCATCGAACTCCAAGCAGGCCACTGGTTTCAAACTGAGTGGGAAACTACACGACAGCGACTACCGGATCGTTGTTCCAAAAGTTGACGAGGCCACTGCCGTCGGCAGGAACCGTTTGCTGGCTTGGTTTCACGACTTCCACAGCTGAGATGCCCACGCTCTCCTCGACGATACGGAACTTGCGGCAACCCATTGTGCAGAATTGGAATGAATCGCATTAGTAGGGGAGAAAAGTTAGCAAGAGTGGATGGCCAGAGTCTGCAAACCGTTTACAATGGCGAAAGTTCGGAACTTCGATGCTCCAAGTATCGACGATGCCTGGAATTGGCTCGATGAATGACGACATTTAAGTACATTCTAAAAAATCGCGAGACTGGTACTCATGGAAAAGATTGAAAATATAGCCAATTTACTTCGTCCCTATGATTACTGCTTGGATAGTCACTTTCAGTTTTATGGGTATGGTTCTCGTGGTGATGTCCGTCGGTGTACAACCTCTGATCTCGACGCTCGCCGTAACCAACCCAGCACATGAACTCTGACAATAGTCCCGCGGAGCCTGCGGCGAAGATTGGCCCCGCCTCGGCCGCGCTCATCGGTGTCGGAGGGATGGTCGGTGGCGGCATTTTTGCCGTGCTGGGGACAGCGGTCTCGCTGGCGGGCGGCGGCACTCCGGTCGCTTTCGTGATCGCAGGAGCAGTCGCGCTGCTGACCTGCTATGCGTATGTGAAACTCTCGTGCCGCTATCCCGAATCGGGCGGGACGGCGGTTTATCTTGACCAGGCCTTCGGCGCGAATTTGTTCACGGGCGGACTCAACCTCACCCTTTGGCTAAGCTACCTTGTCACCATCGCTCTCTACGCTTCCGCATTTGCCTCCTACGGTGCGACTTTTTTCCATGAGAAATCCGACTGGCTCCGCCATGTACTCATCAGCGTCGCGATCCTGCTGCCCATGGCGATCAACCTGGTAAACGCCTCGCTCGTCAGCAAATCGGAAAGCTATATCGTCATCGGCAAGCTCGTCCTACTCGGTATCGTTGTCGGCGGGGGGATGTTCCATCTCGACGGCGCTCGGCTCCAGCCTTCCGAGTGGAAAGGCGCGGGCGCTCTCGTGGTCGGCGGCATGGTGATCTTCGTTGCCTACGAAGGATTCGAGCTGATTGCCAACGCTGCCGGTGATGTGCGTGATCCGAAGAAGAACCTGCCCCGCGCTTTCTACGGGTGCGTTCTCTTCGTCATCGCGCTCTACGTGCTCGTCGCGGTGGTCACCGTCGGTGCGGTGCCCGCAGATGTGATCGCGAGGGAAAAAGACTACGCCCTCGCAGCTGCTGCCAGACCTTCGCTCGGACACGCCGGATTCGTGCTGGTCGCGGTCTCGGCGCTGATGGCCACCTTCTCGGCAATCAACGCCACGATCTACGGCAACGCACGGCTTGGCTACAGTCTCGCGAAGGACGGAGAGCTTCCTGAAAAACTCGATCACGTCCGCCGCAAGAACCCCTTTGACGGAGTGCTCGTCACCGTGGCTCTGTCACTGATATTGGCTAATACCGTGGATCTCAACGCGATCGCCATCCTCGGCAGCGCAGGGTTTCTCCTCATCTTCGCCATGGTTTGCGCCGCCGCGTTCAAGATAGCTACCGACATCGGGGCCAGCCGCATCCTCGCAGGAAGCGGAGTCACCGCCTGTCTCGGCGCGCTTGTCGCTCTGCTTGGCCACACCGCGAACGAGGATCCCAAGGCGCTGGCCATTTTCGGAGGAATGCTGGCGGCTGCCTTCCTGTTCGAGTGGCTCTATCCGAAACTCACCAAGCGCCCCGCACAGAATCCACACCGTGGAGAAACAGGATGATAGACATTCATTTCCTCACCCTCGCCTGGACTGCGCTCGTTTTTTTCCTTCACCTCGCGGTTGTTGCCCGCGCCATCCTGCGTCCGAACCGGCAGCCCGCTTCGCGCATCGCTTGGGTCGTCGTCATCCTGGCTGTCCCGGTTATAGGCATCCTAGCGTATCTGTTGCTGGGCGAGACGAATATCGGACGCGCCAGGGTGGAGCGCACTCGCAATGCCGATGCCGAAATCCCTGATGTCACCAAGACGCCAGGATGGGGCGCGCCGCAGTTGAGAGCCGAGATCCCGCCTCTCTACGAGCATCTTTTCCAGGTCGGAAAATCGGTGAACGGGTTCGACCCCGTCGGCGGAAACCACGCCGCTCTGATGGAGGATTCCAACACGGCTATCGAGGCCCTGGTCGCCGACATCGACGCGGCCGAACAGACCGTTCATGTCCTCTTCTACATCTGGCTTGCCGACAACAACGGGCTGAAAGTCGCCGAGGCACTCAAACGCGCTGCCGCCCGGGGCGTGACCTGCCGGGCCATGGCCGATGGGCTGGGCTCGCGACTATTCATCGGCTCCGACCACTGGCGCGACCTGAAAGATTCCGGTGTGGAAAACATCGTCGTGCTACCTGTCGGCAATCCGCTCGTCCGCGCCCTCACGGGCCGCATCGATCTTCGCAACCACCGCAAGATCGCCGTGATCGACAATCGGATCACTTACTGCGGCAGCCAGAACTGCGCCGACCCCGAGTTCCGGGTAAAAGCAAAGTATGCCCCCTGGGTGGATGTAATGATGCGGTTCGAGGGTCCGGTCGTCCGGCAGAACCAGCGACTCTTCGCCAGCGACTGGGTCACGAACGGCGGCGAAGATCTGAGCGACTTGTTGCTGGAGCGCATGCCACCGGTCAAATCCGGATTTCCCGCCCAAGTCATCGGAACCGGTCCCACGATCCGCTACTCGGCGATGCCCGAAGTCTTCGAGAATCTCATTTACGCAGCGCGCGAATCCCTGTTTATCACTACGCCCTACTACGTTCCCGACGAATCGATGCAGGCCGCCATCTGTGCCAGCGCCCGGCGGGGAGTCGAGACCACGATCATCTTTCCGGCGCGGAACGACTCCTTCATCGTCGGCGCGGCCAGCCGCAGCTATTACCGCGACCTGCTCGGTGCCGGGGTGCGGATTTTCGAATACGACGGAGGACTGCTGCACGCGAAGACTCTGACCTTCGACGGTGACGTAACTTTGATCGGTTCCGCCAACATGGACCGGCGCAGCTTCGAACTGAACTACGAGAACAACATCCTCCTCCACGACCGCGAACTAACCGCGAGCCTGCGAGAGCGTCAGGAAAAATTCCTCGCCGATAGCCACCCTGTCACTCTGGAGGCCGTTGACGCGTGGTCCCTCGGTATTCGTTTCCGAAACAACGCCATCGCCATGCTGGGACCGGTTCTATAGGAATCGTTAACTAACTCTGTCGACTGCTCAGAAATCACCCGCTCGGTAAAATGCTGAAAAAACTGAAATCGCAACTTTTCCACCCTCTTCAGAAACTGGGTGAGCTTCGCGCGACGCCTCACGCGGTCGCGATGGGATTCGCTGCTGGCTTCTTCGTTGGCTTTTTCCCTTTGGTAGGCCTGAAGACACTGGTGACCCTCGGAGTCGCCACGCTGTTTCGGGGCAATCGGATCGCTGCAGTGGTGGGAGTCACGATTCACGATCTCAGCCTGCCATTTGTCCCCATGCTGCTGCGGATGGAGTATGACATTGGTCATTGGCTGCTATCGAACCCTCATCGTCTGCCGGAGGGGCACATTCATCCCAGCGCGCAGATGCTCGAGCATATCATGAACTGGAAGACCATGCTCGTCACCGGCGGTCCGATGCTGCTGGGAGCGGCTGTACTCGGATTGCCGCTTGCGGTGATTTCGTATTTTCCCGTCTACGGTATCATGAAAGTGCGGCATTCCCGGGATGCCGTTTCGTCTGGAACGACGCCAGACTAACAAAGGCAAAGAAAAGCCGTTCAGCGCCAAGTTTTCATCGCCGCAGGTTGGCTTGAGGTGAACGTGAACACATGATCCTACCATGAGCATCTTTTCCCTCGATCGCATTGGCAAAAAAGTCGCGCCGCTTCACTTTCTGCTCTTCCTAGCCCTGTTCGTCATTGGCGGTGGTGCCACATTGCTTGCGCGAGCCGATCCGCGTGTCGCTCTGCTTCTGGGATTTGACCTCGGGGTAGTCGGGTTCCTCATCCGGGTGTTGCCGTTTCTGAACGATAACACGGAATAGATGCGCCTTACAGCCGAGCGCAACGACGCCAACCGGATAGTGATCCTCTCCGGGTGCGTGCTGTTCTCGCTCGTAGTTTTCGTTGCCGTCGGCACGCTTGTCGCCGAGCCGAAATCGCATCACTGGCTGCAGACTGTGTTGAT
The DNA here is from genome assembly GCA_020439995.1 of Verrucomicrobiia bacterium. Classification (GTDB taxonomy): domain Bacteria; phylum Verrucomicrobiota; class Verrucomicrobiia; order Verrucomicrobiales; family DEV007; genus JAGROY01. The sequence goes on from JAGROY010000109.1 coordinate 12,801, forward strand.
CGTCGCCACTCTCATCGAAGCCTGGATCTTCGCCAACGCTGTTTTCACCCTGCACTATGCCCACCTCTACTACCTCCCGAGAGATGGAAAGGACAGCGGAGGCATCGAGATTCCCGGAGGCGGAGTGCCGAGATACTGGGATTTCGTCTATTTTTCCTACAACCTGGGCATGACCTTCCAAACGTCCGACATGGTCATCACCGATCCCTGCATGCGGCGGGTCGTTCTCTTCCACTGCCTTTCGGCATTCGTCTTCAACATCGGCATCCTCGCTTTCACGATAAATTCGTTGGGATGACCTGAAGTTCCTGTTGTCGAGCACAGACCGCGTTTCCGGTCTTGAACATTCTCGATGCCACGAGTGCGACACGCAGAGGTAGGTTCCGAATGCCCAATCCTGAAAAGGTTGCCTTCTTCGAACGATAGTCGTTCAGTTAGGTAATCGAGCAAGGATTGAAGTGGAAGGTCTTCCCCTGAGCTTTGCTGCGCGCAGCCTCAGCCCCGTTGCGATACCCGTGGGCACTCTACTAGGCTGATATCGCCAGCCCTTGATTTGGGTAGGTGGGACGTTAGAAATGAGTGATGTCAGATCCAAACCAATCCAACACCCAGGACAGCCTTGCCGCTTCCGCAGCTTGTGGCATTCGGGCGACGGCTTGGGGAATTGTCGCGAGTACATGCCTGGCAGTGGTCAAGGTGGTCGGGGGCGTTCTCGGGAATTCGTATGCCCTCGTCG
>JAGROY010000110.1 GCA_020439995.1 Verrucomicrobiia bacterium
GGCATCGCAAGCATTAAGCGCTGGGAAAGTGGCCTCGTGCTGCAAACTCCCTCGAACGACGCCGTTCTTCGGAGCGCTTTATGTGCCACGCCGACGTCCGCAGGCAATCCAATGGCAACGATTAAGAAGCGGCTTTCGAAAGTAGGAATTAGTCGCAATTATCTGCGGGATTACGTTTTGCCGGAAGGCTGGAATGACTCGAAGGCCAAGGAACCAAAGGGGCTGCTTGAAGCTGCCGCTTTGATCATGCAGCGATTTGGATTTGCTCTCGATTCCCTCCTCGACGACTCCCAGGATCTGCGGTTCGCCACCACCGTTGGAGCTAGGTTCAAAAAGCGTCAGAGCACAGATGTCGACAACCTCAAGTTGTGCGAGGCTATGTGCGGGCAGTTTGCTAAGATGCTAGTTGGGGCATTGAGCGGTACTCCGAAGAAGCCCCTCCCTCCAGCAGATGAATTACGGACTCAGTTACTTGAGGCTGAATCGCACGGCGGTGGAATTGGTTTTGATCAGTTGGTGAATGTCTGTTGGGATCATGGTATTCCCGTAGTTCATTTGTCGAACTTTCCGAAGTGTCACAAGCCAGATGCGATGGCGCTCATGATAGAAGACCGTCCTGTCATCGTTCTTTGTAAGAACCGCCATTCGGCGGCTTGGATGAGTTTCTACCTGGCTCACGAAATGGGGCATATTCAAGGGCGTCATGTCACTAACGAGATTCCCTTCGTTGATGATAAACTGAAGATGCCGGGTGAGACGAACGGCACCGAGATAGAGGAGGAAGAAGCAAATGATTACGCCGTCGGCCTTCTCATGGATGATCTGCGGCTTGTTTGGCCGAAGGGACAGATCAAGGCAAACGAACTTGTCAGGCTTTCTCGACACAACGCTGCCAAATTGAAAATCGCTCCAGGAGCTGTGGCGCTCAGCTATGCCTATCAGGAAGGACACTGGGACATCGCGAACCACGCCCTCAAAACCCTTGAGAAGGGAGTGGCCGATCCCATCGAAACGATCAACCGGATTGCTTTTGAGCGGTTGAACTGGGATGAGGTTCGTGAGGGGAGCCGGGACTGGTTCATCAAGCTGACTGGTTATACGGCAAGATGAGACGCACGTAGATGCCCATATTTTCCTTGAAAATCGAAACTCTGTCATTCACAATTCAAGGATAATGCTACTTGACCGACCAGAATACGTCCAGCTCATCACGGATCGGTTAGAGGATTCCCCCATCGTAGGACTTCCTGGCCCTAGGCAGGCTGGCAAAACGACGCTGGCCCGAATGATCGCCGATGCATTGCCAGAGACGGATGTCCACGTCTTCGACCTCGAATCCCCAGCAGATCTCGCGAGGTTGACGAATCCGGAACTGGCGCTCTCGCCGCTACAGGGGCTGGTCGTTCTCGATGAAATTCAGAGAATGCCGGAACTTTTCCCGGTGTTGAGAGTCCTGGCAGATCGCCCCGAGACTCCGGCACGGTTTCTCATTTTGGGAAGCGCATCCCCTGAACTGCTGAAAGGCGCGGGCGAATCGTTGGCTGGACGCATCTCGTTTGTTGATGTGTCAGGTTTCTCGCTGAGTGAAGTGGGGAGTGAACACCTCCAAGACCGATGGTGGCGTGGCGGTTTCCCGCGTGCCTATCTTGCCAAGAGCGATGAGACCTGCCGCCAATGGCATGAGGACTTCTTCCGCACCTTTCTAGAGCGAGACATTCCCCAGCTCGGCATCACGATTCCGGCCGCGACTCTTCGCCGGTTTTGGACGATGATCGCTCATTTCCATGGACAGATTTGGAATGCAGCAGAGCTGGCACGATCGTTAGGAAGTAGCGAGCCAACCGCTCGACGTTACCTCGACATTCTATGCGGAACCTATGTTGTCCGACAGTTGCCGCCCTGGTTCGAGAATCTAAAGAAGCGCCAAGTAAAAGCTCCGAAAGTGTACATTCGGGACTCAGGGGTATGCCATGCCCTGCTGGGAATTGAAGACCGCACTGCGCTTGCCTCGCATCCCAAAGTCGGCGCATCTTGGGAGGGGTTTGCCATGGAACAGATCCTTTCTGTCACCGGAGACAGGAACGCCTACTTCTGGGCAACTCATGCTGGTGCAGAGTTGGATCTGTTAGTTTTTCACAAGGGAAAGCGATTGGGATTCGAGTTCAAGTATTCGGAGAAGCCGAGCACTACCAAGTCGATGCACGCTGCAGCGGAAGATCTGGATTTGGATCATCTCTACGTGGTGCACCCTGGCAAACACCAATTCCCACTGACAGAAACGATCACTGCCATTCCACTGCCCGAGCTTCTGGAAACGATCTAGCTCTTCATCTCGATGACATCACGCCAAGTCCGCAACGACCTCTATCAAACGCTTCAAGTCGATCTTATAGGCCCGAACAA
>JAGROY010000111.1 GCA_020439995.1 Verrucomicrobiia bacterium
TTCCCTGAATCTATGAGAGGATACCACCGTCGTTTACTCACCATTCCCGATTCTTCATGGCATCTATAACCTGTTTAGGGTTAATATGGTTAAGATAACGGCGTGTCGTTGCAATGCTGGAATGCCCCAGACCTTCTGAGATGATACCCCCCTCCGAGAGTGCTGTTAATCGAACGAGATCGTCATCTTGACCCGGAACACATTGGAGATTTTTGGGGTTCATGAGCATCGGTGACGGATATCAGAGTGGTATAATTTGCGCACGAAGCGCAATGGGCCGCTGTGGGAGGATCGATTTAAGAGTGTATTAGTGCAGGGGGAGCCGGGCGTGCTGGCGACGGTGGCGGCGTATCGATCTGAATGCGGTGCGGGCGGGGATCGTGAAAGATCCTCGTGAGTGGCGGTGGTGTGGGTATGCGGAAGCGCTGAAGGGGCAGGGAATTGCACGCAATGGTGTGTATGAGGTGCTGGGCCAAGCCAATGCGATTCGTCAAGATGGCGAGGCTTGGAGAAAAGTTCACCGTCGGTATCGGCAACTGTTGATGGAGGAGGGGCGGCAGTTGCGGGATGAAGAAGATCGGGTGGTGCGCAAGGGACTGACGCCGGAAGAATTTGAGGCCGTGGAGGCGCGTGATTTTGAGCTTCCAGCCCCGGCGTTATTGCGGCACAAGATTCGGTATTTCGTTGATGGCCTGGCGTCGGGGAGTGCTGCGTTTGTGGAGTCGGTTTTTGAGAAAAATCGGACGTCGATGAGGGTGAAGCGAACCCGTGGAGCCCGAGTTCCGAAGGTTGCTATGGGAGGTATTCATACTCTCCGAGACCTGCGAAGCAGTGGCGGCCGGTGATAGGGGACGGAGTGGAAGGAGCAGGATAATCGATTTCTGCGATGAGCAGGGCATGGTGAGTTCGCGCAAGTAGTTCATGTGGGATTCGTTCCACGAGGTCTTGCCTTCATAGGCGTAGCCGTTGCGCAGCATGAAGGCTTTGAGGCGTTCGTAGGCAATCTTGAGTTCGACCGGGCCGGAGCCCAGATCGCTGATGAGAGGTTTGCCGCTTCGGGTCGCCCCCTCGCGCCACCTTGCAAAGTGTCTCTGCAGGGTGGTGATACTACTGGGGAATTTGCCGATGAGCTGCGCTCCGTCCCTGCCTTCCGGGGCGATGGCGATGGCGATGGCGATAGTGAATAGTTCCTAAACTAAAGTTGCGGTCTTTGAGGTGCCATGCGCTGGCGGCCCAGGCCAGCACGGCAACGGGCTCGCCGCCTTCGTAGACGTTCTGGAACAGGCGTTGTCCCGCAGTGCGCGCCGGCCCGAGGTAGTGTTCCTCTCCAGGCCACTTCTGGCATTTGGCGATTTGTTCTTCGGTGGTGGCTGTCTGCACTTCGATCTGCTGGAGCGCTCCACAAGTGCCGACACTGACAATGTTCAAGTCGTGAGGATGGTTCATTGCACTTTCTCATCGCCCCAAAGTGGGTTTTTGTTCAGCCTGAAGGTGAACTTTTTACCTTCAACTCTTTACACTTTCTTATCCAATCGCCCTGCGGAGATTTCAGATTTTGAACGAATCGGATTTCCTGTGGGCGGAGGATCCGCTAGGGTCGCGGACGATGATAACTTTAAGACGTCTGTTGCCAACGGAGTGGGATGAGGTCGCGGAGCTGATCTACCTGTCAACGAATGCGTGGTATGAGCGAAATTTGAATCATGGGATTTTCACTGGCCCGACTTCTGTGGCCCGGGTTTTTCCAGAGGTTTATGAGGCGATGGATTCGGGCCAGTGCATCGTGGCAGTGGACGGGGTGAGCGGGCGACTTGCTGGCTCGTGCTTTCTGCACCCGCGTGAAACGCACTTCTCACTTGGGATCATGAATGTGCACCCGGACTTTGCAGGCCGGGGGGTGGCGGGGCGGATCCTCGACGAAATCCTGCGACTCGCGGATGAGGCAGCACTGCCGGTGCGGCTGGTATCGAGCGCTTTGAATCTCGACTCGTTCTCGCTCTACACTCGGGCCGGGTTTGTGCCCCGGGCAGCGTTTCAAGACTTGATGATGCTCCCAGGATCAGGGCCGATCGAACCTCCGCCCGGAACGGAACGCATCCGGCCTGCATCCATCGCGGATGTCAAAGCGATCGCCGACCTCGAACTGGAACTCGCCCACATCCGGCGCGAGCGCGATTACGCGCACTTCATCGAAAATGCTGCGGGCATCTGGCGGCTTTCGGTGATTGATTCTGCCGAGGATCCGGGAAGCATCAGCGGCTACCTTGCTTCGGTAAATCACCCTGGAAGCCATCTTCTTGGCCCAGGTGTCATGCGCAGGGATGAAGACGCACTGGCGCTGATCTGCTCGGAACTCAATCACCATCAAAGCATCGGCAGTAATCCCGTCTTTCTCGTCCCTGTAGATCGGCCGAAGCTCGTTCAGGAACTCTATCGGCACGGAGCACGAAATTGTGAACTTCACTTTTGCCAGGTGAGAGGTTCCTTTACGCCATTCAGCGGAGTAGTCATGCCGACGTTCATGCCGGAGACTGGTTAGCGATCGGTCAACACCATGACGAACAGTGACTGAATGCCTTTTTCAAAATCTGCCCTGATCCAAGTCCCTGCCCTGCGGAGAGTCACGCAGTGACCACAGTGCCATTGGCTGCATGGCGAAGAAACTTCAGCAGCGCAGATTGTGAAACTCCCGGATTGCCTTGCCGCGCTGGCTGTGCGACGGAAAGACGTCGTAAATCACCGGGCTGCAAGCAGTTTGGATGATTGAACAAGTATTAAACTTTGAGATCAGGACTGAGATGAAGAGAGAATTACCGGAATCCACAACCCGTTGGAAACTCGCCGCACTGGCACTCGCGGCAAGCACTGGCCTGGCCACCACTGCAGACGCGGCACCGCCAGCGGTCACCAACTTAACCGCGACCGTGCGTTCGGGGACGAACCTGGTCGACATCAGCTTCGACGTGGAGGATGCCGACTCCGATGAACTCGACATCGCCGTGAAGGTAACGATCGACGGTGGCGGCAACTATTCCGTCCCTGCGAACTCTCTGACGGCAGGCACAAACCCAGGCTATCCCAAAATCACGTTCGGTGCGGGAGAAACTCAGAAAACGGGTGTGCAAATCGTCTGGGATGCGGGTGCCGACTGGGCTGGCAATTTCAGCGACAGTACTCAAGTGCGAGTGACCGCCAATGATCAGTCCGATCCACCACCGGCTCCCGAGGGCATGGCGCTCATTCCGGCAGGCTCGTTCATGATGGGAGTGGAAGGCGGCAACATTACCCAGGTGCCAGTGCATGGCGTTTTCATCAGCGACTTTTATCTCGATAAGACGGAGGTGAGCAAAGCGCTGTGGGATGAAGTGTATAACTGGGCGATCACCAATGGTTACGAATTTGGAAATGCTGGCATGGGCGTGGCGGACGATCACCCCATTGGCAATATCGACTGGTATGACGCCGTGAAGTGGTGCAACGCCCGCTCTGAAATGGAAGGATTGGATCCGGTATACTTTGTCGATGGAAGCCGAACGACTGAAGCCGTCTACCGAACAGGCAAACTAGACCTTTATCCTTCTGATGTGAACTGGGATGGCAATGGCTACCGTCTGCCAACGGAATCCGAATGGGAGAAGGCTGCCCGCGGTGGACTGGAGGGCAAGCTCTTCCCGTGGGGAGATGAGGTCACCGGCGCTGACTGTAATTTCGTGGAAAGCGGCGATCCATTCGAAGGCGCTGACATTGCGACCACACCGGTGGGATACTACAACGGAAGCCAGGTTCCCGCAGGCCCGGACCGGGCCAATGGCTATGGTCTCTACGACATGGCGGGCAACGTCTGGGAATGGTGCTGGGACTGGTACGACGACTTATCCTTTCAAGATCCGGGAGCAACATTGCCGGATACCCGGGGACTGCCTCAGGGAACCAATGGCAAAGTGCTCACGGATCGTGTAATGCACAGCGGCTCCTGGAACTACGCCGCCATCGATTCAGCCATCGGCATCCGGCTCTGTCCAAGAGCTGACAAGGAATCCCCAATCTACGGCCTCCGCACAGCACGCAGCACGGGCATTCAAAACTTCGCACTTTCTCCCGCTTTTACGCTTGAGACCGGCGGAGCTGCACCAGCACCATTCAAGATCGTTTCAATCACCAGAACCACGACCGATGTTATCGTCGAGTGGAACAGCGAAACTGGCGGCCTCTATGATGTCGAATATTCAACCACTCCTGAAAATACAGAATCGTGGCAGGCAGTTCTACCTCAGCCGATCGCGGCGACTACGGCAACCACCAGCTTCGCTGATGGCGACCTTTCCCGCCTGAATGCAAGAGCCATCTTCTACCGCATCGTCAGGCGCTAGGGGTAGGAAACTGATCAAATGTAACAAAATACGCTTTGATCGGGTTCGGTGACGAGAAAAACTGTGTGTCAAGATGCTTGCAAACTGTGACCTTTCCTCCAGACTCATTGGTCTAAGAACAGGATGAAGTTTGCCATTTTCGGAGATATTCACGCCAATCTGGAAGCACTGGAAGCAGTGCTGGCAGACGCACACGAACAGGGAGCTGACCACCATGCGTGCATTGGGGACATCGTTGGCTACAATGCAAATCCCCACGAGTGCATTGCGCGTGTGCAGGGCCTCGAGTGTCCGGTAGTGAAGGGCAATCACGACGAAGAAGCATCACTGAGCACGGAGATCATCGGTCTCAATCCGCTGGCGCAGGCCGCGCTGGAATGGACGCGTGATCATTTGACAGAAGAGGACAAGCAGTGGTTGCGGGAACTGCGCATGGTCCGCCAGGTGAAGGACTTTACCATCGTCCATGCGACTCTGGACTCCCCCAATCACTGGCATTACGTGATGAACAAGTTCGACGCCATGGCGAGCTTCAGCTACCAGTACACGCAGGTTTGCTTTTACGGCCACACGCACACGCCGCGGATTTATGTTAAAGACCAGAGCGTAACACTTGAGGACGGCATGAGAGTTAACATCATTCCGGGGCGTAAATATTTCATCAATATCGGCAGCGTGGGCCAGCCGCGCGATGGTGACCCGCGTGCCAGCTACGCGCTTTACGACTACGACAACCAGCACGTGGAGATCCGTCGTATCGACTACGACCGAGAAGAGACTCAGCGCAAGATTCGCAACGATGGACTGCCGGAACCTCTGGCTGCCCGTCTCGATTACGGCAAGTAGCCAGCAGGCCCGTTGAACGTCGATCTCTCCAGAGCGACTTCGCTTTTGATCGTGAAGCCCAGCTCGCTGGGTGACGTCGTCCACACGATCCCCGCCACCAGCCTGATCGCCAGCGCCTGCCCACATCTGAGAATCCAGTGGTTGGTAAATCCAGAGTGGGCACCGCTCATCGATGATCTGCCGTGGCTCACCGCCACTGTCCCCTTCCCGCGCAGCCGGTTCCGAGGCATCAGCGGACTAGGTAGCTTTACCAAGTGGCGCCATGAGTTCAGGGAACAACTGAGATCACCTCCAGACATTGCGCTCGACTTTCAGGGGCTCCTGCGCAGTGGACTGGTCAGTCGCTGGAGCCAGGCCCCGGTTCGCGTGGGATTGTCGGATTCCAGAGAAGGTGCACGCCTTTTCCACACGGACATCGTGGCCGTCGATCCCGATGCCCACGCCGTCGACCGCTATCTGAACATGGTGCGAGCGCTGAACATTGAAGTTCCAGATGAGCTGCCGTGGGAGCTACCTTCTGGATCGCCCATTCCAAACGATTGGCTTGAGGGCGTCTCTCCTTCGCAAGCAATCGTCCTGCACCCGTTCTCCCGTGGCGATGGAAAATCGCTTACCACCCCGCAGATCATCCGGTTCTGCAATGCCTGCTTGGATGTTCCCGTGATTCTCGTCGGAATGAGCCAGCCTGTGAGCAATCTTCCAGGCAATACCTGCGACCTGACCAACCGCACGTCTCTGCCCCAGCTCGTATGGCTCATGCGCCAGGCTGGTTGGATTGTTAGCGTAGACAGCGGCCCCATGCACATCGCCGCAGCTGCCAGTCCACGTGTGCTCGCCGTTCACACGTGGTCAAATCCCTGCAAAGTCGGGCCATACCGTCCAGAGGCGTGGATCTACAAAGGCCGTCAGATTTTTCACCGTCGCGATTCCCCGCCTGATCTACGCAGCTCAAGTTGTCACATTACCGACAACGATGTCGACGCAATCGCGGCATTCGCGACCGGGCGACTGATGAAATGTCAGGGCTGAGATCGATTCCTATCTGCGGCGACGAAGCAACATGAAGCCCATGCCCATGATCGCGAGAAAGCCAGTGGCAGGCTCCGGTACCGCAGCGATTCCGACATTGTCCACAACCAGTGAAGCATCGCCCCCAGCGGCTGGGCGGGTGGCAATGGAAATCTCGTGGGATTCTGAGGTGGCCACGAACGGGATATCAAAGTGATACCAAGGTGCCGCAGGATCAGCAGGCACCACGCCTCCTGGTTCCGGAAAGGCATCGACACTGCTGGCAATGACGGAGCCGTCGAGAAGAATGTCCGCGATCGGAACATCACCGCAGCAACCGCGGGCGTTTGTGTCCAGGCTCAGCACGTAATTCTCACCCACTGTAAAGCCGCCGACAATCTGAGCGATGCTCGCAACTCCTTGAATGAAAGCGAAGTGGGTCGGATTGGATGTGCTCGGATCATCAAATGGAGAATCTGAGGCCGCACCGGGAACAACAGGATTGATCCCTACGCCCCCTGTGTTGGTCCAGCCAGGAATCGCGGCCGGGTTCGTGCCGGAGTCGTTCGTCCCTCCCACATAGCCCGGCCAAACCACAAACAATTCGGCATCTTGCTCAAAGTCACCATTCGCAACAACTACTGCCGCAGAAGCCGTGAGGCCGGTAAAGGATAAAACTCCGAGAGCAACGCAACTGTGAAGGTATTTCATACTGTGAGGGGTGATTGTGAGGGGTGATTTGAGATTTGGCTGTTTTTATATCGAAAATCCCCTTCCAGTGCAAGCACCACTTTCGCTTCTTCCAAGCCTCGCAAGCCTCGCCCATCCATTTGCAGCACGGAGAAAATTGGAGGAACGTTCCCACGCTTCAGATTTCCCTACTCAGAATACGATACCTTCCGCTTGGCCCCGCCTTTCCGCTTCCGTTTTCCAGACGGCTGTTTCTGCGGAATCATTTGGCCTGCTTCGATTCCCGACTGCTTCTTGAGCTCAGCAATTTGATCACGCAACAGCGCCGCACGCTCATATTCCAGATCGACCGCCGCCTGTTGCATCTCCTGCTCCAGCTCACGGATCACCTCCAGCACGTCAAAATCTGTGCCGTCCTCCTTTACCACGCTTTCCTCCAGCTGCCGCCCCTGCAGTGTCACGTGCAAACTCTTCTGCACGGAACGCACAACGCTCTGCGGGGTGATTCCGTGTGCCTCATTGTACTCCACCTGCTTCCGTCGGCGATAGTCGCTGATGGAGATCAGGCGCTTCATACTCTTGGTCATCTGATCCGCAAACAGCACCACCTCGCCATTGACGTGCCGGGCAGCACGCCCTGCCGTCTGAATCAGTGAAGTCTCGCTGCGCAGGTAACCTTCCTTGTCCGCATCCAGAATACACACCAGGCTGACCTCGGGCAGATCGAGCCCCTCTCGGAGCAAATTGATACCAACCAGGATATCGAACTCCGCCGCGCGCAGAGCACGCAGAATCTCGACCCGCTCGATTGCATCAATGTCAGAGTGAATGTAGCGCACCTTGAGTCCAACATCCCGCAGGTAGTCCGTCAGGTCTTCAGCAGTACGCTTGGTCAAGGTCGTCACCAGAACGCGCTGGTATTTTTCGACACGCTGACGGCACAGCTCAATCGTTTCATCGATCTGCCCCTTCAGCGGTTTGAGTGTAATGATAGGATCCAACAGTCCGGTCGGCCGGATGATCTGCTCGACAATCAACGGTGATCCTTTCTTCTCCACATCAAATTCCTCCACTGGCTGTGTCGCCCCGGAGATTCTAGGCAACCGCTCGGGCACCGTCTCCTCCTGCCCAATCTGCTTGCGCTGGTGAGGGACATACCCATCCTGCCCCACGGTGCTGTTATTGATCTCAAACTTCGCAGGAGTCGCACTCACATACAGCCGCTGGTTCGTCACCTCCATGAATTCCTCAAACCGAAGCGGCCGGTTGTCGAGCGCACTGGGAAGTCGAAATCCAAAGTCCACCAGCGTTGTCTTGCGACTCTTGTCTCCTTCATACATCCCCCCCACCTGCGGCACAGTGGCATGAGATTCGTCCATGATCAGCAGGAAATCCTTTGGGAAGAAATCGATCAACGTGTTTGGCGTTGCGCCTGGCTCACGACCACTCAGGTGCCTGCTGTAATTCTCGATTCCCTGGCAGAACCCCATTTCCTGCATCATCTCAATGTCATAGTCGGTGCGCTGGCGAATGCGCTGCGCCTCAAGAAACTTCCCATCGCGCTCGAACATTCCCACTCGCTCGTCCAGCTCCTCGCGGATTGCCCGAATCGCAATGCGCATCTTCTCCGCCGGCGTCACGAACTGCTTTGCGGGATAAAAAGTGTAGCTCTCAATGCGGGATTTAGCATTCCCTGTCAACGGATCGAAAGCCGTGATGCGGTCGACTTCGTCGCCAAAAAATTCCACCCGAATCGCCTCGTTCTCCAGCCAGGCAGGGTGCACCTCAACGACGTCACCTCGCACCCGAAACTTACCGCGTGCGAATGCGATATCGTTCCGCTCGAAGAGCATGTCCACCAGCTTGCCAAGAAACTCATCGCGATCGAGTTGCATCCCTGTGCGAATTGGCACCATCATGTTCTTATAGTCATCAGGCGAACCCAGACCATAGATGCATGACACACTCGCTACCACCAGCACATCGTCCCGCGTCAACAGCGAACTCATCGTCGACAAACGGAGGCGCTCAATCTCATCATTGATCGAAGAATCCTTTTCAATGTAGGTATCCGAGCGCGGGATGTATGCCTCCGGCTGGTAGTAGTCGAAGTAGCTGACAAAATATTCTACCGCATTCTCCGGGAAGAAATTCTTGAACTCGGAAAACAACTGAGCCGCCAGCGTCTTGTTGTGCGACATCACCAGCGTAGGCTTGCCGATCTGCGCCACCACATTTGCCATCGTAAACGTCTTACCAGACCCCGTAACACCCAGCAGCGTCTGGTGCTTGTTCCCAGCCCTGATCGACTTCACCAGCTTCGCAATCGCATGCCCCTGGTCGCCCTGGGGAGAATATTCACTGACAAGCTGAAATGGTGACTGCCGATTCATGATTCCCCACAAGACTATGGAGGAATCGACCCGAAGCAAGCCCTCACGCCACGGACCGCTCTGGGAGGATCGTTTTAAGAGCGTGTTAGTGCAGGGTGAGCCGGGAGTGCTGGCCACGGTGGCCGCCTATATTGATCTGAATGCAGTGAGGGCTGGAATCGTGACGGATCCTCGGGAGTGGCGCTGGTGCGGCTATGCGGAGGCACTTAAGGGGCAACGTTTGGCACGGAATGGCGTGTATGAAGCACTTGGCGAAGCGGGTGCTCAAGATCGCGGTGGCGAGGCGTGGAAGAGGATGCATCGGCGGTATCGGCAGTTGCTAATGGAGGAGGGGCGGCAATTGCGGGATGAGGAGGGTCGGGTGACGCGCAAGGGATTGACGCCTGAGGAATTTGAGACTGAAGAGGGGCGTGATTTTGACCTGCCTGCGCCGGCATTACTACAGCAGCGGGTGCGTTATTTTGTGGATGGCCTGGCACTGGGCAGCGCGGCCTTTGTAGAGTCGGTTTTTGACAAGAATCGTGCGCGAATGGGCGTTACCCGAACATGCGGGGCTCGAATACCGAAGGTGCCGATGGGCGGGCTTCATACTATGCGGGATCTCCGGGAACAGCGGGCTCAGAAGCCTGCTTGACGGCATGGCGAGGGCGAGGATCTTTGCGTGCATGGAACGCCAGACTGAAATCCTCTTACCTATCATGTTTTACGACACCGACTGCGGTGGCGTTGTCAGCAATATTGCTTACTTGCGCTTCGTGGAGCAGGCGCGGACGGCATTAGTGACTGTGTTAGGGGTCTCGCTCACTGATATTGTTCAAGCGCAGGAATTCCCTGCCGTCCTCCGTACAGAGATCGATTACAAGAAACCAGCAGTGCTCGGAGACACAGTGCGAGTTGAGGCGCAGCTTGAGGAGGTGAAACGCGCGCGTTTCTGGTGCGGGTTTACGTTGCTTCGCGATTCTGACGGCACGCTGCTTGCACGCTGTCGACAGCAGTGTGCGTTCATTCGGCTACCGGAAGGATTGCCAGTTCCTGTGCCTGCTGCGTGGCGGACCAGCGAATCATCGACATTGTGACCAACGCTCCTTACGACTACGCGATCATCGGGCAAGGACTCGCGGGCACGCTGCTGGCCTGGCGACTGCACCAGCGCGGACGGCGCGTCATCATGATCGACCGCGACGAAGCATTCACAGCGTCCAAGGTCGCGGCAGGCCTGATCAATCCTATCACTGGGCAACGCACATGCTTATCCTGGAGACTGCAGGAATTCCTGCCAGCCGCCATCGCTTTCTACCGCAGGGTTGAGCGCGAACTCAACACTCCCCTACTGCACTCGATGCCGCTCGTGCGTTTACTGCCGAATGCGAAAGCCCTGCAAAAATGGAACACTGCAGTGAGCGATCCAGAAATTCGAAGTTACCTGAGTGATCCGCAGCCTTCGCCACTGGTCAATCCAGAGCTGGTAAGAATCAGCGAAGGCGGAGGCGGATTCGAAATTGCCACTGCACACATTCTTGATGTCCCACGATTCCTTGAAGCATCACGAAAAGTCTTCAAGGTTCACACCGCAGAGATCGATATTGCCAACGCCGTGACTGCGGACACGCATTGCGTGCGCGTCAGAACCGGAGACAAGTCCATCATCGCCGATCGATTGATTTTCTGCCAGGGAGCTGATGGTCGCTCCGGGAATCGTTTTTTCGACTGGGTTCCATTCGCCTGCGCAAAGGGCGAACTCCTGACCATCGAATGCCCGGCTATGAAGACCGAAACCCGGATCCTGAATGGAACGGCATGGATTGCGCCCATTCCGGGTTCGGAGCCCGGCACATTCAGAGCTGGCTCCACCTATATTCATGACGATTGGAGCAAGACTCCCACGACAGCGGGCCGTGCGGCCATTGAAGGAAAGCTACAGCAGCTGTTGAATGTCAAGTTTACCGTAACAAGCCACACCGCCGCGATTCGGCCCATCATTGCGTACAGTCGAGCCCTTATCGGAATGCACCCTACGCACACTCGGGTTGGATTCTTCAACGGCCTTGGTTCCAAAGGATCGCTAAACGGCCCATTCATCGCTGAAAAACTGGCAGCCCATCTGGAGGAAAATGCACCACTGGAGCACGAACTTGACGTCCTGAAGAACTCGTAGCGACTGCGGCAGCAGGTGCCCCGATCCCCTTCAAAAGAGTTGCCTGTTCATCCTTGAACTCGCTACAGGAATGCGGCACTGTGACTCCCCTATGTCGACCGATTCGAAGCAATGGCGGATATTCCGATGCCCGTCCTGCGAGTCCTTGCTGAAACTGCCCAAGGATTCCCAGGCGCGCGCCTTGAAGTGCCCGAAATGCCAGAAAACGGTCAAAATCCCGGCGGTGCCCAAAGGAACTACTGCCACCGATACCGAGAGGGGCTCTGGAGAATCCGCTTCGGCAGCACCCGCCACAGATCGAAAGAAACGCGCCCCGGGCGACGTTGTTCGTAGAGAAATTGGAGGCGTGCTTCCAGAGCAGCGTGACTACGACCCGACGCCCGACGGACTCAAGGCGGATCGCGAGGCTCGCGAAAACTGGGAACAGAAGCGGCATAAACGAAAGAAGCTTGAGTTCGGAACGACCCTCACATCGACCGAAAATGAGGAGCTGAAAGCAGACCCAAATGCCGCCCCTGTGATACGCAAGAAGCGCTACATCGGTGACGTATCCGAAGCTGCGGATGTCGGCCACTCCTGGGATGAAGACGGCAAGTCACACGGTGGAAAATCGGGCAAGCTACCGATGATGGTTATTGTGACAGCCCTGATTCTCATTGGGGGAATCGCGCTCCTCGGGTTCGGACTGCTGGACGAGGAAGCGAAGCCCTCTCTCGCGGACACGACAAAAGTCCAACGTGCCTACGGACTGGAGGAAAGCAAGGACGTTACCGAATTCCATGCGGAAGTCTCAGCTGTCATCAAAAACTTTCTGGAAGCGAAATCAGTGGATGAACTCATCGGATATATGCGGCAACCCGAACGGGTAGGCCCGCTGGCCCGCCAATACTACGGCATTCACACCTATGAGCCATCCGGATACAAGGAGCTCCCGACACCTCAGGATCTGATGTCTCATATGAAGTACATTGTCGCTGTGATTCATCTCAATCCCGAGGGCAACGAGATTGGCGCAGTGGAACCACAACGCATCATCGCTCTTGAGCAAACTCCTGATGGATTTAAAGTCGACTGGGAAAGCTGGGTGGGTTACTCAGAGATTTCCTGGGATCTGTTCACCAGTCAGCGGATGACTGATCCTTACGAATTCCGCGCAATGGTCGGACGCGATGACTACTACAATTTCAAGTATAGTGACTTTATCGACTGGCGTTGTTATCAGATCCGCGACCCAAAAGAAAAGTATCGCCTGTGGGGATACACCGCCCGCGACAGCGAAGTCGACAAAGCTCTCCAGCGTGCACTTTTGAGATCGCCCTACACATTCGCCGTGGTGAGACTGCGCTACCCTACCGGCAATCCAATGGACAGGGATGCCAAGCAAGTCGAGATAGTGGAGCTTCTTGAGGAAGGCTGGGTAAAGCGCGACGACAACGATTACAATCCAGACGACGAAATGCTCGACGGCTCGTTTGACTTTAAGTGAACCCGCCCGCGCTACAGGCCGCGTCGGTTTCCCTTGCGCTGCCACTCCTGCGTTGCTTTGCTCCAGCGTAGACCAACCTGATGAACGGCACCTTCGACTCCCATCTCAAACGCGGACAACTCCTGCACAATCAGGGGCGCTACGCCGAGGCGGAGAGTTTTTACAAGCAGGCGCTGGCCGAGGATCCGCACAACCCGGACGCGCTCATGCTGCTGGGCTGGTGCCAGTTTCTACAGGACAAGCGTGAAACGAACGCACTTCATTCTGTGGAAATGGCGATCGGCCTCGATCCTGAAAATGGACACAGCCACTGCCTTCGCGCGATCATTCTGTCAAGACTCAAGCGCCACAAGGATGCCCACGAAGCCGCCGACCGTGCAATCGCCCTGACGCCGGATGCTGCGGACAGCTACGCAGCAAAGGCCCAAGTCTTTGCCGGCGAGCAAAAGTGGGCCGACATGGAGCACTCTGCCCGCGAGGCGCTCGGGCGCGATGGCGATCACGACCACGCGCAGAATTTACTCACGCAGTCGCTGCTCCTACAGGGAAAGACTGACGAAAATGCCTTCAACGTTGAAAGGCAACTGGCGCGTGATCCAGACGATCCGATGCCACACTTCAACGCTGGCTACGCCGCGCTGCGCCGCGGCGACTACCGCAAGGCCGAGGAGCATTTCCGCGAATCACTGCGCCTGTCCCCTTCGTTCGAATCTGCCCGTGAGGGAATGTTAGAGTCCTTCCGCGCTCGATCGATCGTCTACCGCAGTTACCTGAAGTGGAACTTCTGGCTGGCTAAGTTCAGCTCGAAGTATCGATTCGGCATCATCATCGGGCTTTACGTTCTCTACCGCGTAGTCGTTGGGGCACTGCAGAAAGTCAGTCCGCTCCTGGCATTTCTGGTGATCGCGCTTTACCTGCTGTTCGCCTTGTGGACGCACGTTGCCCGCGGCGTGGGCAATCTCATTGTACTGATGGACAGGAATGCTCGCATGGCATTGCGAAAGCCTGACGTCATCGAAGGCGTCCTCGTGGGAGGAGCCATCTGCACCGGACTGCTTACTGTGATCGCCGGTGCCGCGCTCGGCATTCTTCCGCTGCTTCTGGGCGGCGCCACCCTGTGCACTGCGGCAGTCCCCCTCGCCGCATCCTTTAAGAATGAAGATAGCATCGGAGTAAAACTCTACACGGGACTGGCAATCGCCATCTTTGCCATGGGTGCCACTGACACCGTCATGACCGCTCTGGGAGTCGACGCCGGCTCGCTCACTTCAGCCTGGATGCTTACCTTCGTCGCCTCCATCTGGCTATCTGCCTTTGGCGTGAAGCGTGGTTAGCGATCGAAGTTTCCGGTGCCTGGCATATGGTTGAGTGTATATTCCCCCGTGCCTTTCCCCGGAAAAGTTTGGAATCGCTTCCGCCAGCGATTCATACTCACAGTCCCTGTCGCCCTTTTTGCCGCGGGCGCAATTGTACCATCGCATGGTGAAGCTGACGGCGGCTTTGGAGACGTGCACGATAGCAACTGCCCAGGTTGCGTGAATCAGGCTCAACATCTACCGGCGCTCGCACGCAGCGCCCGGGCAGGTGGAGAGATCGCAACTTACCCGTTTTTCCCACAAGCTGGCGTCCTGTGGGGCGACCTCTTTTTCAGCAACTTCACAGACCGGCAGGCGGGCACAGCGGCAGTCGATTTCAACGGAGGATCGGCCACCTATGACGGCCATCGAGGCATCGACAGCAATATCCTGACATGGGATCAGCAAGACGCTGGCATCCCTGTTTTCGCTGCACTGGATGGCATGGTAATCGATGCTCACGACGGAGAAGCTGATCGTAACACATCCTGGGAAGGCCAACCTTCTAACTACGTGGTAATCTCTCACAGCAACGGCCACGTTACCCGTTACCTTCATCTAAAAAAAGACAGTGTATCGGTTGCCACTGGAGAAACCGTTTCCGCCGGACAGCAAATCGCCCTGACCGGCAGCAGTGGAATCAGCACCGGCCCGCATTTGCACTTTCAAACGGAGATCGACGGGGCTGCGATCGAACCTTTCACCGGCCCACAGCGTACCGGGAAGTCGATGTGGCAGTTTCAGCCTGACATAGTAACAGCCACCTACGTCCGCGAGTTCACTCTCGTGCCGACCAGCCTGGCCGGGTGGACTGGGCCACCGGAACCAACGACGAACACAGGCACATTCGTCCGCAGCGACACTGATCAGACCATTTTCCTCTGGTGGCATCTCATCAACAGACCAGCCAACACAACCTACACCCTTACCACTCGCCGACCGAACGGTTCGATCGCGTCCTTTACGTCAGGATCGTTCGAAGCACCTTCCAGGACCGGTTGGATCTGGCGCGCGAGGAGCCTGCTGCTGGACGAAATTGGCACCTGGCATGTGGATCTCGCAGTCAACGATGAGGTGCTCGTACATGCTCCCTTCCGTGTGGTCAGCACCGCCGGAGATACGGTGAACCGCCCGCCAAACCCGGCAGCGTTTCGCTTCCGCAAGTTTCCCATCACCGCCGATGATGTTCCCGTTTGCGAAGTCGCCACCTTCACAGTTCTCGATGATCCAGACTATGATCTCGTCCGCTACCGGTATGTTTGGAAAGTCAACGGCATCACACAACGAGACGTCACCACTGGTGCCAAATCCGACGCACTCGCACGCACTTGGATCGCGCGCGGAGCCACCGTGCGGTGCGAAGTCACTCCAATGGATTCCGATTCAGCTGCGCCCACCAGCATCGTTGAAACCATCGTCACCGAGACCTTCCCGAACTGGGCAAGCCGGAATCATCAACCGGATGATCCCGCCGCGAATCCTGACAATGACACTTTTCCAAATCTGATCGAATACGTTCTCGATCGTTCGCCCGTAGAACCAGATGCCGCGCCAGCAGTCAACTACGCAGCCACGCCAGCCAGGTGGAACCCGAGTTTCCCCACTCGCCCGCCATGGGCAAACGTCTGGGTGGACTACTCAACCGATCTGCACGCGTGGCAACCGGCCATCGATGATCCAAGCAGCGATGACTGGCTCACACCAACACCAGCGGTTCGGGCGTTCTTCCGCGTCACCGCCCAGCCATTGGAAGAGCCGCCGCTCACCGTCGATCCCAGCTTCGTGGGTCCGGCGACACCATAACTTACGCAAAAGCGAAGCCTGTAGAGACCTCAGCCTGTCGCCCGCCTTCTACCATTCCTCAGCGCCGGATGATGGCGACTTTAGAATTCAATGATCGTGCAGTGGAGACCTTCGTTTCATTCGACACAAACAGTTGGCAACGGCGTGAGCAAGATAGGCAAGGGACAGTCCGCTGGGCAGGGCTGTGATCGACGCTAGGGCCGCTCCGCGCTGCAATTCTCCGTGAACATCCGGTCGCACCGGTACCACATTGGCCTCAGCAATCTCGATTAATTTAGCCGAGTTCTTCGGTAGTGCTGCGTTGTCCGGTTCGAGAACTGCCAGGTCCGGACTCATTAGCAACGATGCCACGTCGATTCGATAGTCCAAGTAGGACTGAGCGATCAAATTGGCCGTATCCGCCGCTTTGTCGGGATCAGTAAAATAGAAATCAATCACGACGATCGATGTCCCTGGTTCACGATGGATTTCGAGCTGTCTGCTCATGAAATCGAACACTTCGGCCGGCATGATAAAGCCCCATCGCCTCACCAATTCGGCCCTTCTGATCACTTTATGTAGCACATTCTTACTGCGGATCAGAGCCATTTCAGTCGCGAATATGCGCTCCGCATTCCCTTCGGGCGTCGGAAGAAGGATCTTCGCCCGGCCCAGATACTCGCGCGGCAGGATGTAGGTGACGCCAGCTACCCAGAGGAAGACCAGAACAGTACTGCCAACCAATCCGAGGATGAACCATTTCCGGCGCCTTCTCATCACATGCCTCAACGCCCAGTTCGTCCGGGCCTCCGTACGGCGTTGATCAGCCGGGTCGGATGGCATAGGCGGCGTGGTCGACATCGGTGCTTTATAAGCGATCCGTTTTCGTCAGTCAATCCAATTCGGCCTATGGCATGAGCTCCTGCACGTCGCCCTAGCACACGAAATCCGGGATCCATTCGACTATTCTCGCTGGGTTTTGCGGTCGACTCCCGCTATTGTATTGTAACTTTCCCTCCCTCCCCCACGTCTCATTCCAACCAATCATGAAACCACTCGCGATTGTCGCCGCCTTGTTGATTTCGTTGGCTTCGGCAACCACTGCTCTAGAGGGCAATTGGGCGCTGGAGCCTTTGACGATGCCCGTCGTGCCGAAGGTGGAAGGTGCTGCGACAGAAATTGACGCTTTCGTGCAGGCGAAACTTTCTGAAGCAGGCATTGCATCTTCTGCTGCGGCTGATCGCCCGACTTTGATCCGCCGATTGAGCTACGATCTCACGGGGCTCCCACCGACGCGGGAAGAAGTGCAGACCTTCGTTTCAGACAAGGACGCGGATGCTTATGCGAAACTAGTGACGCGACTGCTCGAATCAGAACGCTACGGCGAACACTGGGCGCGGCACTGGCTGGATATCGCCAACTACGCCGACACCCATGGCAACGACCACGATTTTGCCCGGCCCAACGCCTGGCCGTATCGCGACTATGTGATCCACTCGCTGAACGACGACAAACCTTACGCGCGCTTTGTGCAGGAGCAGGTCGCTGGCGACGCCCTGTTTCCAGAGGATCCGCAAGCGACCGTGGCTCTCGGATTCCTCGCGGCGGGGCCATGGGATCACACGCTCATGGTTACGGTGCGCGAAGATACGGTCGACCATCGCAGCGCGCAGAACCTTGATCGCGATCTCATGGTGACCACGGTGATGGGAACTTTTCAAAGTCTCACCGTGCATTGTGCGCGCTGTCACGATCACAAATTCGACCCGATCACCCAGCGGGAATACTACTCGCTTCAGGCGGTGTTCGCTGGCGTGGATCGTGCAGATCGTCCCTTTGATACGGATGCCCGCACTCAGGCTGAACGCACGCGATTGCTTGGCGAGAAACGCGCACTGCAACAGCTCGATGCAGCAATTCTGTCATCGCCAGAAGTCGTCGAGAAGGTCGCTGCGTGGGAAGAAGCACAAAGAAAGCGCGAGGAATCATGGGTGCCGTTCGAGATTGCCACCGTGGTTTCGACAGGTGGAACGACGCTCACACGGCAGGATGATGGCTCATGGTTTGCCAGTGGCACTCGACCAAAAGCCGACACTTACATTGTCACCGCGCACCGACCGGCGGGAGCAATCGGCGCGATTCGGCTCGAGGTATTACCCGACGAACGGCTTCCACAAAATGGGCCGGGACGCTGGGACAATGGCAATTTCCATCTCTCTGAGTTCCGCGCCTTTGCCGCTCCCCCAGACACCGCTGAAAGCGCAAAGCCACTGGTGATTGTGCGTGCGACTGCGGATCACAATGAAAGTGCCACGATCTCAGCGGCCCAGGCGATCGATGGCAATGACAAGTCCCACTGGGGAGTGAATCCGCGCTATGGCGAAGCTCACGAGGCAATCTTCGAACTGAAAGATCTCTCCGAATTTCCAGACCGCACAACCTTCACCCTTGTGCTGGAGCATCAAGACGGTGTCGAAGGCCACGGCATCGGACGGTTTCGTCTCTCTTCCAGCGATTCCGTGCCCGCGTCTTCGCCAGCCTTCGCGCTGATTCCTGACAAAGTCACAGCGATCCTGCAAGTGCCCGTCGATCAGCGCACCCCTGCGCAGCGAAAGGTTCTGACTCAAGCGGTGTTGCTGTTGGAAAACGAACAAGCTCTGGCCGCACTCCCCGCGCCCAAATTGGTGTATGCAGTGACACGGGACTTCCCGCCAGATGGCCCTAACTTTCATCCATCTCCCGAGCCGAGGCCGATCCATCTGCTAGAGCGGGGTGAACTCAGCAAGCCAGGGGAACTCATCGGCCCCGGGACTCTAGCCTGCATTCCAGAACTGCCGGAAGAACTCACCATCGCCGAGGCTGGCGACGAATCCCAACGTCGCGCCGCACTTGCGCGCTGGCTCACGGATCCACGAAACGTCCTCACCTGGCGCAGCATTGTGAACCGCGTCTGGTCGTATCATTTTGGTCGCGGCCTGTGCGACACGCCGAATGACTTCGGTAAAATGGGCGGCATGCCGAGCCACCCCGAGCTGCTCGACTGGCTCGCCATCTGGTTCCGCGACGATGCGCACGGATCGATCAAAGCCCTCCACCGATTGATCGTGAGCAGCGAGACCTGGAAGCAATCGACCCTCACGGATCATGGAGCGACCATCGATAGCGATAACCGATTGCTCTGGCGCCAGAATCGCACCCGGCTCACAGGCGAACAGGTGCGGGACACGATGCTGGCACTGAGTGGGCGCCTCGATCTCACTATGGGCGGCCCGTCCGTGGCGCAATTCATCTCGCGGGGCGATGCTACTTTCATGCCAGGTGGAAACCCGGCCTTCCTCGACTACGAACACTTCGACCCCGACTCTCCAGCTGCCCGTCGCCGTGCCATCTACCGGTTTCTGTTCCGCACCGTTCCCGATCCGCTGATGGATGCGCTCGATTGCCCTGACGGTGGCGCGATCACTCCTGTGCGCAACGTTTCCACCACCCCGCTACAAGCCTTCGCGATGTTGAACGACGCCTTCCTCATCCGCCAGTGCGAACACATTGCAACTCGCGTTGCGACCGATGCCGATTCGCCGGAGAAACAAATCAATGCCGCATTCCAACTCATCCTGCTGCGGGATGCGCAGGAACACGAACGCACAAAATTCGCCGACCACGTCAGGCATCATGGTCTCGCCAACGCCTGCCAACTGCTCCTCAACAGCAACGAATTCCTCCACCTCGATTAGAATATGCAACACACTGCCAGCAATCGTCGCGAATTTCTCGGCCACCTCGGTTCCGGCCTTAGTGGCATTGCGCTGGCTTCGTTGATGCAGCGTGAGAGTTCTGGAGCGGTCCCGCCGCCGTTCGCACCAAAGGCGAAGCGCGTCATCCAGCTATTCATGAATGGTGGAGCGAGCCAATGCGACCTCTTCGATTACAAGCCGCAACTCATCGCGCAGCATGGGCAAAAATTTGACCCGGGAGCCGGAGTGCGCGTCGAGGCAAGCATCAGCACGCCGGGTGCCTTGATGAAGAGCCCATTCGAATGGTCGCAGCATGGGCAGTGTGGTCGCTGGGTCAGCAGCGCGCTGCCGCATCTCGCAAAGCACGTCGACAACATGGCCTTCCTAATGGCGATGCAGTCGGTGTCGAACGTTCACGGCCCGGCGTCCTATTTGCAGACCAGTGGATTCCTGCCGCCGGGCTTTCCCAGTGCAGGTGCCTGGATTTCGTATGCGCTCGGAAGCCTCTCTGACAATGTGCCAGCGTTCGTCGCGTTGCCGGATGCAAAGGGCATGCCTTATAACGGACGCAGCGCTTTCACTGCTGGATTTTTACCCGCGAATCACCAGGGCACGGTGATCAACGCCTCCGCTCCACAGCCGATTACCCACCTTCGACCACCCGCAGGCGCGACGCACATCACACCAGCGAGCCGCAGCGACGGACTCAAGCTGCTAAGCGAAATGAACACCGCCCACGCTGAACAACGTCCAGGCGATTCGCAGCTGCGAGCTCGCATCGAAAGTTACGAACTTGCCGCACGCTTTCAACTCGCGGCTCCCGAGTTACTCGACCTCACTGGCGAGACGACGGCGACGAAAAACCTGTATGGAATCGACGAGCCCCAGACCGCTGACTTTGGCAAACGCTGCCTGATGGCGAGACGCATGATCGAGCGCGGCGTCCGCTTTGTGCAAGTATGGAGCGGCCAGGGTGGCGGCTCGGACAATTGGGACAACCACGGCGACATCGCCAACGAACTAAGTACCGCTGCCGCTCGAATGGATCAGCCCGCAGCAGCCCTGCTCACCGATTTGAAAGCCCGCGGCCTGCTCGACGACACATTGCTCGTGTGGACAACCGAGTTCGGGCGCATGCCCTTCAGCCAAGGCGGTACCGGTCGCGACCACAACGGAGGCACCTTCGTCTCATGGTTCGCCGGCGCTGGCATCAAGCCCGGCAGCGCCTACGGCCGGAGCGACGAGTGGTCGTGGAAAGCTGCCGAGGACATCACTACCAGCTACGACTTCCACGCCACCATCCTCCACCTTCTCGGCATCGATCACGAAAAACTCACCGTACGCCACGGCGGCATCGACAGGCGCCTGACTGATGTGTATGGCAGCGTCGTGAAGAGCATCCTGGCATGATTACGAACCGGATTGTTTGCCGAGTGCACGCTACTCGCTCTGTTTCGCCTTCACGCGCAGAAAGACCTGATCATTCTCCTGATCATGAAGTGGGGCAGCCACCGTCAGCGTCCAAGCATTGTTACCCGTGATAACATTGAGAACATTTGGAGCTTCAAGCCCTTCCGAGGTCTCCCAAACCGTAGACCAGCTTTTCAGATCGGAACTGGATTCAACGATGTAACTGATGCCCTGTAATTGTCGCAGGTGATCAAAGCTGATCGCCGGACGCTGCTCTACGACTGTCGCTACTGGTGAGAGTGCACCTGCGACGTCTTCTGGAGTTGCAGGCAAAACCTGTAGCTCCACAGTCCTCGTCGAAATGCGGCCCGATTGATTGGCTATCTCGAGACGATAAAAGCCAGAGTTCTCCAAGCGCACGCTTTCAAAAACCAGCTCGGGGCTATTTGCACCAGGTATCGCTACATCGTTTCGGATCCATTGGAGCATCACATTGTCGTCGCCGCCGTTTCGGAAGGATGCCCGAAGAACTGACCTCTGAAGTTCCTTGGCCCGAGTGTTTAAAGGTTGGCGAATAATCGATGGTTCTGCAATGACAAGCCCACCGCCTCCTTCCAGTTCTACCAGGCCTGAGACTGATTTTCCATCAAACTCTAAATGTTCACCCGCCACAAAGATGGATCCGTTCCGTATTTTAAGCGCCAAACCATATCCTTTGAGCTTTCGCTGGAAGGTTGGGTCCATGCTTCCATCAGGCAAGAGCCGTACCACAGCATCTGCCCCACCAAACTTAAGGCCGACGAGACTTCGTCCAACTGAATCGACCGTAATGCATGAAATATCACCACTTGGCAACATCGGTTGAAAACTGTTGTCAATAGTTCCATCGTCATGAAGACGAAAAACAGGATCCCATCCTCCAGCGAGAATTTTGCCATCGGCCTGGACTGTGAGTGCGCTAACTGGAGGCAGGATTCCCGGATGTATGTTGAACGTCGGATCCAGTGATCCATCGGATCGTAGCCTTGAAATTCCGCCGCCGGCTTCTCGTTGAGCTGCCACGAGGACTCTGCCAGCGCCATCCAGAATCAGATTCGTATAGGAAGACCGGCCAAATCGAACCTGAGATTCAAATCCAGCGATCGGAGTCCCATCCAGATCGAATTGCTTGACCATACCGTCGGCAAAACCAAAGAACGAACTCCTGTCCGTTACTGCGGAAAATCGACCGTCAATTGCCAATTTATTTACGATGCTGCTGGGAAGCTCCTCTAAAGTAATGCGCTCCAAGCCCCTCGTATCACCGACAACAATCGAGCCGTCAGCCATTACCGAGAGAGCTGCACCAGAAGTGCCGGGACAGCATCGCGCCTTTGGGAGAAAAGTCTCATCGAGTGAATGATCGGAGCCAAACCGGAAGACATAGTTGAATTGGAATCGTTCGATTCGTGCCAAAACGATGGCGCGGCCCTCGGCATCGAAATCGAATGCAGCAGCTCCAGTAATTTCCGGAAATGAGGTAACCAGATCGCCAGGCAACCCAGAAGCAGTGCGCATTTCAACGACCACCCAGAAGAGGGCAACGACAAGAATGTAGCTCCAGCGCATTCCGCGATCATATTCTTTGCATAGCAATTGTAAATAAATACCTTTCTTTGCTTTTGTAATGGAGCGCAAGTCGCCGAGAAGTAGCTCTCCCATAAAGTTCTCTCTGCACCGCAAGTCGCGATGGGTTCGGCGTCGATCACAGATTCAGTCACTTTTCGCCGCATACGTTCCGCAGGAAATGCCGGACTCGCTTTTTCCCGATACTACGTTAAACTTCACTCATTATGAGCTTCAGGTACTGTCTCGCGTTTCTGTTTGTGTTCGCTGTGGTTGGATCGGATTGGGCCACTGGGAAGAATTATCAAGTGTTCCTCACGGTCAATCAAGGTAAGGAAGTCGGAGCGAAGGTTTCCGCTCTCACGTCGGGTTCGACGTTTACTTTGGAAGCACCAGTGGTCACGGAGGATGCCATCGGCGATGCGGCATTTACATCCGAACTTACGGAACAGGAAGGTGGCAAGTTACTGTTGGCGTATCGGCTAAAACTGAAACTTCCGGTGGACCAAAAACTACCGGAACTGAGTGGATCTGGGAATCTGCTGGTAGCCCCTGATAAGACCTATGAGTTTCTCTCCTTTGGTGAAACGCGGTGCTCAATCCGAGTGGCGCCATGTTCAGGGGAGGATTCGCCGGATAGCATCGTGCTCCTTACGGGCTTTGACTCCGACAACGTCGTGGCCCTTAACCTTGACTCAGGTAAAGTCATGGAGTTGATCCAGCTGGAAGACGAAGCTCGGCCGCGCGGCGTTGCTCAGAGTTCTACCGGTGACATCTTCGTTTCATTACGCGGCTCGGGTCGCAATGTGCTGAAGTTCTCAATGACGGATGGGAAGATTTCGGCTCAGCCCATTACCGGTACCATTGGTCGCTATGGGCCAGCGCAGTTGCTCATGAGTGTCGATGACGAGCTGTTCGCCGCCTGTGATTCAACGCATCAGATCCGGCGATTCTCCGGTGGCGGTGAGTTGCTCGAGACGTATCAGGGATCCATCGGGGGCAATGTCTGCGGTATTGCAATTTACGATAAGCATCTGTTTTCCGCCCACCTTTTTGAGGGGTCGATCAGTAAGACTCCACTGTCTGGGGCGGGAGAGATGGAACGGATCTTTAAGGACAGGGATGTCATCGACAGACCCTACGCGCTGACAGTCACTCGTGACGGCGACCTACTGGTGAGTGCCTACGAAGGCGACGGCAGGGTTCGAAAGATCGACCGTGAGTCAGGTGAGTACTTAGGCGACTTTCTGGATCTTGATTCGTCCAACATCTCCGGCGTAAGCGCCATGCTCTATCATGCTCAGCGTGACAGCTATCTCATCGGCAAGGACAACAGTGTCATCGAATTCGGATCCGACGGGAAGGAGATCCAGCGCTATGTAATGGAAGAAATCGAAAGAGTCACGGCGATCAGCGAAGCCCGGAACGTTGACGCTTTGGATTCTTACCGGAACTTCTCCTACGCTGAACCAGACACAACTTCGGGCGAGTAGTCATCCCAATTCTAGCGCCGAAGTCCAGCCAATCACCAAGCCAAAACTCGCGCGAGCAACGTTGAGAGACAGCACCCGGCCTCGCTTAAGCCCCAGACAAGCGAACGCCGAGAGGCTTAGTTGGCGATATTCAAGGGATCAACATGCGCACCATCTGGCCAACGAGACACCCTTGCCGTGCATTCGTTGCGAGAGGTTGAGCAGGGCTTGCAGGCTCAGCTTCCGCTTCAGATGAGTGAGGCAAAGACCATCGCAGCTTGTTGTTTGTCCGCGGGTCAGTGCCCGTCACCAGCGTGCTCGTAGACACGGATGTAATCGATTTCGAAGAATGCAGGGAACGATGTCGACTCATCAGGTGATCCTGGCCAGGTGCCGCCGATGGCGAGGTTTACGATGAGGTACATCGGCAGGTCGGGAATGTGATTGTCAGACTTGAAGCGTTCGAAGCCATCGATCTGCCAGCGGATGGAATCGGGCGACCATTCCACTGCGAAAATGTGGAAGTCTTCCGAGAAATTCGGACCGCGCCAATCCTTGCCATTGGAGTCGGTTTCCTCGGGAGATTTCAGCCAGTGGTGGGTCATGTGGACTTCATTAGGAGCGTGACCGAGGACTTCCATCACATCGATCTCCGGCGGCCATCCCAGTGGTTCCGGCAATAGCCAGAACGCGGGCCAAAGCCCACGGCCAGTCGGCACTTTGCACCGGATTTCAAAACGCCCGTAGCGCTGGGAGAATTTCTGATAGGTGGTGAGGATTCCCGAGGAGAACTCTCGCTCGGCACCATCATAGTAGGCGCTTTGCCGTGTCCCGCGGATTTTCAAGGTCCCGCCCGAAACTTCAAATGCGTCCGGAAGGTAGGCTTGCAGTTCCTGATTGCGGACGATTCCAAACGAGTCCTGCCGGTTCCACTTTGTGGGATCGATTACTGGACTGGAGAATTCTTCAGAAAACGTCAGCCGCCAGTCCGAGATCGGCCCGACGACTGGCACTCGCTTGCCTGGATCGTAGAATGCTACGACGGCAGCCGCGACCACCACGGCCAGCCCGAGGAGAATTGCCCGATGCTTCATGGAGAAAGCTACTCCACTTTGTAAGATCCAGCAGCGAATTAGTGAATCACTCGACGTTCTGCACCTGCTCGCGGATTTTTTCCACTTCCGATTTTCCAGTAACCACCAGCTGCGCAATGCCCGCCTTGTTGGCTTTTGAGCCGATGGTGTTGAACTCCCGGTTCAATTCCTGGGACAGAAAATCCATCGCGCGCCCCTGTGGCTCTGTGCTGTTCAGGTAGTTCTGAAATTGCTCGAAGTGACACTCAAGACGCGTGATTTCCTCACTGATATCACACCGCTCGGCGAAAAAACCGATTTCCTTGAGCAACCGCTCATCATCAAGTGGCAGCGGAAGTCCGCTTTCCTCCAGTCGCCTGTGCAGATTCGCCCGATGATAGGCGGCGACCGTCGCAGCTTCTTTGGCAATGGATTTTAACAACCCTCTCAATGTTCTCAAGCGGGCCATCATGTCCTTCTTCAAGTGATTGCCTTCGCGAGCCCGGCTTTTGTTGAACGCGGTAATCGACCTGTTCAATGCTTCCTGAATGTGCGGCCAGGCGGACGCCGCCTCCACTGGATGATCACTTAGACTAACGACTCCCGGAGAGCGTAAGATATCAGCCGCTGTGACGCCCGCTGCCAACTTGTGTTTCTTCACCAGTCTCACGGCTGCAGCGTGGTATTGATCCGCCAGAGCATCATCGACTCGAAGATTCTGCGCCGTCGCACGCAACTGCTCAACGGTGACACTGACCACGACCCGGCCGCGCGAAACAGCTTCCGCGATCGTCTTGCGCAAGGGAATATCCAGCTCCACGAGATCCCGCGACAGATTCACGACGACGTCAATCTGTTTGCGGTTCACTGAGCTGATTTCCACGCGGAAGCGCACTCCATCCACGGAGATTTCGCCGCGCCCAAATCCAGTCATACTTTTCATGGAGCATTGCTTACGGGCAATGCGGGCGGATGGCAATGCTTTCAGAGGGAGAAGTAAGAGAATCGCGACTAGCGACTCCGGTAGTACTGCTCCCCATCCTCGGTGGTGACCGTCATCGGACTGGTAGCAGCAGGCTGAGCCGTCCACGGACCGGACAATGTTGCCGCTGATTCCAGACTCCCGCTCCATTCGAGTATGATTCCTCCTGCTGCACGACGAATGTTGATCACTGCAGGATCACCTCCCGGGTCGTTGGTGACGCCAACATAGCCTTTGATAGCTCCAGCAGTCGCGGTGTCATTGACCAGTACCGCCCTCTCCGCCGAGCGGTCATAGCTGTAGAGTTCAAAACTGGCACCTCCTGTGCCCTGATACCATACTACGCGGAAGGGATACAGGCCGGGGGCCTCGACAACAAAGTCAAACAGGTTCTGTGGTGCTACACTTGAATCACCCCGCCCGCCGTCGTAGCGATCGAACTCGATGGTGTTGTCTTTTGGATTGGCCCCCGCAGTCACCCTGAACCCATCGTCACTGTTGACACCCAGAGTGTATGCACCCGGCTGGAGCTCAAGGTAGACGATCCCTTCCATTGCGAGATTGTCCGTGATCCCGTCCTCAACGAGCTCGTTGTCGACAAGCCCACGGTCATCATAAAACAGCCCTGACGCATCTCCTTCAAAAATTCCGTAGTTCAACACTCCCGGCTCATCTGCGGCAGTGAAGGAACCGGCTGAAAGCAACAGGGCCTCCGCATCCGCAACCGAGGCACCCAGTGCCGAAACACTCTGCACGAAGCGCACATCAAATCCGCTGTCTGTGCCGGATCCGATTGGCTTCGCCCAGGCACTTGGCAGGATTGGTGCGCCTGCATACAGGCCGTAGCTATACGTTCCCGTACGGACGGTGCCTGGATCCTCCTGGGTGGCGTACGATACTTCGACGGTGTGTGATGATCCCCAGGTCAAACCAGTTGGCTGGTATGTCAGGGTCGTAATATCATCATCGGCATCGATCACCGGAGTGACCACCGCTCCATCATATTTCAGAACAACGCTGCCATCGGCCAGAAATCCTCGAATTTCAATTTCCACCGGATCATTCAAGGTTCCATACTCTGAGCCCGGGGCCGGCGAAATCCCACTGACAAAGGCGGGAGACTTTGTTGCAGTCCGGTACGCCTTCAAGGATTCTGGATTCGTCGCGTCATTGATCAATACGCGTTCTTTGTTCACGATGGAAAAGAACTCGAGCTGGGCCTCCTCATTGGTCTTCTGACTGCTGAACCAGAGGAGCCGCACAGGGTAGAAACCAGCTTCAGGAGCGAGCAGACTGATCGTATGGTTCCCCTGATACGAATAGGGAAAGCTGCCGTTAAAGACGCCGGCGACTTCTCCCAGCTTGTCGCGACCGTCGGGACCGACTGACAGCTTGTAGCCGCCAGTGGTGTTCACTCCCAACTGATGGAAGCCAGCCGACAGCTCAAGGTAAGTGAGCAATTCGATGACGATTCCGTTCGCTGGAAGTTCCACTTTTGGAATGGCGGCATCGGTCTGCCCCCCCTTCTCCTCGGAAAAGTTTCCAGTAGGATCAGGAGCGAAATCATGCCAGTTGATCACATCTTCGACCTGCACTGTTTCCACCACCCAGCGATTGCGCACGGAGCTGGCCTCGTTGTAAAAAGGATTACCCTCTGGATCGAGTAGATCACCCGAAAGCTGCTTCTCCGCCCTGTCCCAACGGTTCAAGTGTTGTGATGGCACACCGGACTGCAGGTCACTGATCTGCGATATATTTGCCACGAACCCGGTATCATCAGTAACCACTGTCGGATTGCGATAGGACGGCGACAGTACGGTGTAGACTGGCGTGTCGAATGTAACCTTTCGCTCCCGGGTTCCGCCGCCAGCCGACGCGGTGTATTCAATAGTGAGGGTATGCTTTACGCCACCTTCAAGGTAAGGGCTAAAGCTTCCTGTAACGGAAGTGTATTCTTCCTCTTTTGAAGGGACAGCAGTGACGGGCTGGCCATCAATGCTTACCTTTATCGTCGCAGGATTCACTTCATCACCGCTGCCGTCCTGCATTTGAATATGGAACCCGTAGGGCGTGGCCTCTGCAAGAGAGACCAAATCTGCTCCACCGGAAGACGGAGGCGTGAGCGTAATCAGCCCTGACTCAACCCAGTCAACAAGCCATCCGTCCGACGATCCTTCCTGATAGGCTCCGAATGCGATCGTCTGGCCAATTGAGAGGTTCAGCGTCGCCAGTGGAATGCGGGCCTCGATGGAATTCCCTTTGTATGCCCAGTCGATGGATTCTGTAAATTTCTCACTATCGTTCACCGAGTTGTATGCCTCGATGCCATTCGGCGCTCCGTCCTTCCAGCCAAATTGCACTGTCACCTCACCGCCCAGTGGATTTGTCAGCCCTGTCTGTACTCCTTCGTATTCGGAAGTGCTGAAGCCTGTGGCAGCATTGTTATCCGTATCAAGGATCAGGTGGTAGTAGTAGCGGTTGTTCTTCCCTTCGAGCGTCTGTTCCACTGTAGGGCAAATGATCCCGTGCACTGCCATTCCCAGATAGAGGTACTCATCATCAAGGGTGAGCTGCACCAGACTGAGATCTCCATTCGTATCCGGTAGATCCATCGGATCCTCAATGACCTGAATATTGCTGGCACTCTGGGAAGCCGTCAGTGTGATTTCCTGGGACTCTACCCAGTCCACCAGCCAACCATCCGAAGAACCCTCCTGATAGGCACCGAATGCAATCGTCTGGCCAATACTTAACCCCACAGGCTCCAGCGGCAAGGTCACCACGATTCGGTTGTCCTCTATCTTAAAGTCCACGTCCTGGATGTAGATGTCTGAGTCGTTGATCGAATTGTAGGCATACAATCCATTGGGCGCTCCGTCGCGCCAGCCCACTTGCACCGTCACCTCGCCGCCAAGCGGTTTTGCCAGCCCTGTCTGCTCGCCTTCGTACTCAGACGTGCTGAATCCAGTCGCCGCATTGTTGTCCGTATCGATGATAAAGTGGTAGTAGTAGCGGTTGTTTTTCCCCTCAGGGGTTTCATCAACGGACGGGCAGATGATTCCTTCAGCCGTCATCGTCAGTTCCAACGCATCGCCTTTCACTTCCAGAGTGATCTCACGGATGTCGCCGGAAGTGTCAGGCAAATCCGCCGGATCCTGCGTAACGACAGGCCCGGCACCAGTTTCCGACCAATCGCTTAAGTCGCCATCAATGTTAATGGCCACTGAGTTTACCATCATACTCGCCATCGCCAGAACTGCACAGTAACCACGCCATGCATGCTTGGCGAATCGTTGGGATTGAAATAAGTGATTCATAGTTAAGCCGGAGGTGTTAAATCAAAACAGAACGGACCTGATACGGCCCAGGAGACAGGTTGTTGTTCGCATGCCAGCTCACGAATCCCGATCGTGACAATGGCTCTCCGATGCGAAGTCCGACTGGACCTGCATTGCGGTTCCCTCAGTGTGTGAGCCCGAAACATGCGTAGCACCAGTTTTAAACAGATCCGCCACGAAGCTGCAATCTTCTTCGTCGATGATGGCAAAAATGTTTCACGCCCCTGTGCGCAAGTGCCTCACCGCACAAGGTGCATCCCGGCTAACTTCACCCCGTAACGCCCAGCGCCTGCTGCACCAGATTCACCGCTGCTTTTTCCGCCGGAGTTACCTTTGCACCGAACATTCGACCGGATGAAAGCGCGATCTTTTTAGCCAGCCCCACGCATCCCACCTTTAGCTTCCGTGCCTCACTCTCGGGAAGTTTCCGATCTACGAGCACCCTCAGTCGACTGATCGCATCCGCATACTGTCCGGGATGGGTAACGGTACCCATCAACTTCTGCAAAGTGCCAGTCACGTCTTCTCGCGAGAGTTCTACCATCCTCTGCATGGTCTCGCCGTGCTTCGCCCCATCCTTTGAAAGCCGGTCGAGAATGTTGCTGAAGGCATCCCTGCCCGCCTTGGTGATCGACCCATCGGCACCTGCCACAACTAAAAAAAGCAAGGTAGGAATCTCTTTCAGAAATTCCCAGTCCTTAGCCGTTAGATTAGGGTCATCGGAAACTTCATCTCCCGTTGTCTGGCGGGAAAAAATCATCTGCCTCACGTTCGGCGAAACCGCACGGCTTGCAGTAGGAGCGTCGACCGCCCCCTGCATGCTGGCGAATTCCGCCACCACTTCCGGAATCGAGGAAAAATCGATTGCCGACACGTAAAGATATTCTCCCGCCTGCTCGACCTGATCACCCAGATGTTGAAGAAAGGTGCTCAGCGGCACAAAAGTTTCGATGACACTGCCCGATGCCCCGTGCAAGGTCAGAGCCTGAACCTGCCTGGGAATCAGGGTCGGAAAGTGCGGGAAATTTGCGAAGTAAACCGGCTGCCCGGTTTTGCCCTTTGCCCCTTTGAGCCCCTTGTGAGCGGGGAAACTCATCAGACTGGCCTCATAGGCAGTGGCGTAGCGCTGTGCGCGATCGACTAACAATGCTTCCAAATCGCCAGCGGGCAAATTCAGTTCCTGTCGGTTGACCATCACGGCGCGGCCCATCAGCGGCAGCATTGCCGAGTGTGACTCGACCTCGCGCTCGGGATTCTCCGCAGCGCGGTCCAGTTGCACAGCGATCGCCGCCTGATCAGCCGTCCACTTTGCCGAGTGTTGCGCCAGCGCCGCATCTTCGATCACTTCGCTGGCACTGATCGATCGTTGCCCGTCAGCCGCAGCGACGCTGACTCCACCTTCAATCGCTGCGCGCAGAATGCGAAATGCCAACGCCCAGTCGCTGACACTCGCCATCACGTTCAGCCGCAGGTCACATTCGTTTGCCTTGTCTGCGGACGGCGTCAGGATCACACCACGGATACCCCCTTCAACCAGAATGTGTAGTTCACCATCCTCCGGCGAAAAGCTCTCCACCTTCAATGCACTGTCTTTCGAAACGACGACCTCACCGTTCGCGGTCACCCGCACTGGAGAAGGCTCCCCGCTACGGCACAGCCCGGTTACGGCTCGATACCATTCAGGAGTCGTGTTGGATAAAGTGTATACGGCGCTCATATTGCAGGAATTGTACGGCACCATGCCAGCACTCCGCCAATCGCCAAGAACAAAAGTCGGGGATTGCATCGCAATCCAGAAGTAGTGGATCCCTATCGAGTCAAATAGAACGAGCGGAACGAGAGTTGACGGACTCCCTGCGTATCGCCCCACTCGAACCATGAGAGGGTATTCGAACGCTTCCATGAGCCGGCTGCGATCCTGGGACGAAACTCACCGGGAAACGGCTTGTTCAACCCAATCCGCGATGCGCCCGCGTTGAAGCGGCATGATTGCATTCACCAAGAGGAGGTGACCAAAGGGATACCGCCATCTCTCAGGTTTGCCCAGCGCCCGATACAATTCGTCGCCACATCGGGCAGGAACAATCCGATCAAAACGCCCATCGAACAGTAGCATGGGAATATCGTTCAAGTATGAGGCAACGTTTCCAGGATCTAGCGAAACGGAGTCCAAATGACGCGCCACGAAATTGTGAGGATTCTCTGTGATCGCCTTGGGAAGTAGATTCAAAGACGATGTGGCGAGAATCGTGGGAACGGGCGCACCTCCGCCTATCATCACCAGGGCATCAACATCTCCCAAGCGCAAAGCGACTGCCGGAGCCGACAGTGCACCAAGGCTAACGCCGCAGATCGCCAGAGGGAGGGACTTCAATTCCGGATGGTCAGCCGACAGCCAAAGCCATACGGCTTCAGCGGCATAAGCGCGCTCGGCGAGATGAGAATGGATTCGCGCGCCCCAGAAGTCATTCGCCGCATCTTTCTCCGTTTCGTCGGTGAGCCGCATGAGGTCAAGACAGGGCATGATGACGACGGTTTGCCAGCCGCGTTGCCAAAACGCATCGAGAAGTTTGTTCTCAGCTTTGGTCAGGAAATTCATACTACTGAGCAAAAAGAGTGTCCCCTTGGGAGCGGAAGGACGATACACAATAATCCCATTGGGCAGATCACCACGGTGAGATTCCAGAGCCACTCGACCAAAGGAGTCCTCGTTTTCAGTCACGGTCAGCTTCGACGTCGTTCCATCAATGGCCACTGGGTCGGTTGGATCGACTCTACTGAGAGCCGTGGCCATCACCATCGCGTTCCCGTCCGAAGAGTGCACCTCGAATCCAGACAACGAGCACCCGCCAAAGCGCCCGAAATTCTCGAAAGGTATGGAGCCATCGCGCTTGGTAACCGTGATTTCTTTTGGCGGCAGCCGCTTCGGCCATTGGATCGGTTGAGCTCGCAAAATGGGTTCGGAAACGGTCGAGCAACCGATCCCGGAGGTCAACGCCAGGGCGCAAAGCAAGTGGAAGATCTTGAGACTGTCTTCCAATCCTACTGTGAGGAGGCGG
This sequence comes from Verrucomicrobiia bacterium, assembly GCA_020439995.1. Taxonomy (GTDB): domain Bacteria; phylum Verrucomicrobiota; class Verrucomicrobiia; order Verrucomicrobiales; family DEV007; genus JAGROY01. The sequence continues at coordinate 32,759 of JAGROY010000111.1, forward strand.
TGAACGAGAGGCTGATAGTTTCCATCAGTGGGGCCCCTAGCGATTGAAAAGGAACGATGGTGTATTAATCAGCGCCCAGGCAAGGTCTTGCGCACCTGTGAGGCGGCGATTGGCGAGCTGCTCTTTGCTCAACTTCACATCGCTCTCAAGTCTGACCAGTTTCGGATCGGGAGCAAGCGGCTTGCTGAACTCTTCTAGATTCGCTTTCAACTGTACCAGCCTGGGATCCGGTGCGATGGGCTTCTCAGCCTCTGCAATCGCCATGCGGAGCTTGGGAAGTTCAGGATCGTACTGATTGATGTGCTGAAACAGTGCCACCGTCTGCTCAATCGTGCGCTTCCCGGAAGGTGTCGCAGCCGCGTCGGCCAGGTCGGCAGCAATACCGAAATTCGGCGAGGCAGCATCAGTGGCGGAGATGCGGAATTTTCCAAGAGTCCACTTTTTCCCGTCATACTGCTGGTGAAGCACAAAACGAAGCCGCACTCCTTTGTCGCTGGTGAGCGGCTCCTTCACTTCAAACGTCGCAGTGTGATTCTCGCCAAGTTTCGGAGCAATCGCCCAGCCATTGTTCGCCCCGTCCATCTTGCCGTCGATCGCCGTTTCCACCGCGAAATTTCCCTGGCTGTGGGTCGCTTTCGCATTCTGCAACGCAACCTTCTGCCACTCCGTAGCGGTCGCCTGAAAGAGCTTGATCGAATCGATCTTCACTTCCCCCTTGCGCGCCATTGGATCCAGGCGCAGCCCGGTCAGTGCATCGGCTGATGAGAACTGCACTCGTAGAGGCGCGCCGCTCACCAGGGGAAAACGCTTAGAGCGCTCTGGAGCAAATCCGCCCTTGTCCGTCGACCAGAACAGCTCTGCATCTTCTCGGCTCGGCGATTGAATGGTCAGCTCGAGGATGTATTCGCCAGGAGCAGCGGCCACATCGGTAGACAGCCCTGGATCGTTCCCCTCCGACGTCACCGTGAGCTGTCCGTCGACGCTGCCCAGCTTAGCCTGTTGGCTGACTTTCCAGCCATCAGCATCGCTTGAAAAACTCCACTCTTTGACGAAGGCCCAATCCCCTGCGGAACGCGCCGGTGCCCACCAGGTCTCGAACTCTGTCAGGACAAAATTTCCATCATCAGCGCGCCCTGGACCGTTCTTGGGCAGGCGTTCGTCGGTCAACGCCTCCAACCGAACACCGGCCACGCTCTTGAGATCGGTCATCGTCTCCAGGGTCAGGCTGCTGCGGTCATTGTCTCCAGATACAAAGATGATTCCGTTCCCCTCATGGGACAGGTCCGAGTTGATCGATGCATTCGTGGCCAGCGGCTCCAACGACTGCCAGCGCGTCTGATCTACCAGCGAGGCTGCAAACGTTTCCAGTCGACCAGGCACTGAATTCTGCCGATCAGCCAGAGCTTTCTTTGAAGCAGCAATCTTTTCGAGCCGCTCTTTTTCGCGTTGTTCCAGAACCGGGGCCAGCTCCTTCTCGTAAGACGCCAGTTCCTGCCTGGCAGCAGCAATGCGCTCAAGACGCTCCGCTTCCATTCGATCCCTCACTGGCTTGATCGCCGCCAGATAGGTGACCAGCTCCTGAGTCAGCATTTCGTGCTCCTGCTTGATCCCGTCGAGAATCTCCAGACTAGCTTCGATCTCGTCTTCCGTCGCCGGACGATTCAGGATTTGCAGGAACAACGCGCCGATCAAGCCCTTGTCGTCAGGGTAGTCTTCAGTTAGCTTCTCTAGAATATTGTCAGGGTTGCTGATCGCATTCCCAACCGTCGGGCCACTGATCAATGCCATCACAGGCCCAAGCTGCAGACCGCTCGACCGTTCACATTCGCAAGCACTCTCCCGAACGGGGCGGCCAAGATTCCCAAGGAAATTATCTGGAAGGCCCACGCCGACATCCGGCAGAGCCGCCGCACGCGTGCCCTCCGGCACACCTGGAATGTTGGCATTTGCACCAAGCGAGGCATAGACCGTATCGTAAAGCACCTCTGCCGGCAGACGGCGTGCCTTGCCATGCGAAAAATTGATTTCATCGTCTTCGTTCCACCGATTTGTCTCCACGGACAGCTGGTACGTCCGGCTTTTGCAGATCAACTGCAGCATGTGCCGGGTATTGAAACCGCTTTCGATAAACTGCTGAGTAAGCCAGCTGAGCAACTCTGGATTCGACGGTGGATTCCCAGCCCTAATATCATCCAGGGGCTCGATCACTCCCGCGCCTAACATGTACCCCCAAAGGCGGTTCACGTAGCTGGTAGCAAAGTAACGATTGTCCGGAGACGTGATCCAGGCGGCAAGCTCCTCACGACGCGAAACGCTTCCCTCCGATTCGTGCTCAGCTGGATACGGGAAGGCAGGTGGCTGCGGTTGCCCCGTGCGCTCGTGTTTCATCTCACCTTCCGCCTTATCGTAGACGATTTCGTAGAGCGGCTTCGCCCCCTCTACTGCGGTGCCACCGATATTCTGATCACCACTGGCATCGTCCCTCTTCAGATCAGTCCGGGCAAAGTAAGCTGCCATCTCGTAGTAGTTGTCCTGCGTCCAGCGCTCGAACGGATGATCGTGGCATTTATTGCAATTGAAACGCGTCGCCAGAAACAGATGTGTGGTGTTCTCCATCGTGTCTTCCGGGGTGCGCAGGATCTTGTAATAGGAAGCCGCCGGGTGCTCTTTGTTTGAGCCAGACGCCGTAATGATTTTCCGACAAAATTCGTCGTAAGGTGTGTTGTTCGCGATCTCATTACGGATCCATTCGCGGAATCCCCTGGCACCCTCGGCACCGAGAAACTTTCGATTTACCTGGAGCAGATCAGCCCACTTGTTCGTCCAGTAGGTGACGTAATCATCAGTGCCGATCAGTCGGTCGATCAATTCATTCCGCTTTACTTGTGAATGGCGGGCGTCCGCAACAAACTCTTGCACCTGATCAGCAGTCGGCGGCAGACCGATCAAATCGAGATACACTCTCCTGACAAATTCGTAGTCGTTGCAAACCTCCGAAGACCGGATCTTCATGCGCTTCCACTTGGCAGCCACCAGTCGATCGATTTCGTTATAGGCAGAAGTTTCTTCCCATACAAAACCCGTGCGATCGCCCATTGCGGTGATGGTTGTCGCGACATAGGCACCTTCAAAACGCACAAGTACAGGTGCTTCACCGCGGCGCAGCACTTTCACCAGTGCCGGTGAATCTTTCATCACTGCAGCGACTTCAATATTGCCGCTCTCAACATAGGCCTCTCTGGTCACGTCGCGCTGTCTGCCATCTGCAAAAGTCGCCACCACCCGCATCTGCTGCATGGCTCCGATCTCCTGCACCACCGGGTTTTGCGGAACGACGGTGATGCTCTTCACCTTTGCCGATGTCTTGTCGTAAGGAACTCCATCGGCGATCCAGGCCCTCACGATCTCGTAGTAGGGTGATCCCGGCTTGCAAAGCTGGCCTCCCTCATGGGGCACGGCTGCCGTGGCTTTGAGCAGCATCAGACTGTCGTCGGGAGATGCAAGATTCACCCGGCGGGATGCAAGGTCATCAGTGAACGAACGCAGATCGTAGATTGGATCGTAGCCGCGCAGGGACAATTTGAATCCGTTCTTACCGTCCTTGGAACCATGACAGGTACCCATGTTGCATCCCATTCGCGAGACGACCGGATTCACATCCTGAACGTAGTCAGGCTTGAACTCATCCTGCGATCCCGAAATCTTGACTGGAATTTCGATCGATTGACTACCGAGCGTGGCGATGGCAGCGCCCTCCCCGTCTCCCTTGATCTCTAGAAAGCCGTGGTCATTGATCGTCGCCAGTGAATCGGGCACCGACCACGCGACCATCCGTGTCGCATCAATGGAGTCGCCTGTCGAAAGCCGGGCAGTCACAAGAATCTGCGCGTAGTCATAGCGACTCCTCAGTTCAATCGCAGCTGGCTCAGCTTTCAGGCTTTGGACGTGTGTGCCGTCAGGAATCGCTTCCGAGCCCCAGGACTGACTGACCATTACCGCCAACGATGAAAAAATGAGAGCAATGTTAGGGATGTTCATAGACTTAATAGGATTGGTCGCAACGCGGTGATTCACTTGGTCGCCACAGCGCTTTGGATTTCGATCGGCACGAATTCTGTAATCACAAAACCATTACTGGCATCGTAAAGGCGCACGACACCATCCGAGCCGGCAGCAGCGATGCGTTGACCGTCCGGACTGAATGTCACCGCGTAGCTGGTCGATTGCGGCAGAGTGATCTTCGCCAGCGTTTTCACACTGGCAGCAAAGAACTCGTTCAGCTTCTTGATCTCGTCGCCGTTGCGCTCGTGCGTTGGCTTGATCAGGATATCCTTGATCTCGCCTTCGGGTTTCAGCTCTGGATCGATCTGATGAATCTGAACCCAGCCGTGCCCGTCGAGGCTACTCGCAGCGGCCACCCGGCTGCCATCACGACTGATCGCTACCGAGAAGACACGACCTTCCATCTCAGGAAACTCAAGAAGCAGATTGGCATCGTCGCCAATCTTACGGGCGGTTGTCCGGTGGATCTGATACAACTTTGGAATTCCGTCTGAACCTCCAACGATGATTTCATCGCGCAGTGGATGGCTGACCACAGCAGCGATTCCACCCTTGAGCGCCTTCGGGGTGATAGAGGTAATGTTGTCGACAAAGCGCTCCGTTGCCACCTCCGTCAACTTGGAAGTCATGTCCCTGCCAACGGAGACGACGTGATCGCCTTTGGTCGAAAACGCAGTATCGAATACCCAGTCGTTGTGGCCGCCCATGAAGAGCACTTGTTTGCCCGTGGCAGCATCGATCGCGCGCACGGTGTTGTCGCTGCAACCGAACGCGACCAATTTTCCATCCGGCGACCAGCTGCCGCCATATACGGTGTCGTAGGTTACGGGTACCGACAGTGCCAGTGTCCGTTTTTCAACATCCCAAATTTGCACCTCCCCCATCCGTGCGGGCAAGCCTCCAGTGACCGCGAGCCACTTTCCATCCGGGGAGAATCGCACAGACTCAATGCGCTCTGACAATCCCACCAAACGGGCTGCAAGCCCAGAGCCGTCGGTGTGGTGCAGCAGCACTTCGTGAAACCCGGAGATCGCCAGCAACTTACCGTCTGGAGAGTAATCGAGCGAAGTGATCACGGGAGGCCGGGTGTAGACGGGCGGATTGTCAGCGGTGTAGCGCTGGCGTGCATTCTCAGGCGTGTCGTCGATGGCACCTTGCGCGATCCATTTGCTGACCAGCGCGATCTCGGTCTCATGCAAAGGGTCATCTTTGGGCGGCATTTCAGCTTTCCCGTCAACTGGGGTAATCTGCTCGATCAAAAGACTCTTGGCAGGCTCACCCGCAATGATGGCTGGGTCACCGCTTTCTCCTCCAGCCACGAGTTTGGCAAAATCCGTCATGACGAAATCTCCCTTCGCCTTTGCAGGTTGATGACAACCCTGGCACTTCGCCTGAAACAGGGGCCTCACTTCCTTGTAATAGCTAACGGGACGTGGCTCACCAGTGGAAGCCTCTTCCCCGGCACTAGCAGAATGCCCCCATGCAAGGGGGGCAAGAATCCCCAGCACAGCGCGAAAGACAGCGGCAAAATCGATTGAGAGGATGAATCGTTTCAGGAGTTTCATGGTAATCGGCAGGGTTTTCTACGCCATCAACGTCGAAACTAGCGAGGCGACGCTGCAGGCTCAATGGAATATAGTGCAGCTTTCATCATCCAGCCTGAAAGTTCTCGATAGCCTGATAATTTCACAACGTAACACTGGCTAGCCAATCATCCCCGGCGATAGCTTTGAATGATCCAGCGTGCACCGATCACGAGGAACACGCCAGCGATCACGACCTTGATGAAAGAAGGAGAGGGAGCGCGCAGGGACAGGAAGATTGCCAGGAAAGTCACCAGCATCTGACCAACGGCTACCAGCAATTGCCTAGGCGTAGGATCGCCAGGTCTGCGCGACGGGATTCGCCGGAGTTTTCCATTTGGCCGCTGACGCATGTAGTCCCTGTCGTAAATACTCATGGCTCTCATCTTATCAGAACATGGATCGAAACCACACCGAAAAGGGAGATGATGCTTGGCAATTTCCCAACGATTGGAGAGACTCAACTCTATGATTGCGTTCCACCATTACTCTCATCTGACGACGATCGTTCACACTCTGGTGCTTGGCACGCTCGCGGCAACACTTTCAATGGGTGAAGAAGAGAAAAAGACGCGGGACCAGATGGTGCTGGAGGATCGCAGCGCGCTCGCTGACAACGATCACTGGATCTACAATGACCTCGACAAGGCATTCGCGGAAGCAGAGCAGAGCGGGCGCCCGCTCATGGTGGTGCATCGATGCATCCCCTGACATGCCTGCGCAAGCTTTGACCAGCAGGTAGTTGGTCGCGACGATGAAAAGGTTCGGGAACTCTTGAGCAAGTTTGTAGCCGTGCGGGTCGTGCAGGCGAATGCGATGGATCTGAGGCTGTTTCAATTTGATTACGACATGTCATTCGCCGTCACCTTTCTCCATCCTGATCGCACAGTGTATGGCAGATTCGGAACACGCAATGGCAATGAGGAAGCTGCGGATGATGAGATCTCGATGGCGGGCCTCGCTGCAGCGATGAGTGGTGCCCTCGAGTTACACGCTGGGTATCCCGGAAACAAAGCATCACTCGTTGGCAAGCAACCTGTCCCTTCGGTGAAATATCCTACTCCTGAGAAAATCCCAACCATGGGCAAGTACAAATCGGTGCTCGACTACGACGGCAAAATCGCCGGGAGCTGCATCCATTGTCACTCGATTCGGGATAAACAAAGACGCATCGTTCGCGATGCCGGTGAAATCCTGGGCCTACGGGAGTTGTCCCCCTGGCCGATGCCACTGGTGCTCGGAATTCAGATGGATGCCCAGGCGCGGGCTACCGTGGCCAACGTGGTTCTGAATTCCCCTGCCGCCAGCGCCGGGCTCAAGGCTGGCGACCAGATTCTCAAAGCGAACGGACAACCGATACTGTCGACAGCAGATCTCCAGTGGACGCTGCACGCAATGGACGATAATGCGAAACTCGTCCTCGATCTCACCAGATCGAGCGAACCGATTACCCTTACAGTCACACCACAAAACCAATGGCGCGAGTCGTCCGATATTGCCTGGCGCGTTTCCACCTGGGATCTGCGGCGCATCGCCCTCGGAGGCATGCGCTTGGAAAGGATTCCCACCGAAGCGCGGACGGGTAACATTCCCAAAGCCGGAAAGATGGCGCTCCGCGCGCTCAACGTTGGTCAGTATGGCGATCATGCGACAGCAAAGAAGGCCGGGCTCAAAAAAGAAGATGTGATCGTCGAATTCAACGGGGACAGTGGCGACCTGACCGAAAGCGAGCTGATCAAAAGGATCGTCTCCACGCTCAAAAAGGGTGAGAAGGTAAGTGTTGACTATCTCCGATCCGGCGAACGCAGGGAGACATCGTTTCAGCTGCAGTGAGTTTGACCTTGCGTTGAGGTGGCAACTCCGGCAAGGAAGCCGCAGCCACCTGGGTCACTGCGTAGCCTGGAAGAACATTCCGGCGATCGATGCCGATAACAGGCTGGCAATCGTGCCGCCGATCATGGCTTTCATTCCAAGCTGGGCAAGCGTCAGCCGCTGGGTGGGAGCCAGAGTTCCAATGCCGCCCAGCTGAATGCCGATCGAGGAAAAATTGGCGAACCCACAGAGCGCAAAAGTCATGAGGAACGCCGACTTTGGACTAAGACTGGCAGCCGAACTCATCGCTCCCAAATCCAGATAAGCGACGAACTCGTTCACAATGACTTTTTTCCCAAGCAGGCTTCCCGCCTGAAGGAGATCGCCAGATTCAACGCCGATCAGGGCCGCAATAGGCGCGAATGCAAAGCCGCAAATTGCTTCGAGCGAAAAACTGGAGAAAACGGCGGATTCACCGCCCGAGATGCGCTGGACAAACAGGTTGAGCCAACCTTTCTCCCGATCGAAATGCATTCCGTCACGATCAACGAAGAAGCCACCTATGCCGTCGGTGAGAATGGCGTTGAGCATCGCGATGAGCGCCACGAATGCGATGATCATCGCCGCCACATTCAGAGCAAGTTTTAGCCCCTGGGATGTGCCCGTAGCCACCGCATCGAGCACATTGGCTCCCACCGTCTCTTTTGGTATAAAGAGGTGTGAGTCCACCGTCTCGGTTTCGGGCACTAACATTTTGGCGACCAGCAGGGCTGCTGGGGCATTCATCAGGGACGCGCAGAGGAGGAACTTCGCGAACTCCTGCTGGCGCGCTTCATCCGCCCCGCCAAGAATCCCGATGTAGGCCACCAACACCCCGCCGGCAATCGTCGCCATTCCTCCGGTCATCAGCGCCATGATCTCGGACCGCGTCATCTTTGGAATATACGGTTTCACAACCAACGGTGCCTCCGTTTGTCCCACGAACACATTCGCCGCCGCCGCCAGACTCTCGGCACCCGACAATCGCATCAAGCGAGTCATCACCCACGCCAGACAGAAAACGATGCGCTGCAGAATGCCTACATAATAAAGGAACGACGCGAACGCCGAAAAGAACACGATCGTAGGCAGCACCTGAAAAGCGAAGATGAAGCCCCTTCCAACACCCAGCACCTTCTCCGCCTCACCAGCATCAGAGAGAACCGGCCCAAAAATCACCGCTGTCCCATCAGCCGTAAAATTGATGACCGTAACGAACAGACTGGCAAGCCACTGAAAGACCACTCCAGCACTCCCTCCGAGAAAAAACAGAGTGGCAAACACCAACTGAACCGCAACACCCCCAACCACAATCGGCCAGTGAATCTTTCGTCTGTCCGAGGAAAGCAGACAGGCAATTGCAAGGAGTCCTGTCACTCCCCCCAGGCCACGGACGATATCGGTGAGAATCATAGGTTTTCCAGTATGGATCCTGAATTTTCTGGAAAACTGTCTGAATCTCAAGCCTGTGTCGAGAGATCAACGACACACGGTCCGCACGTCAGCCTTCGCACGATTCTCATGCCTTATAGGTTCGAAACATACACACGCAGAAATGCTGGCAATTCCGCATTCGCCGCGCCGACAGTCACCTTCAGTATCCCGTCGCCCATTTCTTCTTTGCTCACCACCGCTGAATGATCAAGCCCCAGGGATGAATTCCACACTTCACTCCATTCCCCGGCAAGGTCATTACCAAGCTGAACCGCATAATCAAGATCGACGGCAGAAGGCCGGTAGAAAAACGTTATCGCAGGCACCTTGTCTGCTCCTTGAGGCACACTCACGCCTCTCGCTGCTGAATCTGCTTTTGCTGGATTGGCACCGAAGGCGTATTCCAGCAGGTTGTTGAATGCATCGTGGTCAGGATTCGCAGTGGCGAGAGCATCGCCGCCTGCCAGTCCGGCCAGCGCCGCCCACTCTTCAAACGTTTCCCCTACCGAAATCGTAAACATGTGGGATGTAGTCACCCCGTCACGGTCGGTCGCCCCGACCTCGATCTCAGCCTGTCCCTGCGCAAGATAGTCAATGACCATCTCACCCGTCTCCGACACATCAACGCTGGCAACGGAGGGGGCAGAGTTCGAGTTCAGGGAAAACGACAGCGGTTGCAGCCGAGCAACGCTAAAAATAGTCACCAGATCATCTGTATCAAGCCCGTCGTTTCGAAGGCGAAGCAGAGGCCAATCCTTAATGTCAAACTTTGCTTCCTGACAAGATTCTTCAGGTGCCTCACCTTCACACGTAACCACATCCACGCTGAAATCGTTAGTTGGCAGCGCTGCGATTGCTTTTACAACAGTCATGCCGTCCCCCATCACACGTCCGAAGGAGGTAAACCCGCCAACTGCTGAATCCAGTGACTGCGAGTTATCGCTTACGTTGAAGAACCACTCATTGGTTGCACTGTCTGGGGCACCGCTCCTTTTCGCCATGGCAATCGTACCACAGACATTCGGTCGATCAGCACTGAATTCATTCATTACCGCTGAGCTACTTCGCACCTGCCGGATCTGGCCTTCAGCTGCGAACGTGAATCCTCCTCCTTGAATAATAGAAACCGAGCTACTTAATGATTTGTGAAAGAAAGAATTCTCCCAATCCCCGCGGTCGACATAATTGAGAAAATTCGTGACGGTAAGCGGTGCGTGAGTTTCGTAAAGTGCGACATCGATATTTCCTAGCGCTGTCGCTATGCGGACGAGCCTCTCAGTGTCCGGGTCAATGAACGTCTGGTCCAAATCGAAAACAGCTCTTTGCGCTCCTACGTTTGCCGCGAGGTCTGGGATAGTAGTCGCGATAATGGGGGCCTGCGTGATTGTTATGGCCGTTGTAAATTGTCGCTTATGGTGTCCGTTTTTTGCAACAACTGTGACCCTGTAGCCGCCGCCATCCACAACCCCCGTAATTTTAGCGGGTAAACCTGTGATCACGAGATTCTCTGGAGCATTTACTAGCTCCAACTGGTCCGCCGTGAACCCACTTAATTCGATTGGAAGATTGAGTGGACCAGGAGGTGCCAAAACACAACCTTCAGTTTTTACACTTAGGTCACTCCGCGTCGTAACCTCAACTGGACTGGTGTAAGCTGAACTATCTAACACAACTCCTTCGGCGTCAGTGGTAACCGTTCGAAGTCGAAACACGGTCGGTGTTTCAGCCACAAGCGCCGTAAAGAGCTGACTGGTCGCACCAGGTGAAGTTTTGACGATGCTGATCCAATTGCCGTCAGATTGCTGGAAATCAAATTCCACTCGACTGTTCGGCTCACTGTTCTCCCATAGAAAGGTTACAGAGGATTTAGAGGCGCTTTCCCAATCTACGTTACCTGGAAGTTCCAATGCTTTTAGCCAGATTGGCATCAAACAAAGGAAACACGGGAGGAAACAAACTAAGCCTTGAGTTCGTGGGTTCAAAACTTGCGATGGTTCAGAGGTTCACTGTTCTTCACAAAAAGAAACCGCCGACCGTTTCCGGTCGGCGGTATTCATAGAAATTATCAATCTTGAAGACCGATACTAGCGCCGGCGACGGATGAATACCATCGATCCGAGTCCACTAAGGAGCAAAAGTGCTGCTGATGGCTCAGGAACAACTGGACCACCTCCTGCCCCTGCAAGTACCAAACTTGGCAGAGAGATTCCCAATTCTGGAGAGGCGACATCGCCACCCAGTGAACCCAAGAGCAATGCATCCCCCGGACTGTCCAGATTAGCTGAACTTGAGAACGGGATAGCTCCATCTTCACCAAACACTTCGGAAGACTTGTAAAGAAGGAACTCGTCAGATGCGCTTGTTCCTGCGCCTTTTGCGATTGCAACGTAGATGTTGTTTCCAACAAATCCATCACCTGCAGCAAGAGGTGCATTTCCCTGAACGTCTGCGGTCGCCAGTCCTGCAAACTCAGGGATTGCAGTGGAAGTTCCAAACACTTTGAAGTCAGCAAGAATAGGTGCAAAGTCGTTGGAGACGTTCGCTGCCTTGATTGCATCATCAGAAAGCGCCGTGGTTCCGACGATCCATGTTCCGCTTCCTACGGGAAGAAGAGTGCCTGACGAATCAACGACGAGACGTCCGCCATCCCCTGCTGCATTCAGCGAAGATACGGAAATCGACCCTGCATGAGCAGCTGCCACTCCCATAAGAGCGACAAAACTAGCTGTGATTAGTTTTTTGATCATTTGATATTTAGTTTCTTATTTGTTGAGGAAATTTAAGGTTTAAAGATTTGCGTAGAAATCAGGCACGTTGATTGGCGCATTCACTGGATCACCTTTGCGTTGAATAATAATACCCGACTCAAGGGCAGTGCCCGAAGCATCGGTTCCAACTTGACCGACTGGACGCCATCCGTTACCACCCGCAATACCACCTGTCTTCAGGAAGTAGCGATTGTATCCCCCATTTCCGTCTGGATTCCAGATGATATCCGAAGCAGTATCCGATGCGGCCGTCTCGACAATCGCATCCAGTTTTGTCGTAGCCAAAGTTTGACCGACAGGTGCAATGCGGCTCACGAAATTGAATCCTTTCAGAAGAGGCACTGTCGCCTTCTGGGTTTGAACATGGCCTACGATGACGAGGTTAAGATCGGTAGTAGCCTTACTTTGGATGAAGAATGCATCTGTGTAGACAATCGGCTCATTTGAACGGTCTTGTGCGACTGCTCCGACCGCTCTCCAACCATTTCCACCAGCAATACCACCTTCTTTATAAAAGAAACGGTTGAATCCACCTTGTCCGTCCGGAATCCAGATAATGTCGGCCCCCGCATCCGATGAAGCCTTTGTGAGCCCAGCCTCATTCGCTGGACCGAAAATATCAGCCAAGGTCTTGGCAGCGCGCACTTCATACGAATCACCAGCGGCAACTCCAGCAGCTGCGAAATCAGGACTGTCCAGGCCATTCGCGCCGTTGACAGTTGCTTCGATCACTGTGCCAGCAGCGGCACCTGATGTGATTTGTACCACCCATGTCTTCCCTTCAGCAGCAAGTGTGGTTGCGAAATCAGCGGCATCGTCCGTAAGGCCGGTCGCAGATACTCCAGTTGAAGTGCCAGCGGCAGAAATAGCCTCGGTAAGGTCAACACTGATGAGATTAAAGACACCTGCCTTGATCGTTTCCGTGCGGAAACCGACTGGTTTTGTGGTGTTTTCCTGTGCGGATGCGGAAGAGATAGCAGCTAGCGCTACTCCAGCGATCAATTTTAGATGGGTTTTCATGGTTTCTTTCAAGAGATAGTTTTCTATGGGCAACTATAAGATTACGGAATTCTTCCCAGAAGGGCAAGACTTTCTATCAATTTTTTTCTGCAATTGTTGCTTTCGGTGGTTGTTTTTTTCGCAGGCCTGGACACTGAATCACAAGCGATTCACGCTCAGAGCATTAGACATAACATCAGCGGAGTTAATTGCTGTTAAAAATGCCTTTGATCCACGATCCCAGGCTCTTTTTTCTAGTATTTTTAGCTCCACTCCCGGAAGCTGGGCGACTTTTCACCTCTGTTCCGTCCCCTTGTGTTGGATTTGCTCCGGTTTTTCCAGCGTCCTTCCACTGGATATCGCCATCGCGGCCAGGAAGCACCAGATTGTCGGTATCGTAGGTGGGCTGGGCGAATTCTTCGACTTCACTGGCGATCACGGAACGTCGCACTTGATCGGTATGCGCCGCGACCAACGAAGAGGTTGTCGTGATAATTCTCGGCTGGACGAAGATGAGCAGCTCGCTGCGGCTGAAGTCTTTTGTAGAATTTCCAAGCAGGGTCTTGAGCACCGGGATCTTGGTGATGAACGGAAGGCCTGAGTTCGTCTTCGACTCAGACTGCGAAATGAGTCCGCCGATCACGACAACGCCGCCATTTGGGATTGTCACTGTTGTGTCCAGAGTCTGAGTGCTGATGATTGGAATCTCATCTCCGTTGATGTTGCTACTGCCAGTGATGTTGTCATTCACCTGGGCAATCGTCAGAGTAACCTCGTTCTCGGAACTGATGAGTGGAGCGACTTGAAGCTCAAGCACTACATCTTCGAAATCGATCTGGGTATTGAGCGACTGGGTGCCACCGGTAACAACCGTAGACTGCTGTCCTCTGGGCACAGGCACTCGCTCACCAATAGAAATCGTCGCGACTTCGTTGTTTGCGGTGTACACGAACGGACGCGCAAGGACTTTGAAATCGTTGCGATTCTGTAGTGCCCTGAGGTAGCCAGTAAAGTAGTCGCCGAACTGGGCATAGGTGTTCAGACCTGACGCGGATGCAGCCCCAAAGTCGGCGACCGTGCCCAGGCTTGTCGGATCGATGATTCCCGACCCGCCGGTGATGTTCCTGAATATTCCTGCGGCATTCACCGTCTCTCCGCCCAGTTTGAAGTTTTCGACTGTGCGAAGGATATCAATTCCGAACTGAATATCGTCGCCCAGGGTCACCTGCGCCAGCACTGCTGAAATGTAGACCTGCAAGGGGCGCACGTCCATTTTCTCGATGAGATCCGTGATGAAGCTAAGGTGCTCTGGTGGGCCTGAAACGATGATACTGTTAGAGCGGGGGTCGGCGATCAACAGGGTTTTATCCACTGTGACGGACTGGGGGAACAACTGCTGGGTTTGTAGCTGGCGACCTGACCCGCCTCCTGCCGCCCCGCCGCTGCGGCTGGAGCGCGAGCTGCTGGTCTGATTACCAGCAAAGCCCTGATTTGCCTGATTTCCGAAATTGCCGCCACTGTTCTGAGTCTGCCGATTCTGCCGGGTCTGACCGCCAGCACCACCGATCGCACCACCTGCACCGGAAGCACCGCGCGATGAAAATCGCTCAAGCCCACCTGCTGCGACATCCAGGAAATCGATCACAGAAAAGTAGCGCAGCCGCTTTGTCAGCAGGGATTCAACCTCGGCTGGCTGGTCGAACTCCAGCACGAGGCTCTCGATGTAGTCGACATCGACGTTCCGACCGTTGAGCAGGATTCGGTTTGTCCGGGCATCGGCCTGGACGATCACGCCACTTCCGGTTGAAATCGTGGGCTCGGCCTGACCGTCACCGCCCCCGCCAGTCGCCCCCTGAAGAGGAACGGGCACAGCGTTAGGATTTGCCGCATTGTTCGCCAGCCGTTGCGCGGCGGTTCTTGCTCCGACCCGACCGTTTTGCGACCGCAACTGCTCCTGAGCGCTGATTAGCTCTGTAATCTTCCCTGCCACTTCCTCTGCATCCGCGAGGCGCAGCTGTATGAAACGGTTCTCCCGCGCCTGCTCGCGGACGTCGATTTGTTCTTTGAGCGCAATCAGAGTGCGGACGACAGGAACCGTTGCGGAAATGATGACCGTTCCTGCACTGGGGATGGGTGTGTAGCGCCATGATTGAGGAGGCATCAGGGTCGTGAATTGCTGTGCTGCCTCTTCAGCCCCCACATACTGCAGCCGCATCGAGTAGTTGACGAAGGCGTTTCCTTCCGGCAGTTCTGATGGATCAGAGTAGAGCACTTTTTGATAGCCTGGCTCGGGGGAAGGAAAATCGAATGGCGTTCCAGCAGCCCAGGAAACGACCTTCTCCATACCAGGTCGCTCTGGGAGAATTGCAACCCCTGCGTAGTAAAGGCTGCCCTTGATGAAATCGATGGCCTGCTGCTTGGTCATCGCCACATTAGGATTCTGCACAATGTGCACCGTGGCTTCAATCCCTGGTGTGCGGATGAGATGATTTCCTGACAGTGTTTCGTAATAGATCAGCACCTCTTCGAGATCAGTGCCGGGAAACACGATGTTTGTAATATCCGCTTCCTGGCCCCATGAGCGACCCGAACTGACCACAAAGACGGCCAGGCAAAATGCCGCGATAGCCGATCGACGGCACCTGAGGGGACTTGAGTTCAATAGTATGGATGGCATGTGATTCGTCTTCCTGAAAATTCTTAGCTTTGTAAAGTGATGTGAGTCGGTGCGGGCTGCGTGAAAAACTTAACGTTTAGGCGGGAGAATAACGCGCCTTCTTGGCTCACGCTTGGAGCCCTGTTGCGTGGTGCTCGCCCTACCATTGTTTGAGCCGTTCGCGCGGTTCTGGAGCATTTGACGAATTTGCGCCGCAGCGTCCGTTTTATTGTTGTTCCCGGCGGCGGCAGCAGCAGTGGCTGGCGCTTGAGGCTGATTGCCAAGCCCAGGGACACCTTGAGCAGCCTGCCCGGGCTTGCCTCTAGGCGCTTGCTTTGCACCACCTACCGCACCGCCTACGGATTTGCCTCCGGCGAACGTCGCTGGCTTTAAGTACTTGTCGCTAAAGCCGATATTCCCAGATTTTCCGGCACGACGCACGACAATCTCTGTCTTCCTGTAATTGCGTTCCTGCTTCACATTGAGCAGCTCGAACCCATCCTCAGTAACTTTCCCAGTCTCCAGATAGTGCTTTTCCTTCGGATCCTTGAGGTTGACTACTGTAACCCGCCAGACGTTTCCGCGCTTCGAGTAGCCGGCCAGCGTGTAATCTTCAAATGGCGGTGGCCCCGGGTCGACTTCTTCGGGTTCTTCGACAATGATTTCAAACGGTGATCGTTCGGCCCAGATCGACTCGTAGCGGTTCATCTTGTAACGCTTGGGAGTCAGGTCTGGCAGCTCAGCTGCTGCGCCGTTTGTATCTTCGCTGTCCTGTGCTGCTGTGTGGCTGAGCGGAAGGATCGATCCACCGATTGCCACCGCCGCTATCCAAAGCGGTATCCTGTTGAATATTTTTTCCATCATCATCCTGTTTCCTTTCATCTTATTGCGGTTTGTCGTCGTTTCCGGATTCATTCAGCACGGGAAGTTGTCCGTCACCGGTAGTGTTGGCAGCGGGAGTCGGCGTCGCTCCCGGAGGCAGTGCGATGCTCCTTTTCAAAGGCTCTGGCAGTCCGGCAGCGGAGGTTCCCGGCCCGGGCGGCAGGACACCACCGCCACCGCCACCGCCATCACCATCGCCAGCAGGTGTCGGGGGAGCGGGCACGCCGACGGGCATTTCGACGGTGGGAGCGGCAGTGCCATTGGCAACAATCTCCGGGCTGTCTGGGTTCCACCACTGCTCGATGGTGAATTCCAGGAAGAGCGTGGTCGGCTCTTTTGGCTTTGCCTTGAGGTCGAACGAAGTGATGGAGCGGAACTCCTCCGGATCCTGCAGCGAGAACACAAGCGGCAACAGCTGATCGATGGTGCCGGAAAGCTTCACTTCAAGAATCGAACGCATGTAGCCATCCTTTAGCTCAGGCTCTCTCGGTTGCAGCTCTGGAACCAGATTGAAAGAACTGGCACGCTGCTCGACGAACTTGAGCAGAAAGGTCTTCATCTCATCCTGCGAGCGATAGACCTTCACACGGCTCATCAGCCACTGTTCTTTTTGCCGGGAATCTGCTTCCTGACTCTGATAGACGTCGGCAGTTTTCAGTTTTCCTGTCAATTCCTGCTTTTGCAGAATCAGGGCATTTTGACGCGCCATCAGCTCCTTGTAGCCATAGGCATTCACAAGGATGAATGCCACGATGCAGAAAATCAGGAGCAGACGAAATTCGCTGGGTTTCAGTTTAGCCATAGCGTGTTAGTAGTTCCTCTCTCCGTTAATCATAAACCGGACTCTACCCGTTCTTTTGTCCGGAGTAGGTGATGGGATTTTCCATTCGAAGTCCTGTAGATCTTTGTGATCCTGGATTTTCTGCTGATACCGAATGGCAGTGGCAGCGTCCTTCGCCATACCTGCGATTGCTACCTTGTCGGAACTGATGTTGAAGGAGTCGAAGTTGACCTGGTCCAGCGCCCCCAGCCCTCTTAATGCCTCCGTAACTCGGTAGAAAATTTCGATCGGATATCGGTCGACATCCATGGTCTCCATCGCCACGCCCCACATCCGTTGCACCCGAGGCACGAGATCAAAGTAGTGCTGCTTGGTAGCAGCCACCCGCTTCAGCTCATTGACCTCTCTGAGGTCGATCAGATACCGCGCGACGAAAAACGCCGCGACTGCACAGTAGACAAGACCTGCCATCAGCAGCGCGTTTTTGATCTTCTGGCGCTTCTTCGCCTCAATCCGATCCAGTGCCACCTCGGTGGGCAACAGTGTGGAATGCTTGAGCGGCAAGACCGGTGCTGGGCGCTTCTGGTGAAGGACTTTGCACTCAAACGTCTCGGACAAAAGGTCGCTGACTCCTTCATCGATATCATTCGTCCACAGCGTCACGCCATCGATCTGCTCCACCACTTTCTGCATGCCCAACTGCATGAGCAGGCAGTTCAATTCGTGCACCACCCCGGCATCCACACGTGAAGCGGTGAGGCCCTGAAAATACACCAGCATGTCGCGACGGGTGATGGCCACGACCAGCTTGCCGAGTTCCTTCCACAGCACCAGCTGGTTCTCGGGTAGATAAAACAGGGCTGGCGATGCTTCGAATTCACGCGCCCCGCCTTTTGGCAGCTCATGCTTGAACGAGCTGTCCAGCACCGTGGCCAAAGTGAGCGTCTGCGCTTCCTCGCGATCGACCACAGTGTAATCTATCAGCTTTCCGGCGATCGTCTCTGGCCGCATTCCCAGCTTCTCCAGCTGCATGTCCACCACGCTGCCGAGAAGGTCTTCATCCGCCGTCGATGCCCAGATCGGAATTGCATACGCGGCAGTGACAGGGAAGCCGTAAACTTGAATCTCCTTGAAGGAAGCGGCAGAGCCACCATCGGCAGTGGCCACTTTCTCCGACAATTGGTACCCGTCGCCGGATGGCTTCCAGCGTTCCCATCCATCTTCGCCGGGCAGACAGATGGTGGTTTCCGCTTTCTTGTTGGAACTGGATGGACTGTTACTCATTTAATCAAAAAGGGGAACTTCCTCCCGGCTTAAAATCTGTGGGGTGCGTCCTTGCGTGCGAATGACGATCTCGATCTTCTTGCGAAAATCTCCGACCGTACCGATGCTTTCGATGCGCTTCGTGTTGTCGTTCAGAGTGAGTCTGCTTTGCAAGATCGGATCTTCCAGAACTCCCAGAACCGGAAAAACTTCGGCTAGGCTGTTGAATTTGTAGTCATCCTCAGTGTCCTCGATACCATCCTCGCCCCATCGCATTTTGACAAGCTCCTCTGCCGCGCCAATTTCGGCACCGGTCGCCAGAGAGATCGCCTCGGCATCCGCTTCGTTCATATCCAGCTTGCCGCCACTGTAGATGGTAAAAAAGTCCCGCCAGTTGCGCTTGGCGGCGATCACCTGATCCATTCCGCGCACCAGCAGCATCTCGTCCAGCGAGTAAAACGGGCGATTGAAAGGGTAGTTTGCGAAACCCAGCTCAAAATAATATTCGTTCTCAGCACCGTGGAGGCCAGTCACCATATCGTCCTGATCGATCCAGTCCCGCAATGCTTCGACTAATTCGTCTGCCGCATCTCGGAACTCAGTTCCAGGGATATCCGATCCAGACAGCCACTGGGCAAAGATGTCCTGCAGCAGCCTGTCCCCCTCGTCCGCCTGTTGAAGAATTGCGTTGATGTTGAACTTCCCCCCTTCTCCACGGATTTTCACCCGGAAGGATTCGCCAGGATAGACCTCCCGGTTGAGCAGCAGGTAGTCCGTTTCTTTGGTGCTGGGATTCACTCCCACCGCGATCCCCATTTCGGCTAACTGCATGGCTCTGAAAGCCTTTTTCTGACTGATTGTGAGCCGAACGTCATTCCTGAGCACCCGGACGGTGGTGAAAATCAGCAGGCTGAGCACAGCAATCAGCCAGAACACCGTAATCAGGGCGGCTGCGCGCTCTGATCGGGCTCTCTTTTTCAGCTGATTACTAAAATTCATTAAAATTCTAAGAAAAGTTTAATACTATGCATCTGCGAGCTTTTTCCAGTGAAAACCCCGAATAGATGAAAATCATCGTCCCCCTCCCGCACCAGGTACACCGGGAACTCCCCCACCGCCACCGGCACCGGCACCGCGACCTCCGCCAGTCCCCGCACCTCTGCCACCACCGCCTTGGCCACCACGACCGCCGCCGCCCTGGCCTCGACCACCACCGCCCTGGCCACCACGACCTCCGCCCGGGCCAGCACCTGGCCCACCGCCCTGGCCCTGACCACCGCCAGCGCCGGGTGCACCTCCTGCGCCAGGAGTTCCGGTATTAATGGATCGCACCACCTGCTCGGGATTCACTACCGTTGGTATCCAGAAGACAACGGACACGGGATTCGAGCCGTCGAGAAACTGGACATTTAATTCAATCAATGATGGGCGTGCTGTCTTCTCGTCCCATTCCGTCACCCACTCTTCATTGCGCTGATCATAGACGCGCCATTGCAACATCTTCATCTGATCCATGATCATCAAGCTCGGGGCGGACTCGTCGAGCCGCTTATCGTTGATGTACTCGTCAGCCTGTTCTTCATCGAGATAGAAGATCCGGGACTCCAGCCAGCCGTTGGGAGAATTAGCGGTGCGCAGAACAATGGCTCGCGATCCTGCGGGAATTCCAGACCAGGCGAAGGCCATGGGATATTCAATGAAAGCAATTTCTGATTCACTGCCTCTCGAGTCCAACGGCCGTAGCAAGACCTGTCCATTGCCCGGCGTTCCCTCAAACGTGCGACGCAACAGCTCAAGGTAGCTGTGAATTTTCATCGAGTATTGCTGATTCTCTGTCACCTCAGCTGCGACCTTCAGAGACCCGCGCGCCACAGCAAAGACACCACCGACGAGCAGCGCCATCAGTGCAAGACCAAGCACTACCTCAACAAGAGTGAATCCCTTGTTGATGCGCTGCCCGCTGAGCTGTTTGTCGCTAAATCTCATGTTTCAGGTAGAAATTACTTTACTGCGAGTAAAGGGGACCATAGCGCCACGTTTGCGCCTCCATCTCCCCCGCGTTCCCGTCGCGATTCCAGAATGCTTTGACGGTGATGACCCACATGTCCTGCAGCCCCTGACCTTCCTCATTCGTCAGAAAATCGTCTTCCATTTCCTCGACTCGGGTGAGCACCTGCACCCCCAGCTCATCTGGATCCGACACGGTCTCATATTCCTCCATCTGCTGCGCCTTGCTCGCCAGCGTTAACGCTGATTGAAGCCGCATCATCATGCGGATATCGAGCTGGCTCTGGGTAGCCGCCCGCGCACTGAAGTTCAACGCTTTGACTAAGCCAAGCCCGGCGATCCCAAACAAGGCGATCGCCAGCAGGACTTCAAGTAATATGAAGCCTTCCGTGTCTGCGATCGGTTGTGTCTGGAATTGAGTGCGGTTCATGATCGCTAAAGCAAATCAGTTAAACTGAGCATCTTCGCGTTCGACGTTGGCGGTGAGAGCATTGAATGTGATTTCGAGATACGAGCCATCGGAGAGCCGCTCAAAACGGATGCTCAGGGGTTCGCAAATGCCCGTGTGCTCGAACACCCAGCTATCAATCTTAATGGGCCTAAATTCCTTGTCCCGCCAGCGACGAATCGACATCTTTAAGTCAGCATCGATGTCATAGCGCTTGATTGCAGGAATGTTCTCGTTGAGAACACCGTGCTGGTCGATGTAGTCCTCAGTGAACACCTGACCAGACGCCTGCAGCCGAATAGATCCCGGCGTGAGCAGTACCTGATGGGGGCGCTGCTCCACGATCGCGAACATCCTCGCCTGCTTGGCAAAGTCTTTCAACGCTTCCGCACCTCCGCGCAACTGGCGCTCGCCGGACACCGAATTGATCCGCAGAACCGTCATCCCAATCAGCAACGACAGTACCGACAGTACGATCACGATCTCGATCAACGTAAAGCCCGATGGCGAGCGCCGATGCTGGTTGAATCTCATGGTTCTCCGGCTTGACAGCACAGCGCTCTCTTACTTGCTGCCCTCCTGCCAGTTGCCCAGATCATCAGCAGTGTCGAAAATTCTGTCGGGCCCAGCCGAAACAAGGTCGAATTTGCCTGGGCGTTTCACACCCGGATAGGTGTAACGGTATTCGACTCCCCACGGATCAAGTGGAATATTGTCCATCTGGCGACTCCAATTCCTTGGGATTGGTGCAACGGTAGGCTTGTCGACAAGGGACTTAAGCCCTTGAGCAGAGGTGGGCAGTCCAAGAGACTTACTCTCGTAAATCGTCAACGCAGACTCAATGGAAGAAAAGTCACCATGCACGCGGACTTCTTTAGCGTGATCCTGAACACCAGTCAGCAGGCTGATTGCGCCACCTACCAGCAGTGCCATAATCGCAAGCACGAGCACCATCTCGATCAAAGTAAAGCCAGCCTGTGGCTTCCTTCCGTTGTTTTTTGTTACAGTCAGTTTCATCTTCTTTGTAGTGGTTTCTGTATAGTTTAGCGGTTCGTTAGGGCCGCCTCGTTTGCGGTTCGCAATTCTATAAGTTTGTTGTGATTCAGTTACTTCATTCCGGCGATCGATCCCAGGATCACGCTGATCATCATGTAGGCCATGGAACCTACGATGACGGCCATGATGACAATGATCAGCGGCTGAATGAGAGCCATGACCTTGTCGATTTTCTTCTGCAGTTCTTTATCGTACCGTGATGCCGCACGCTCGAGAGCCAGGGGCAGGTCACCAGTTTGTTCACCCACGATAATCATATCGGTGAGGAGTGGAGGAAAAAAGCCGACGCGCTTAAGTGTCCGCGACAGCGAAGCACCCTCACGCACGTATTCGATCGCCTCCGATAACAGGTCTTTGAGATGCAGGTTCACCGTTGCGTCACGTGTAAGCTCCAGAGCCCGCAGCAGAGGCAAGCCATTGCCGATCAAATTGGACAGTGTCTCCAGGAATTGGACGAAAAACCGCTGTTGAAAGACCGGCCCGGCCATCGGCAGCGATAGCTTGATGCGATCCCACTTCTGATTGTAAGGCGGCGTAGTCGTGATCTTTTGAAAAGCCCACACTGCGAAAGCCAGGACAATGATCACCAGCCACCAGTAGGCGCCAACGAAGTCGCCCACGCCCTGCATAATCACAGCGGGAAGTGGCAGCTCCTTGCCCATCTGTTTCATCATGTCCGCCAACTGCGGAATGAGGAAGGCAACGAACAGCACGCACACTGCCAGTCCGGAAAAGATCAGAAACGCCGGATAGATAAGCGCAAAGGCAACCTTCGACTGCAGCTCAGCCACGGTCACAAGATACTGGGCTTGACGTCGGAGGATCGTCGGCAGCGCGCCACTAATCTCGCCAGCCGCCGCCATGTTGGTGTACAATTCACCAAAGCTCGGCGAGGCATTGCGCAGGGCTTGAGAAAAACTGGTGCCGTCCCGCACTTGCTGACGAAGCATCTGGGTGACGATTTTCAAATTGGACAGCTCGTCGCGGCTCTCCATGATTTTAAGGGCTGGCTCGAGTTGCACTCCAGCTCCGAGCAGGTCGCTCAGTTCCTCGGTGAACATCACGATCTGGCCACGCTTCAGGCGTACCGGACCGTTGGCCATTGCGTCGCCTTTTTCTTTCTTGGTGCCCTCCTTCGGCTCCGCGGAATCGGCTTCGCGCTGGTTCGCCTTGCGCACCCGCTCACTTTTCGCAGCCTTGGCGGCGGCTTTTCCGTTGTCGCTGGAAGTGCCGTTCTTGGATGCCTTGACTGGCTTTGCAGGAGTGCCGTCACCCTTGAGATTCAAGGCGAGCGGCTGCAAGCCCTGGCGGTCGAGCTTGCGAAACGCTGTGGTGCGATCCGGTGCGTCGACTTCGCCGGTAGCGGTTGAGCCGTCTGACTTCAGTGCCTGGTAAGAAAATAGTGCCACGTTTCGTTATCCCTTCTCTAGATGCCTTAGTCCTCCATGGTGAATTCAGTGGTGGTAGCGCTGATCACTTCCTCAAGGGTCGTCTCGCCTTCCATCACTTTCCAATATCCGTAATGCCGCATGTCGATGAAGCCTTCTGCAATAGCCTGCTTCAGAATGTCACTGGCCGATGCCCGCTTCACGATGAGATCCTGGATTCCCTTACTCAACACGCAGATTTCATAAATGGCCAGTCGCCCGTTGAATCCACTGTGGTGGCAACGATCGCAACCAACCGGATTTGCAGAATATGCCTGCCCTGGCAGGTCCAGCGGGAATTGGATCGGCGTCCTCCGCTCCGGGCCGATCTCTGTTTCGATCCGGCAATGCTTGCAAAGTCGGCGCACGAGTCGCTGAGCCAGGAATGCCCGAACGGATGCCGATACGAGGAACGGCTCGACCCCCATGTCGATCAGGCGGCTGATACCACCGATGGAATCGTTGGTGTGCAAGGTGCTGAATACTAAGTGACCAGTGAGCGACGCACGCACCGCGATCTCCGCAGTTTCAAGGTCACGCATCTCCCCGATCATTACGATGTTCGGGTCGCCACGCAGAATACTGCGCAGTCCCCGGGCAAATGTGAGATCGATCTCTGGCTTCACCGCGATCTGCATCACACCTTCCAGCTTGTTCTCCACCGGGTCTTCCACTGTGACGATCCGGGTGTCGGTCGTGTTCAGAACGGTGAGGAAAGTGTAGAGGCTGGTGGATTTACCGCTACCTGTCGGGCCCGTGATCAAAATGATGCCGTTCGACATCTTCAGCAGGGAATCGATGGTCTTACGGATTTTCGGGATCATCCCGAGTTTATCCAGCGTGAATTTCTGCTGGTTCAGCAAACGAAGGCTAACGCTCTCGCCTTCCACTGTGGGAATCGTCGCCACACGAACATCGATCGGGTTGCCATCCATCTCCAGAGCGATACGTCCGTCCTGCGGCAATCGGCGTTCGGCAATGTCCAGACGGGACATGATCTTCAGACGCGCAATCACCATCGACTGCAGGGCCTTAATATTCTCAGGCAGAGGCACATCCTGCAAAAGTCCGTCGATCCGGTAACGCACGCGCAGGGTGTTCTCAAGCGGCTCCACGTGAATGTCCGTCGCCCGCTCATCCAGCGCCTGACGGATCAGCTGATTCACAAAATTGACCACGGATGCCTCTTCGTCGTCCTCGTCAAGGTCCGTCTTGTCTTCCTTCTCCTCAGACCATTCTTCGGCGTCCCCACGGCCTGCAAGAATCGCATCAAATGTATTAGCACCAACACCATACAGCTTCTGAATGCTGTTGATAATGCGTGTGCGCGACGCCATTTTCCACTCGATCGGCAGGCCGATGCCCTGGCTGGCTGCCTGGCGGGCGATCAAATTGAAAGGATCGTAGGTGGCGATGCAGAGTCGCTCCGGGCCATTGTCGATCGGATCTTCGTCGGTTGCAGCAGCATCTTCGCGAACACCGGTGTTTTCGGCCTCATCGAGTGGAACACCATCCAGCCCCTCCTCGTCATCGTCCAGAGGAGCCTCCGTGCCCGCCCACAGCGGCAGCATGCAGTGCTTGATGGCCACCCTGCCCGGACAAACTTGCTTTAAGCGGCGGCCATTCTTCGGAATCAAGTTCGCTGCCCATTCCATTCCCATTTCCCGGCTCAGTTGCTCAAGGAAGATTTCCTCGTTCACCAACTGGGAGTCGAGAATATCATCAATCACCGAGCGTTGCCCCTTTGCGGCCTCGACCACAATGTGTTCAACTTTCTCAGTATCAGAAGCTCCGGCGATTTCCGCGGCCTTCACAAAAAGTTCGGACATCTTCCGACTGGATGCAGCTATTGACATAAATTATTAGAATTTCTAAATAAAGTTACAGTCTGACACAGAGAAATTGCTTTGCACGTCTAAATCAAGCGTCACTCCATTACCAACTCGTTCTCCGTTCTTTCGCACTGGGGATTCAGAAATGGGATCTCGGTGACATCTGCACACTTGTCGACGAGAGGAACAAAACTCGGTTCCCAAAAATTACGTTTTTGTTATTTGAACCTACACGCCTCTCGCGGTGCCTGAATAAGGCATAAAAACTACGAATCGCTCGAATTGACACGCATGAGAAAGAGCCAGATTCAACGGGCTGGTTGAAAGAAATCGTCTCTTCCTAGCTTTCGCCCGCACAGATCACAACTAACTGACTATCAATCATATAGAATTCTTAAAAATTGAGATTGAACACTATGCCCACTTGAAAGTCCAAGCCCTTGCCCCCCTGCCCTTATGACGAAGACTCAAACACCGAACCAAACTCCGCCTTGAGCAAATTCTTTGTGCTCTGCTTGGCTGTGGCATTTTTCCTCGGAGTGATTTCGGTCATTTCCCACTCAGCGGACTACTTCACCGGCTACGCCACCGCCCCCTTCGTCCTCGACAAGGGCGTGATCGCCCTCCAACCCGCCTGGCGAATCGCTCTGTTCACGCACGTCATATCCGGGATTTTCTGTATCGGCATCTGCGCCCTGCAGCTGTCCAAACGAATCCGAACGAGAGCGCCCCGCCTCCATCGTCGCCTTGGCAAATGGTTCGCCGGAGTGCTTCTTTTCGCCGTTCTTCCTTCCGGGTTCTATCTCGCGATCTTCGCAACCGGCGGGGTCATCGGGAGAGTTGGCTTTTTTCTGAACGGCTTCCTTGCCCTTTGCTTCACAATTTCTGGGCTGCTCTCCTACCGAAAGCGCCACTTTGCCGATCATGGCGCATGGATGATCCGGGCGTTTGCCATGATTGCCGCCGCCATTTCCTTCCGCTATCTGCATGCCGGGTTCGACATGATTGGCATCGTCGGCTCACTTGGTTATATCACCTCACTTTGGGGCGCGATCCTCCTCAACTACATCGCAGCAGAGCTGGTGATCTGGCGCATCAAACGAACCACAATCCAAGCCGAAGCTAAAGCTCTATGAAAAGATCGATCGCCTTGTTTGCAGCCTGCCTGTTGTCCGCCGCAGTGATGGGTGTGATTCTCAGCCCAGATGATGAAACGCTCTACGGCTACTTCCCCGAAATCACCAACGCCACTGGAGCTAAAGTTTCGGGATGGGACAAATTGGTCGCCACGGTGATACTCGAACACAGACTTGACCGGTCGATGGAGCAGTCAATCGAGCCAGGCGCGTGGCAGCGCTTGCTGGGAACCGTGCAATTCTGGAGACTGCCTGAAGTGGAGCCTCTGTCGACAGCACGCTATCAGCCACCCCGATCGGCCGGACGCACCGTGGTCGTCGCAGACCGGCTAAACTCGAAAGGAGAACTGCCCTTCTGCACACTAGTCCGCTCCAGTGCCAATCAAGAAAACAAACGCGCGGGGACGTTCAACATTCAAACCCGAACGGTCGTGAACTACCGGTAAAGCCGAGACTATGCCATAAGACGACACTCTTACTTCTGGTCATTTTGGGCCGAAACCAGACAACGAATCCTTGTCCCCCACCGCGCCGTCAGCCAGCATTCGCAGCGGGAGCGACGAGCATCAAAATCAGGACGAATACGATCTTACATCCCAGCCGAACGACGCCTTCTTCAAGGATTTCTTCTCGGACATTAGGCAAGCGACAAAGTTCTTCAAAGGCCACCTTCCTGAGCCTGTCGCCTCGCTGGCCGTCTGGGAATCGTTGACTCTGGTGCCGGGGTCGTTCGTGAAGGGTTCCCTCCAGCAGGCGCACAGCGACTTGCTGTTTTCCCTCAAAACAACGGGAGATCGCGAAGTTTCTCTTTACCTGCTGTTCGAGCACCAGACTTCGATCGATCCCGCCATGCCACTGCGGCTGCTGGCGTACATCGTTGAGATTCTGCAGAAACATCACCGCCAGTTTGGCTTGCCGTTACCTCCGGTGATCGGTTTCGTTCTTAACCAGGGGCCAGACCGGTGGACGGTGTCGCAGCGGTTTGAAGACATGTTTCAGATGTCTGAGTTAGAGGCAGCCGTACTTCACGACTACGTCCCAAAGTTTCAGCACGCGCTGCTCGACCTCACGCAGATCGATCCGGATCAATCAGAGGCCGATGTCCAGTTGCGGGTCGCACTGCAGTTGATGAAACTCGCCCGAGAGATGAAGCTGATGCAATTCTTCGAATGGCTATCGGCCCGCTTCGACAGCTGGATGGCAGTGCTCCCCGATCCGTTCCTGCGCAAAATCCTGATCTACGCGCTCAACGCCGAGAACGATCTTGACGTCGAAACGATCGCTCATAAACTTGAAAAGAGTTCGCATTTAAACAGAGTCTTTATGTCCACCGCCGAAAAACTCATCGCCAAAGGAAAAGCTGAAGGGAAAGCCGAGGGCAAAGCAAAAGGTGTCTGGATTGGAAAAGTGCAGTTGCTGGAGGAATTGCTGAGCCTCGAGTCGAGTTCTGGAGAAAGCCTGGCGAATCTTAGCGTGGAAGATCTGGAATCTCGCTTCCATGAGCTGCAGAAGCAGTATCAGGCGGTGTTCAAAGCGAAATCGTAGAGTGGAATCGCAAAGGGGAGCTCCCGGACAACCTCTATCTACCTGATCATTGAGTCTGTCGAGCAAGCGGAGTGGTGACCCTTGCCTCACAACTTCACCGAAAAGCTGTCCTTGGCACCCACGCTGATCGAAAATGCCGTGAGCAAGTTGATCACGTGATCGACGTCTCCCAGGTGCACGGTCTCGACCACCGAATGCATGTAGCGCAAGGGCAGCGAAACCAGCGCGCTAGGCACGCCCTCACCCACTGGATAGATTGAATCGGTGTCGGTTCCGGTAAAACGTGAGGAAGCCTCGTGCTGCAACGGGATCCCCTCTTTCTCTGCCACTTCCATCAGGCGCTTGACCACTGCCGGGTGGTTGCCCGTTCCATGAGTGACAGTGGGGCCGCGGCCGAGTATTACTTTGCCATGCTGCTCATGAGGAATTCCTGGAGTGTCGGTGGCGTGAGTAACATCGAGACAAACCGCAACGTCGGGCATCAACCGATGCGTCACCATTTGCGCTCCGAATCCGCCGATTTCCTCCTGCACTGCATTGACAGCGATGATCGATGATGCCGGAGCTTTCTTACCCTTCGAAAGATTCTCCATAACCCGCGCGATGATGTAACCGCCGATGCGATTATCCAGAGCACGACCGACCAGGCGGTCATTGCCGAGAACCTCAACCCCGTCCTTGTAGACCGCCGGGTGGCCAACGCGGATGCCCGCAGCCGCGACTTCCTCGGCACTGGCGGCACCGATATCGACATAGAGCTCGCTGATCTTCGGCACCTTTTCATCGCCGGATTTGTCACGCAGATGGATCGCCGTATTGCCAATGATTCCGGTCACTGGGCCCGCATCGCCAAAAATCCAGATACGCCGTCCCCGAGCAGTCGCGGCATCCGATCCACCGATGCGATCGATGCGCAGAAATCCATCGCTGGTCACATGCTTCACCATGTAGCCGATCTCGTCCGCATGCGCTTCCAGCATCACTTTTTTCGGTGCCTTGGCCGTGCCTTTGATCGTCGCCCATGCCGTACCGTATGCGTCATTCTCAACGGAATTGGCAAACTTGCGCACGTAGCCAGCCCACTTGCGCTGCCCCTCCACTTCGAACCCGGTCGGGCTCGCGGTTTCCAGTAGGTCGAAAAGGAATGCTTTCTGGGTCTTTGTCATGATGCGCAGAATGTCGCAGCAATCAATCGCCTCGCAAGGCTCAAAGTCTGCCAGTCATCACAAACTCGCTCTAACACTCACATCGCTGCCCCGATCTGTGTTAATATCTCCCTAGGAGGGTAGTGGTGACTTTCAGTCGCCAAACTACGGTCTGGACATTTTGGGGTCGAATCAGAGGCAACGCCAAGGGCGTTCCGTCGATAGCCCAGGGTTCTCGAACCCTGGGCTATCGGTAAACATTTGGCGAACCCCAATCGGGGTTCCGCCGTGCGCAATAATAGTGACTTTCAGTGGCCAAAGCCCCCAACGGGAAGGCGACTAAAAGTCACCACAACTCCCCGCTCACCCCCACACTTCAGCCAGCCTTCATTCAATCTTGATAGACTGCGGGCCACCGCGCCACATGTTTGCTTGGCGAGCGGAACTTTTTGGGGCATAGATGGCGAATGAAGAGTCTTTGGAATCCCAGCGATGCCCGTAAGGCAGGCAAGAGCCTGCTCAACCAACGTGTCTACACCTCCCGCCTGCTCGGCCAGGAGCCGGAACTGGTGCTGCATGGTGGCGGTAATACCTCTGTGAAAGTGCGGGAGAAAACGTTCTTCGGCGACACCGAGGACATCGTTTACGTCAAGGGCAGCGGCTGGGATCTGGGGACGATCGAAGCTCAGGGATTCTCTCCGGTCCGCCTGAATGTACTGCAGAAAATGGCAGAGATGGAAACGCTGAGCGATGCCGACATGGTGCGCGAACAATGCGCGGCGATGACCAATCCCAATGCGCCCGCGCCTTCGATCGAAGCCATCCTGCACGGCATCCTGCCATTCACTTTTGTCGACCACACACACGCCAATGCAGTCATCGCACTGACAAACGCACCAAAGGGCAAGCAGCGCATCAAAGAAGTTTACGGCGACCACGTTCTCGTCGTCCCTTACGTCATGCCCGGCTTCGTTTTGTCGCGCACGGTGTATGAGATGATCAAAGGCCGGGATCTGTCCGGGATCGAAGGCATCGTCCTGATGAACCACGGCATCTTCACTTTTGCCGATGACGCGAAGACCAGCTACGAGCGCATGATCCAGCTGGTGAGCGAAGCCGAGAACTTCCTGCGCAAGAGAGCCGGTGCCAGATTCCTCGCCAAAGCCAAACCACAGGACAATCCGCTCGCTCTGGCAACCTTGCGCAAAGCGGTTTCCGATCAGCGCGGCTGTCCGGTGGTGGTAAAGTTAGACCAGTCTCAGGAGGCCTGTGGCTATTCCAGTCTGCCGAACATCAAATCGATCGCCACCCGTGGCCCATTGACTCCCGATCACTCAATCCGCACCAAGCGAATTCCCGTCGTCGTCACCGGCGATCCGGCAGCAGACGTGCAGCGCTTTGCCGATGACTACCGCAAATATTTCGACCGCTGCGCCAGCGAAGGGCACACCATGCTCGATCCCTCACCGCGCTGGGCCGTGTGGCAGGGCCATGGCGTCGCCGCGTTCGGCAGGACAGTGAAGGAAGCCGGCATCGTATCCGACATTGCCCACCACACTTACAGAACCATCCGGCAGGCGGAAAAGCTCGGCGGCTGGCGCGCGTTGAGCGAAAAAGATATCTTCGAAATCGAATACTGGGAACTGGAGCAGGCCAAGCTCAAGAGCAGCAGCAAAGCAGGCCCCGATCTTCAGGGCAAAGTCGCGCTCGTCACCGGCGCTGCAGCAGGCATCGGCCAGGCATGTGCCAACGCCCTCCACGAAGCGGGCGCGGCAGTGGTCGCGCTCGACTTGAACCCCGAGATTGAAGAACTCTTCAACGCCGACGATCGCCTCGGCATCACCGTGAACCTGACCAAGCTCGACAAAGTGCGGGCTGCCGTCGACACCGCCGTGCGCCGCTTCGGTGGCATCGACATCGTGCTCAGCAATGCCGGCATCTTCACCGCCGGGGCCTACATCGATCAAATGGACGCCGGCAACTGGGACAAGAGCATCGCCGTCAATCTCACCAGCCACCAGCAACTGCTTCAGGTCTGCATCCCATTCCTCAAGCTCGGCATCGACCCCGCCGCCATCATCATCGGCTCGCGCAACGTCGCCGCCCCCGGTGCAGGTGCCGCATCCTACTCCTGCGCAAAAGCGGGACTCACCCAGCTCGTCCGCGTCGCCGCACTCGAACTCGCCTCCTCAGGCGTCC
>JAGROY010000471.1 GCA_020439995.1 Verrucomicrobiia bacterium
TTGGTTGATCGATTCAGAGAACGAAGTCGTCGAACAATACCGCCTGCGCGGATCGATTTTCGAGCTTGTCTTGAAATCAGGAACAGGTGAAATCCGAAGTGAAGTGATTGCAGATTTCACTGCGCCGATTCGTGCGTTCTTCGATACCAAAGAGAATCTTGCATCGTTGCGCGGTTTGATTGGGGACGGGCAGGAGTGAGCCATTGAGAGGACGGGATGCCGTTCTGGTGATAATGTTCGCGGGTGGGGGCGGATCGAACCCGAGGAATGTGTTCGCAAACCGGGCGCTCGACTGACAGAGTAATGGAAATGCCGATGTCCATCCTCAGTTGCGCGCCTACTCTGTTCGTTGCCGGTCTTCTGGTTTGCGCGACTGTGCTGTCGGGATCAGAAGCCGGTGAACGGGAGCCTGCGGCTGTGACATTTAATCGGGATATACGCCCCATCTTGTCCGATCATTGTTTTCAATGTCACGGGCCAGATCGTCATCAGCGCAAGGCAGGCCTGCGGCTTGATGTGCGGGAAGATGCGTTGGCGATACGGAAAGGCGTGGTGGCGATCGTGCCGGGAGATCCGGGCTCCAGTGCGCTCATTGCCCGCATCCACAATGGTGACGCCGATGAAGTGATGCCGCCGCCTGAGGTCGACAAGGCTCTTACGGAGTCACAGAAATTGCTGCTTGCCCGCTGGATCGAACAGGGCGCGGAATATGAAGCGCACTGGGCGTTCATCCCTCCGAAGCGACCGGAACCGCCGACCACTTCACAGCCTGACTGGGTGCGCAATGAGATTGATGCCTTCATCCTCAACCGGCTCGTTGCGGAACGGCTGCAGCACGGGCCAGAGGCATCGAAGGAAACGTTGATCCGGCGGGTGACACTGGCGCTTACCGGTATGCCGCCGACTCCCGGTGAGATCGATGCCTTTCTCGCGGATGAATCCGAGTCGGCCTACGAATCGTTGATCGATCGACTGCAGCTCTCGAGCCGCTACGGCGAGCACATGGCTTCCGCCTGGCTGGACGCGGCTCGCTACTCGGACACCAATGGATACAACAATGACACGCCACGCTACAACTGGCGCTACCGCGACTGGGTGATAGATGCCTTCAACCGCAATCTGCCGTTCGATCAGTTCCTGACAGAACAACTTGCCGGCGATTTGCTCCCTGATGCCACGCTCGATCAGCAAATCGCGACCGGGTTCAACCGCAATCACAACGTGACCTCAGAAGGCGGTATTATTGATGAGGAATACCGGCTCGAATACGTTGCGGATCGCGTCGATACCACTGCAACAGTGTTCATGGCGTTGACGGTTTCCTGTGCGCGCTGCCACGATCACAAGTTTGATCCGATCTCGCAGAAGGAATACTACGAGTTCTTCGCTTTCTTCAACCAGGTGCCCGAGACCGGCTACCACCACGAGCATGTGGGGAACCCGCACCCAGTGGTATCAGCACCGACCGATGCGCAACGGGCCGAACTATTGAAAGTCGAGAAAGCAATTGCAACTACTCGGGTGATTGAAGACCGCGAACAATGGCTGATTGAAAAGCAGCACCTTGAAGCGGCACTGCCCACCGCCATGGTCATGCAGGACATGGAGAAGCGGCGGGACACTTTTCTGCTGATGCGTGGTGCTTATGACAAGCCACGGGAAAAGGTGGAAGCCACTGTGCCAGCAGTGTTTCCGCCGATGCCGAACAGTATGCTGGACAACCGCCTGGGACTCGCGAAGTGGCTGGTGCAACCAGAACATCCCCTCACTGCCCGCGTCGCAGCGAATCGCCTGTGGTATCAGCTGTTTGGCACTGGTATCGTCGATACGTTGGAGGACTTTGGATCGCAGGGAGCCTGGCCGACACATCCGGAACTACTGGACTGGCTGGCGACCGAGCTTGTTCGAATTGGTTGGGACCAAAAGCAGCTCTTGAAGGTGATCATGATGTCATCTACTTACCGGCAACATTCGGGAGCGACGGCTGAATTGCTCGCCCGCGACCCTGACAATGTGCTGCTCGCCCGCGGCCCACGTTATCGCCTGCCGGCGGAAGTGATTCGCGATAGCGCTCTGGCAGTGAGTGGTCTGCTGCGGGACAGGATCGGCGGGCCAAGCGTGAGGCCGTATCAGCCGCCGGGACTTTGGAGTGAAGTAATTGTGGCTGATGACAGCTACAGCGGAGGGGAGTATGTGCAGAGCAAAGGCGATGATCTCTATCGCCGAAGTGTTTACACTTGGTGGAAGCGCACCTGCCCGCCCCCGGGATTGAATACCTTCGACGCACCCGATCGTGAATTCTGCACCGTGCAGCGCTCGCGGACGAACACTCCGCTACAGGCGCTCGTGTTGCTGAATGATCCGACTTATGTGGAAGCGGCTCGGGTTCTGGCATCAAGAATCGCCAGCGATTCAACTAACGATACCACCGGGCTGGCGCTCGCTTTCCGCAGCGTGACGGGGCGCGTTCCGAAGCCTCAGGAAGTGACCGTGCTGATGGCTGCTCTGCAGTCCGAGTTGCAGCGTTTCAGGGCAGACCCGGAAGCTGCCAGGCAACTGATTGCAGTCGGTGATTCTTCGCCGCCAGAGGGTGTGGACGCAGTGCAACTTGCTGCATGGAGCGTTGTCTGTAGCATGCTGTGGAACCTCGACGAAACCATAACCCAACATTGAGAACCCGGATGCGTGATTCCCTTCAACATGAAGCCATCGCAGCTCAGCGGTCGCTTCTCACTCGGCGGCACTTTTTCGGCAAGCTAGGCACAGGAGTCGGAGCGGCGGCGCTGACGTCGCTGCTCGATCAACAGCTTTGCGCACGAGAATCGGCGCTGCATTTCGCGCCTCGGGCGAAGCGGGTCATCTACCTTTTCCAATCGGGTGCTCCATCGCAGCTGGAAATGCTCGATTACAAACCGGGGCTCGGGAAGCTGCACGAGACGGAGTTGCCAGCCTCCATCCGCGATGGTCAGCGCCTCACTGGAATGACTTCGGGCCAGTCGGCTTTTCCGGTCGCTGCTTCGCAGTTCGGCTTTCAGCGTTACGGAAATTCTGGAGCGTGGATCGGAGACTTGTTGAAGCACACTGGCGGGGTGGCCGATGAATTGTGCATCGTAAAGTCGATGTACACCGAGGCGATCAACCACGACCCTGCTATCACTTTCATGCAAACCGGCAGTCAGCAGCCGGGGCGTCCAAGCTTTGGCGCATGGTCGAGCTATGGCCTGGGCTCTGCCAATGAGGAACTGCCAGCGTTCGTTGTGTTGATTTCGAAAGGCAGCGGTCTGCCGAATGCGCAGGGCTTGCTTTCCCGTCTCTGGGGGAGCGGGTTCATTCCTTCCCGGCACCAGGGGGTAAAGTTGCGCAGTCAGGGTGACTCTGTACTTTATCTTTCCAACCCGCCCGGGATCAATCGCGACGCCAGACGGCGGATGCTCGATGGAATCTCGTCACTCAATCAACTTCAGTTGGAAGAATTTGGCGACCCCGAGATTGCCGCGCGTATCGCTCAATACGAGATGGCATACAAGATGCAGGCCTCCGTGCCAGAACTGACTGACCTGTCAAAAGAATCCGAAGCAACCTTTGCCATGTACGGGCCGGATGCGCGCAAGCCGGGAACGTTTGCCGCCAATTGCCTGCAAGCGCGCCGTCTTGCCGAGCGTGGGGTGCGCTTCATTCAGCTCTATCACAGGGGGTGGGATCATCACGGGAATCTTCCAGATCATATCACAAAGCAATGCAGTGACATCGATCAGCCCTGCGCCGCACTCATCAAGGATCTTCGCCAGCGTGGCCTGCTCGACGACACGCTGGTGGTCTGGGCCGGCGAATTCGGTAGAACCGTTTACTGCCAGGGCAAGCTTACCAAAGAAAATTACGGACGGGATCATCACCCACGCTGCTTTTCCATCTGGATGGCCGGCGGCGGAATCAAGCCTGGGATCACTTATGGCGAGACTGACGATTTCTCTTACAATGTGGTCAAAGATCCAGTGCATGTGCACGACCTCCAGGCCACCATTTTGCACGCGCTTGGCATCGACCACGAGCGCCTCACCTACCGCTTTCAGGGACGCTACTATCGGCTGACCGATGTCCATGGCAGAGTGGTAACAGATCTGCTCAGCTGACGGGTTGAATTGCTGGAAAAGAAGGAATGATATGCCGCCTAACAATCAATTTTAAAAGGGAGATAGATTTACTGCGAAGACGCAAAGGGCTCGAAGGTCTGAGAAGGTTCAGTAAATGGGATGACTCATTGAAAGTAACCATTCAGGAGCCTAAGAGAG
>JAGROY010000472.1 GCA_020439995.1 Verrucomicrobiia bacterium
GTCACCAAAAAAATGGTGGAGGCGAAGGGAGTTGAACCCCTGTCCTGAGTGGTAAAACAGAAATGCTTGTTTTTTAGGGGTTTTACGCGTCCTTCTACGCATAAATCAGTAACCTTTGTAGTCACTCTCGTAGTCACTTTTATGGCCTCACTCAAAGTAAAACCTCGATCACCATTCTGGTATGCGTGCATAACCTTGCCGAACGGAAAGCGCACTGAGCGCTCTACCGGCATCAGGCGCGACAACAAGTCGGCGTCCCGGCGTGAAGCTCAGAAAATCGCCGACAAATACGAGTCGGAATATCAGCGTCACAAATCCGCCGGACAGGTCAGGAAAGCTCTCGCAGAAATCTACACTGAACTGACCGAAACCGATGTTTCCTCGGTGACCATAGAGAAATTTCTGAATGAATGGCTGGAAGCTAAAGAAGGAGAAACTTCCCCCGGAACTCTCCAATTCTATCGCGGAAAAATCTCGAAATTTGTTCAGTGGTTGGGTGATGGTGCCGCCCGTCCAATCGAAACGATTACCGCCGAGGATTTCCTGAAATTCAGGAGGCATCAGCAAAAGCTTGAGGCGGAAGCTACCACAAACCACACCCTCAAAACCTTAAGGATGGCGTTTCGAGCTGCCAGAAAGCGTGGACTAGTTGCTGACAACCCGCTTGAAGACATCAAGCCGCTCAAGACCACACCGCCCAATCGCAGGCCGATCACAATTGATGAAGTTTCGAAGTTGTTGACCATTGCCGATCTGGAATGGCGATCACTCATTTTGTTCGGATTCTACACCGGACAAAGACTTGGCGACTTGGCAACTTTGAAATGGTCACAGATCGATTTGCAGGCCGGAGAAATCAGATTCTTCACTCGCAAAACAGGCAGAGCCATGCACTGCCCGATCCCAGGCCGGTTGCGTGAGCATATTCTAACACTCGATTCAACCGGAAGAGATGTCCATCCCCGCGCAAATGAGATCATCGAACGAGAAGGAAAATCTGGTTCACTTTCCCGGCAATTCTACGACATGATGGCCAAGGTTGGGATTGTCCCCTCTCGTAAACACCGCAAATTGGAATCGCCAGGCAGAACCAGAAACATGTCCCCTGTCTCGTTCCATTCACTGCGCCATACAGCCACTTCACTACTGAAGAACGCAGGAGTAAGCGCATCAATCGTCGAAGAACTGATCGGACACGATTCCAGCGAGATCAACCGCATCTATACTCACATAGATCAGTCAGCCCTACTCGAAGCCTCAGAGCGCCTGCCCCGCATCGGCTAAACCAAAACACGCAATTCAATGGCCTGCCCCGCCAAGCTACTCGCCCACTGAGTCTCAGTAGAGTCCCTTGGGCGTCAAAACTCGACCACGCGCAGATACTGTGGCGGTGCTCCAGGAGCCCCAAAGATATCGGCAGCACCGATGCCTAAGCCGTCAACTCGCGGAGCGCTGTCTGGAATAGGATTCCAGTCAACTAGGTTGGGAGAAGTATCGATGCGATAACTCTTGCCAATAGTTCGCGGGAAAACGATCGAGATTCGATCAGACCCTGGCACTGCTATGACCGCAGCGCGCAAGCTCAGCGCTCGGTTTTCAAATAACATATCAGCAGCATTGGCGATGCCATCGCCGTCGTCGTCCGCGATCATGTCGTTAATACCGACCGACGCTTCAGGTTCAAGATGATCGGGAATTCGATCGCCATCCCGATCCGCTAGACTCACCCGGAATACAGAGTGATCGGTCGATAGGAAAATCTCTCCAGTCGACGTTACCTCGACATCGCGGATGAGATCCTCAATATTATGGTCAATTGTGTTCACTTGTCCTGTCTTCGTGTCCAATCTACGAACGTGCTTGTCGATGAGAAACAAGTTCCCGTCACTATCGATGGCTAGACCTCGAATTTGGCGAAATGTCGCCGTTCCAAGCGCTCCGTCGATCGTCGTTCGAGATTGTGATGCCTGTATGGTTAAAAGCTCTGAGACCATACCTCCTTCCAACTTCAGAATGCGTCCGTTCCCCTCCAAAAGATAAATAACCCCCGATGCCAGGTCAGTCACCAGTCCGTAGATCTCGCCGAACATGGCCTCATTTTTGGGAACCGGGGTGTCTTCGACCTTGATCGTTCCATTGCCTGCGAAGGTCTCAACCGAACGATCCTGGCGAATGTGGCGCACCACGGACTGCCTGACACCCGATAAACTAACGATGTAAACGCCACCTCCCGGCGCTGGAGCAAGAAAACTCGGTGCAGTAAATGTCGCTTCTTGAGCAGATCCATCGTTGTTAGAGGGCTTATCAGCCGAACCAAGGATTTGCTCCACTACAAAACTATCGAGATTGTATATTACGATCTGGTGGCTGGAACTAAGCGAAGCAATGAGAATGTTTTGATCCGGCAATGCGATCATGTCTCCGTGGGATTCTCGTACAACAAGCCGAGCCATGCCATCGCGGACCTCGTATAGTCCAAATTGAACGCTTGATCCCACAAAAAGCCTCTCGCTATTCCCATGAATCGCCTTTGGCACGAAACGCATGTCTAGTGCCGGAGCCTGAATCCTACTCGCAGCACCCGTTTCCAATTCGGGTGCACCGGCGATGCGTTCGATCGCTCTCACCGGAAGGGGGTTGACCTGATCACCACCGTGCTCCGTTGTCGGACTGGCGAATTCACCCACGAATGCCTTCGCCTTAACCGTCTGCCCTGGAGGAGGAATAAATCCTCCTGTGTATACTGCACTCTCTGCGGTTGGCTCCGTATCGTCCAGCGTGTAGCGAATAATCGCGCCCGGAAGAGGCGAAGACAGGACTAACTCTTGGCCTGGCCGCATGAAACCACGTTCGCCAACAAGACTTTCGACTCGGAGAACCTGACGCTCGAACACCAAATCCCGTAATTCTCCGGTCACGAACTCGGGATGCAGGGCGACAGCTCGAATCCTAATCGGTGCGAAACTGTCGAGCGGGATTGTCTCCCCAGGCGCGAGAGCCGACGACGTTGCATCTGGCTCTGATCCGTCTAGCGTGTAGTGGATCACTGCATCGGACGGCCACGGAGTAAGTTTCACCTGTCCTGTCCGGTCGAAGTCTTGAGACTCGATCTGAACCCATGTCCCAGCCTGAAACTCTCCCTCTAGAATCGGCCCAGGTGCGGCGCCCCCCGGTGGAAATGCGCGGAACTTGAACGTAAATGATGGAAGCTCTGGAACATTGATATAAAAACTGCGGTCTGCAATCGGCTGGCTGCTTTCGTCCGGATCGGTTCCATCAAAAGTGTATCGATAAATCAACCGTTTATCGATATACCGGGAATCAATTTTGATCTTGTCAACGATTGTACCAGGCCCCGACTTCGAAGAGAAACTTGGCACCGAAAGCGGCACCGATGTGCTGGTACGAGAGACACCAGTTGTTGCATCGGCAGCGAGCAGCCCTCCTTCTGGCGACAATGCTAGGTCGGAAAAATTCCGGCTAGGCCCCAATATTTCGCCAAGAGTCCAGTCAGCGCCCTCCCGTTGGAGCGCGAAGATTCGATGCGAGCTGTAGTCGCCGAAAACGTAAGCACCCTGAAGATGCGCCACGGACGGGTGCCGGAATACGAATCCTCCAATCACTGCTGATCCCAGCTCTTTCCCATAGACGAACACTGGTTCTGTAAGATTAACATCATCAGGCGGGTCAGGGACAATGGGTTCCATTCCTTCGAAGTATGGCCAGCCGTAATTCTGACCGCCTCCAGCATCAGCGGCCTGAAAATTGATTTCCTCCTGCGTTTCCTCACCGAGATCAGGGATAAAGAGATCTCCTGTCATCGGATCAAAATCGAACCGCCAGGGATTCCTTAGTCCGTAGGCCCAAATCTCCGGACGGGCTCCCTCATGATTCACGAACGGGTTGTCCGCTGGAACCAGATACGTTTTCCCTTCGTCCCCGACCGGTGGATGAACATTGATGCGCAGAATCTTGCCACGAAGATCATCGAGCTGCTGTGACGGATGGTGCTGATCTGCTCGCACACCACCATCACCTACGCCCACATAGAGATAGCCATCAGGGCCGAAAGCTATCTGACCACCAAAATGCCGCATCCCTGGTGCCAGCAGTTGGAACTCCAGCAACCGTTCTTCTGCGTTGGAAGCGATCTCACTTGCACCCAATTCCCAACGAAAGCGAGAAACGCGAAAACTTCCTGAGGTGGCCGGAGAAGCGGAGC
>JAGROY010000473.1:0-459 GCA_020439995.1 Verrucomicrobiia bacterium
AACTGAGCCGCAGCCATATTGTCTCTGCCAAGAAACTCATGAAGCGGAGAATCGCTATCATCACATTTGCGTTCGCGATCCTCCTTCCGTTTTTGATCAACTTGCTCGGCTGGAACATATACGCATACCTCAATTTCGGAGAGAAAGACCTGATCCTCGCATCCGCGCTCGGGGTCAGCCACAACGCCTGGGCTGATCATTACATGGAAGACGTCGCCTTCGGGATGGAGTTGCCCGATGATTTCAAAACGACAATTCTGGACGCAGGATTCCTTGACCTTTTTCTTGAGCGAAGAGGCGATTCCATGACGCCTTTTACCTTCCGCGTCATTGAGCCGGATGAATATTCCGACTACCGAGGATTT
Organism: Verrucomicrobiia bacterium; assembly: GCA_020439995.1. Classification (GTDB taxonomy): domain Bacteria; phylum Verrucomicrobiota; class Verrucomicrobiia; order Verrucomicrobiales; family DEV007; genus JAGROY01. Next base: position 366 of record JAGROY010000473.1, read on the forward strand.
GAGTTTCCCTGGCTACTTCTCTTTCTCATTCCTCTTGCGATCTTTGTGGTATCGAAAGCCAAACGGGCAGAACAAGGCAGCGATGGCAAGCCTG
>JAGROY010000473.1:536-3280 GCA_020439995.1 Verrucomicrobiia bacterium
ATCAGGCTGCCATGCTTCGGACGTTCTCCTAAAAAATGATGCGCGGAACGACGCTGCTATTCTTTCTCTGCGCGTTCGGTTTCTCGGGCTGCACTGAACCTGAAACAACCGAAGACAATTCAATGAGCGATTGGCGACCACTGATTACCGAGTTTTACAAGCTCGACCACGCCGATGATCCGGATTCTCTGGAGTTGGGGCAGCCTGCGACCACCGACGAGCTCGATTCACTCGACAAGGAGCTGGGATTCAATATGCCGCCCGAGTTTCGGAGCTTCTATGGCGAGTTCAACGGTTTCGGAACCAAGCGAGACGGCGAGACCGATTGGTTTTTCGTCCCCATTTCAGCCATTCCGAGCCTGACTGCGGGAATCCGGGATTGGTTCCAGGAGACGCATCCTGAGATCGCGAAGCGATACGTCGCAGTCGTCGATTGGGGGAACGGAGATTCGAGCGGTTACCTTTTCTCAGAGACTGGTGAGCCGCTCGAAGGATTTTTCATTTTTGAGCACGAGAGCTACGAGTTCGAGGCCGATCAGGATTGGCGGGATTTCATCGTTCCAGTAGACTCGTCTATCCACGATTTCCTCACCGAATAACAACCGGGGGAGAACAAGTCGCGGATGATCAACTGCCTGCCCGCCTTGAGTCGAAAGCAACATGAATATTCAAACCTTAACCCCGAGATCGGAGCGCGCTGTCGGCAGGCAGTGACATCGCTTTGACGTTCCAGAAAATGAAGAACCTTTGCGCCGTCATTTCTAGCCTGTTGCTCGCGAGTTGCGCAAGCCTTCCCCAACCGCTTTGCGACGATGACAGTGGTATGAAGTTGGCTCGCCTCACGAATAAGGCATACGCCGACCCGTTGACCGACGAGGATGTTCATCAGGTGCTTTTTGCGACATATTCACGATCACGAGACCCGTTGATGGGTGGCGAGGATCTTGAGATGATTCACGCGAACCTAATCATGTTACGACAGCGTCTTGGCGACAAGAGATTTTCTGACGCGCTCCGCCATGAAGACGCAGCAGTGATCTCAGCGGTTGGATGGCACCTTGGAGCCGATTCTCAGTCGGTTTATTTCCCCTTGAGTTCGCGCACTATTGCCGAAGCTCCGAAGAAGACCTTCGAACTCGAAGCCGCATATGCAAAACAATAAGCACAACAAGTCGGCACATCCAACGGCGGGCAACGCGGGCAACGTCCTTCTTTGAATTCGGGCTTCCTTCTCCGCCGTGGATGGCCTATACGTTAGTCCAAGAAATGCATGATCGCAGACCCCCTCAGTGCAGCAAAGCGGCTCGATGAGATTCCGGTCTACTGTCCGACATGCGGATTCACTGCGACGATTGACCCGCCCAGCGACGCCGCAATTTGTGGAATCGTGGAACGATCGCACGAGATTGAATGGAACTACGAGCGGCAGATGCTTCAACGGCTCGATGCCCTCGTCCGGAGATTTCCCGATTCCCTTCACCGCGACAAGGTGAGAGTCACAACCCACAAGGCTGGCTCGAACAACCAGTATTATCAGGTTCTGGACTTCCGCCCGATGAAAGAGCAGCCAATCATCACGCGGCGCATTGAACCTGATCCCGACTTTGACGCCGCCCTGAACGCCGACCAAGAACTTCAGGATTGGATGAGGCACAGCTCGTTCCTGCTCTACAATCGCCTTTCCATGTTCGAGGATAGAGCGGACTATTCTGAGAAGTATGAGTTGCCTGAATTGAAGTGCCCTCAGTGCCAGGAAGATTACATTGCGATAGATCGAGAGCTTTTCAAAACCCTAGCGTGAATACCACAAGGACTAATAAGATTAGATGAGAAGGCAGCGAAGGATGCGAGAGCATCGTGATACGCTGACTTCCTATGACTACAAAATCCCGTTCCCAATCATCCAGTAAAGCACCGGCAAGCAAAGCGCCTGCCAGGAAAGCACCCGTCCGCAAGGCGAAGCCGAAGGCCGCTGCCGCACCTACAAAGAAGAAGCCCGCTCTTCCTCAGCGCGCTGCCCCGCCAGTTCCCCTTGGCCCGAATCTCACGGGCATCACCGTAGGCATTGATCTGGGCGACAAGAAGCACGCCATCTGCGCACTCGACGCCAGCGGCGAGATTCTCGATCAACGCAAAATCACCAATCACAAAGAAAGCCTGCGCCGCCTGTCACAAAAATATCCCACCGCCCGCATGGTAATGGAAGTCGGATCGCACAGCCCATGGATCAGTCGTTTCCTCAAAGACCTCGGTCACGACGTCATCGTTGCCAATCCGCGCAAGCTGCGCGCCATCTACACCAACGAACGCAGGAGCGACGAATGCGATGCCGAGATGCTGGCCAGACTCGGCCGTGTCGATCCCAAGTTACTGCACCCCATCGCCCACCAGAACGAACAAGCACAGATCGACCTTCTACAGATCAAGCTGCGTGACAACCTCGTGCGCCAGCGCGTGCATATCATCAGCTCCGTACGCTTCACATTGAAAAGCCTCGGCCACGTGCTTAAATCTCCCAAAACCACCTGCTTTGCCAAGCAGGCCCGCGCAAACTTGACCGCTGAAGAGACTGCCCGGCCCGATCTTCTGGCAATGATAGAGCCATCCCTGCTCGTCATCGATGCCATGACCGCGCAGATCAAAGCGCTGGACGGCAACATTGCCGAGCTGGCAAAAGTGCACTACCCGACCACCCAGCTCCTGCAGCAGATTACCGGCATCGGCCCCATCACCTCACTCGCCTT
>JAGROY010000474.1 GCA_020439995.1 Verrucomicrobiia bacterium
CGTCATCATCGACGAAGCCCATTCCTCTCAAGGTGGTCAGGCTGCCGACAAACTGAACATGTCACTGGGCGGCACGAACAACAGTGACGACGAAGAGGAAGAGCCAGAAGACTATCAAGACAAGATCTTGCAGGCCATGGAGCGCCGTAAGATGGGAAAGAACGCTTCCTACTTTGCCTTCACCGCCACTCCAAAGAAGGCGACGCTGGAGAAGTTCGGCACGCGCAATGCCGATGGCGGCTTCGATCCTTTCCATCTCTACTCAATGAAGCAGGCAATCGAGGAAGACTTCATTCTCGACGTGCTCGCCAACTACACGACGTACAAGAGCTACTACGAAGTGCAGAAATCGATCGAGGACAATCCTCACTTTGACACCGCCAAAGCACAGAAAAAGCTGCGCGCCTACGTCGAGGGGCACCAGGAAACCATCGATACCAAAGCGGCGCTGATGATCGACCACTTCCTGGGGCAAGTCGTCGCAACAAAGAAGCTGAAGGGCCAAGCCCGAGGTATGGTCATCACGCGCAACATTGAAAGTGCCATCCGCTACTTCTTCGCCATCCGGGAGGAACTCAAGAAGGCGAAGGCTCCATTTCAGGCGATCGTGGCATTCTCCGGCAAGAAGACGGTCGATGGCATCGAGTACACGGAGGAATCGCTGAATGGATTTCCAACCAAAGACATTCCCGAAAAGCTCGCCGGCAATACCAAGCCGGGCGAGCCGACGTATCGGTTATTGATAGTGGCGAACAAGTTCCTAACCGGATTCGACGAGCCCCTGCTCCACAGCATGTACGTCGACAAGCGCCTGCAAGGCGTGCTGGCCGTTCAAGCACTTTCCCGCCTCAACCGCTGCAATACCAAGATGCAGAAGAAGGACACGTTCATTCTCGATTTCTACAACTCTGCCAGTGAGATCAAGGATGCCTTCGATCCGTTCTATACGGCAACCTCCCTCAGCGAGCCCACTGACGTCAATGTCCTGCACGATCTTACGGATGCGCTCGATGACGCCGAACTCTACACCGAGGAGGAGATCGAGAAGTTCAACGAATTGTTCTTCAACGGCGAGGACGCCGAGAAGCTTCATCCGGTCATTGACGCAACTGTCAGCCGCTTTGATCTGGTCGAAGAAGAAGACGACAAGATCGACTTCAAAATCAAGGCCAAGCAGTTCGTCAAGCTCTATGGACAGCTCGCCTGCATCATTCCGTTCGCCAACATCGCCTGGGAGAAGCTCTATTGGTTTCTCAAGTTTCTCATTCCAAAGCTCAAAGTGAATGAGAATGAGAGGGATCAACTGGACGAACTGCTAGAGTCCGTCGATCTCTCCACTTACGGACTTGAGCGCGTTCATCTGAATCAGCACATCCTGCTCGACGCAGCAGAAACAGCGTTAGAGCCAGAGAATCCCAACGTTCGTGGCTACCATGGAGAAGAGGAAGACGAATCGCCGCTCGATGAAATCATCCGCCACTTCAACGAGCGCTTCTTCTCCGCCTGGGACGCGACGCCCGAGGAGCAAAGGGTAAAGCTGATCAACATCCTCCAGCACGTCAAAGACAACAGCGACTACGAAGCCCAAGTCGTAAACAATCCAGACGAGCAGAACAGGCGACTGGCCCTGGAATCCCTGATCAGCGAAGCCATCAACAAAGAACGCCGCCGCGAACTCGAACTCTACAAGCTTTACGCGGGAGATGAGGACTTCAAGAAAGCCCTCAATGAAAGTCTGATTCGAATACTAACGCTTCAGGAGAAACAGAAGTCAGCTTGAGGGGATTAAGAAAATCTGGATGCGATCATTGTCAGCCAGCTCCTCGCCAAACGGCCTCCGTGGGAGGGAGGGTATTCAGCCAAAATCTTCCCGTCATTTTTTTCTAGTATCTATCTATCTAATGACGAGGAGTCTGCTCGACCCGCCTGATTACGACATCAAACGCTCTCCTCTTTGCCGCGACAACGTCCGCAAAGGTGAGCTTTCCCAACTCTCCATCAATACGCAGACGGAAACTTCCATCTGACCAGCAGATCACAACTACATGGTGTCCGAGATAATTGATCCACTCGTTGCCCCTTGTAGACATCTTCCAACTTTTGAGCCTTGGAAAGTTGTTCCTCCGCTGAGCACGATTTCTAAGTCTTGTCTCTGTAATATCAATATCAGGATCTCCAGACAAATTGTTCGCACAGATTCTTCCAACTGCGATCTCTTCTTTCCAGTCGCAGTGCCGCAGAGCATGAACATAACGGATCTGTTCGTGCCCACAGAATTCACACGTCTCGTACTCGCCAAACTCCAGCCCTTCATCATCGTGAAGGTCTGTCGCTCCCAGCCATTCCCATCCCTTGTGCGGGCACCCTGGCGTGCTTTTAAGATAGTTGGTAAAGTGGGATGCCATTCTTCTTGTGAATCGCTAGTATCCGGTCAACCACAATAGAGATAAGATAAATGGATAAGCCCCCATACCTTTAGACTGTTCAAGAATACCAAACCGATCAGAATTGCTCAATTGAGGAAACCAGTCGGCTTGATCGAACTCTTCCATCTGGTTCACTTCGCCTTCTTCATTGATGAGCCCGGCTGAACTGTAGCGAGGGATCGCCATTCCGGTTCTCACATAAGGAAGATCCTTCTTCGGATCGGAGTATGACCAGCGTACAACGCCTTCTTCGGAAAACACTACTACCAAAGGGTGGCGCGTTTCGGTCGCAAACCTGATGGCAGTGGCGGTGAGTGTTGTACGGAACTCATTCGCGAGATCGGAAATCACCGCGAGCGACGGTTCATAAACCTTGCATCGAGGCCGAAAGTAGGTGCTAGGCATCAGGAGCTCTGCAGCGAATGTATTAGCCTCAACTTCCATGGGACTATGAGCGTAATCGAGCATGTCTCTTCTGGAGCAAATAAACTGGGTGGATTCTTTGTGCATTTCCCAGTGGCCCAACTCGTGAGAGATCGTGAATCTTTTTCTTCCCTCCTGCCTGATTCCACTCTTTATGCGAACCAATCCATTTGAGCCCTTCTTGATCAGTCGGCCCTCAGAGCTCTTCATCGCCTCTTCTACAACAAGGACGTTCCGGTGCATGGCGAGATCCTCGATTTCAATCAGCTTCGGATGCGGCATGCCAATTTCGTTGAGAAGACGAAACGCTGCTGCCTGGGCTCGAACTCGATTGGGATCACGCATCACCCTCCGCAGCCTTATCTTCCATCTCGCCTAGCATAGTAAGATCTTCATGGAGCCCAGCGAGATCTTCATCAGATGCTTCCTCAAACTTTCGGCAGAACACCTGTGCAGCACTAGGATTCGTTTCCCCAAGAGCTTGAATTCTTTCCAGAATATCGCCCTTCAGCGGGACTGCAGCTCGCGAGAGTCTCGCTTTACAACTCTCGAATGCTTCCAGCATCGAGTGCCTTTTCGAACTTGCCTTTGCCAGAATCTCCTGAGCCTTCATGGCTCCCACTCGCTCTTTTGCCCATGTTCGCATCCTAGCCGTATCGATCCCATTCTCCGCAAGGCGCGAACGCACATCCTGGATTGATTCATCCGGATCAACTTCCTCGACAAAGCGATTGAGGCCTTGAAGAATTTGAATTGCCGACTGGTCGTTGTTTTCGTTCTGAGGCATGGGCTCAATCTCTTATGCCATGTTTATCGAGGAATTTGCCACGAAATTCCTTGAGCCGGCGTTGCAGCCGTTTCTTCACCTTGGTAACCTGATCCACTGAAAATCCCGTAGCTTCCGCGATGCTCGAACGTTTGGAAGCGCCTTCCCAGATAGCCGCTACCACGGATTGGGCTTCAGGATCGTCATCTAGCGCATCCGTTAGCTCAAGCAAGAACGCTTCACTTAATTCATCGTCGATCCCCGCGTTGAAAGGGAAGTA
>JAGROY010000112.1 GCA_020439995.1 Verrucomicrobiia bacterium
ATTCGATCTGCCGCCGGGTGAGTGAGAGGCTCTTGTCACGATTGTCGAGCACGACAAAGTCATCGCCCGCTCCATTCATTTTCCAAAAAGAAAGGGTCATACGGAACGAACTTTTAAACGAGAAACCTAGACAGACTTCACTGCATCGACTAGCGGCTTTACAAATGCGCCTACACTTCCGCGAAGGTCGCCACCTGTTCCAGAATCCGCGATCAGCCGCACAATTGCGCTGCCCACCACGACTGCATCCGCCATCGTCGCCACGGTGCGCGCTTGCTCCGGCGTGGATATGCCGAATCCCACTGCTACGGGAACTTTAGTAGCACTTTTGATTAGCTCGACCTGACTTGCTATGGTGTCGGAAAGTGTCGTCTGCTCTCCCGTCACACCTTCTCTTGAAACGTAGTAGACGAAGCCTTGAGCCTGTGCAACGAGCGACGGAATGCGGGACGCCGGAGTGGTGGGAGACACGAGCCGAATCTGTTGCAGCGATTCACTCACCCCACAGAGTTCCTCGTTCAACACCGCCTCTTCAGGTGGGAGATCCAGCAGCAAGATGCCGTCTACTCCAGCAGCAATCGCATCGAGATAGAACTGACGGAACCCGTAAGTGTAGATGGGATTCAGATAGGTAAAGAACACAATGGGAGTAGAGCTGAACGTCCGGATCTCCCGCACCAGCTCCAGAACTTTCGCGGTCGTTGCTCCTGCTTCCAGAGCCCTCTGTGCCGCCATTTGATTCACCACTCCATCTGCGAGAGGATCGGAAAACGGTAGTCCCAACTCAATGATGTCGACGCCAGCGTCATCGAGACCTTTCACCACTTCGATCGTCCCGTCCATGGTCGGATCACCAGCGCAGACATAGGCTATGAAAGCTTTCTTCCCGTCAGCTTTCAGGTTCTCAAAAGTAGTTTCAATACGATTCTGTGTCGTCGACATATCCTGCGTTCTCTACTGCACGCCCCGGCTTACCGCAAGAGAGTTCCACGGGTGCTGAAATTGCTGCTGGATCTCCAGGCCAGAAAGCGAAACCACGATCAAAGCCCCAGCAAACGCCGGGCTTCTTCTTCCACCATGCCGGAATCGATGAGATTTTCAGGGCCTCCCGCATTGCGATTTCCCGCCCTTTCTGGTAACCGCCCTCAGCGGGAATAGCAATTCGAAGGTGTGTAGGCAGGAGTCCGTGACTGAGTGTTATTTCAAATTGACGATTCCGCTATACCATCGTCTTTACCGTCAGGAGCGGCAAATTGGCCGTGCCGAATCCATCTCAAAACCATGGCATCCAAACTCAAGTTAGGCGTCAATATCGATCACGTTGCAACACTCCGGCAGGCCCGTTACGCACTGATGCCGCAGTCGACTCAGATTGAACCGAATCTACTGCTCGCGGCCCAGGCAGCGGAAGAGGCGGGCGCGGATTCCATTACGGTTCACCTGCGCGAGGACCGTCGGCACATTGTCGACAGTGACGTCTTCCTCGTTCGCGAGCACATTCGCACGAAACTGAATCTTGAGATGGGCAACACGCCGGAGATCCTCGCAATCGCGCTACAGGCATCTCCTGATTTTGTATGTCTGGTGCCCGAACACCGCGCTGAGATCACCACGGAGGGTGGTCTTGATGTGACCGGGAACATGGATGCCCTGGCGGATACGATCGAGCAGCTACAGAGCGCCAGCATACTCGTCAGTATGTTCGTAGACCCAGATCTCAAGCAGATTGCGGCGTCCGCTGAGCTCGGCGCTGATATGGTGGAACTTCACACGGGAGCGTTCGCGGGAGCAGAAGGTGCCGATCGAACAGCCGAGCTGGACAGACTGGTCGCGGCTGGCGCGGCAGCGCATGAGGCTGGCCTTCAAGTGAACGCCGGTCACGGAATAACCACTGCCAACGTCAGTGAACTCTTCGCTATCCCGCATCTGGTGGAGCTTAACATCGGACATCACATCGTCTCACGAGCGATCTTCATCGGGCTTGAACAAGCGGTGAAGGAAATGATTGCGGCGATGGACGGTTACGCGGGCTAGTCAGTCGAAGCTCACCGGAAGAGCGACCACTTCCAGCTTCCAATCCTCAAATTGCTCGGTAATGCTCAAGATTCCGTGCGTCGCAAAATTGTAGTAGCAGCCCACCCCGTAGACGCTGTCCGGAGAGACGTTAAAAGTGTAGACCGCCCCGTCTTCCACTGATCGCTCCGTCGAGGTTTCGAGCAACCGCTCGAGCAACGTCTGCGGCGCAGTAGCCAGCCCTGTTGCATCAGTGGCCTGCCAGTGCCGGAACACGCCGTGTGACACCAGAAGCCGCTGCATGAGTGGCGACGGCTTCTTTGAGTGCTGGTGCGCCCGAAACACCGCTCGAATTCGCGCCCCTGGTGTCGACTGTGCATTCAGCAGAGCTCTCGTCCCCCTTTGCCCATAGACCCAGCCGCGTTGATCCTGATAGTCCAAGGCCGGATCTTCCGCGAACACCGAAAAATCGTTCCACATAAACCCGAAGGTACGCGGCAGAGCAGGACTTGCGGGAGTAAAATCTGCCAGCAAAGTCCGCAGGGTATTTCTCTCAGGAACCCCCACTGCATCGAGTAACTCCGAATGGGCATCGGCGAAGGTCAGCTGTTTCAAATCGCCAATCAGCTGGAATGCCAGCGGCGCTGCTGATTCCAGTAGTGGTCTGGGATCATATCCTGGCTCCATTCCACCGTGATTGCACTGAAGGTAGTCGCCGGCCGAACTTCCCACGTAGATAACGACTGGCAGGCAATCATAAAGCCTCATCACTTTAGTCACATCGTAAGTGCCACCGAACTTCCTTTGCATCTCCTCGACAAATCCGTATCTGCTAACCAGCTGGGAATCCTCATGATTTCCTCTCGAAAACCAGACATTGTCAGGGTTCTCCAGCTTCAATCGCGCCAAGGTAGCAATGACCTCCACTCCATAGAAACCGCGATCTGTGTAGTCTCCGAGAAAAACGACATGCGTCTGGGGATCGACAATGCGAAATCCATCAAGCAGCCCCTGCTGCTGCCAGCTGCCAATAGTCGTGATCAGCGATCGGATATCACCATGAAGATCGCCGTTAAAAATGACGCGCGAGCCGGGAGCCAGGCTCAGCTTTTGCGCAAATGGCATGAACGCCACAGCGGGATCATTGAAGTAGCAGAGCTGTGAATCAAAGAAGCTGCTGCCAGGTTTCCCACCAATCCACAGGGCTTCATTTGCGAGGGCGTCCCCCAATTGAACGCCAACAAAGCGATTCAGGAGATCATCGAACTGTACCGCCGACATCGCAGCCCTGCCGGGAGGGGCCTGGTTCAAGAGTATCTGCTGATTCGAGGGAAGCGCCATGCACCTGACCTTCCAGCTCGCCCAGTCCAGCTGCTGCACTTCCCCCGGCCCGTCTTGAGCCATAGAGTTCGGGCCGATCACAAGCAAGGCGGCGAATCCTAGTAGATTCAAAAGACGGTGAGGCATAGGCTAACGAAATCCCTGCATCGGCCCCCAGTCAATCAACTTACTTTCCGATTGTGGTACTGACCGACTTCACAGTTGCACCAGCCGCGATCTGCTGAACTGTTCAAGAAATCTTAATCTGATGGATTTGGCACTGGAGATCACAGCATGGAGCGTCAGCGGCCTGTTAATGCTGCTTGGGCTAATCGGCACATTTCTCCCGATCGTGCCAGGGCCCCTCATTATCTTTGTAGGAGCTGTCTCCTACTGGGGAATCCTCTGGGGCGACACCCACACCGGCTGGGTAGGGTTCCTCATCCTGTTCCTCCTCCTGGCTCTCACTCAGGCAGTGGAAATGGCCAGCAGTGCCGTCGGGGCGCGGATTTTTGGATCGACAAAATGGGGAGCGCTGGGTGCCATCATCGGCGGCATTATCGGGATGTTTTTCGGGATTCTAGGGATCATCATCGGCCCACTGGCAGGAGTCTTTGCGTTTGAAATGCTGTTCGCCAAACAGGAATGGAAACCCGCCACAAAATCAACTTGGGGCACCCTGGTCGGGACGGCAGCGGGTGTTGGCATTAAGGTCGTTATCGGTGCCGTAATGGTAATCTGGTTCGTTGTAAATGAGATCTGGGTAGGCCTGTAACAACAACGGCTTGCCTTTCACCACCAGCCCCATAGAATGCTCAATATGATTGGTGAACACTTCTGGAAAATTGTTTTCGTGATCGCTCTGCTCGTCGGTGGCTATTTTTATTACGACCATTGGCACAAGCAAAACGAGAGCGAGAATCGAATGATTGCGATGCTTGACTTGATCGAGGAAAACAAGGCACTTCCTGAGGATGCTACGGTTGAGCAAGCCGGTGCTCCGCTGCTTAAACTCATGGTAAACCTCAACAACTATGAAACCTACGAAAACGTGACCAACGTTAAAGATTTACTGGACACTATTTTCAAGCGGGCAGTTACAGAGGAACGCGTTGCAGAGTCTGAGCAAGAAGCATTCAAGACAGCGATTCTTGAAAATCGAAACCTCTGCCGTGCCTATGGCGTATTCGACGATTCGGAGGGTATCCTGATGATGGAAAATGGCCGATCGCCCAAGGTCACTAAAGGCGCGTTTAAGGGAGACAAGCTGATTGTAGGACACTTCGTCTCGCCAATGCTCGCTCCCGAAGCCAAAAACTCATTCGCCAATCTCGTGGTTACTCCCGAGTCGATTTTTGGCATGCAGACGGAAGAGCCAGATCGAAGCGTGATTAGCTCAGCCGGTCGTCTGCGGGAAATTCGAGCCATCGGCCCTGGCACTTACGAACGGATGAAAGCCAAAGAGCGCGACCTAAGGGCCTATAAAGTTGGCGAATAAACGCCAGAGAAGGCTGATCCCCTCGACGTCAGCCTACCGGCAAAAATACGCTAGATGCCCATTCTGCGAGTGGAATGGGCGAGACGTGAGACCACTATTTTGAAAAAGAAAATTCTCTTTGTGTGCACCGGAAACATCTGCCGCAGTCCAATGGCTGAAGGCTGGTTCCGGGAAATGGTGCGAGGCAGAAGTGACTACGAGGTAGGTTCGGCTGGGATCAGCGCGATCGACGGCCAGCGCGCCAGTTCGCATTCGGTTGAAGTGCTGGCTGCTGAGGGCATTGACATAACGGACATTCGCAGCACGAATTTGCACCGCAGTCTGGCGGCCGAAGCGACCCACATTTTTGTGATGACAGAAGGGCATTTCAGGGCCATCGAAATGCTGTTTCCCGAAGCTGCCGAAAAAACCTACCTCGTTTGCGAGTTCGCTCCGGAAGCAAGCCCCACTGGCGAAGTGCCTGATCCGATTGGTTCAGGCATCGAAGCTTACGCAATGACCCTGGAAATTCTCAAGCGCGCACTACCCAACGTATTCGCATTTATCGAACAGACGACAAAATCAACCAGCATGAGCGACTCCGCTACTTCGACTTCTACAGACCAAACCGCCACCGCTATTCAAGGCACTCACCGCATCATTATTGCAGCGGATCATGGCGGATTGGAGCTCAAACAGGCAGTTGCGGCTTACCTTCGTGAGGCTGGACAGAGCGTCGACGATATTGGCACTCATTCGACCGATTCCGTCGACTATCCTGACTTCGCCCGCGATGTGTGCGTGGGCATTCTTCGCGGCTCCTATGACGTGGGAATACTGGTCTGCACCACGGGAATCGGAATGAGTATCGCGGCGAACCGCTACCCAGGAATTCAAGCATCTGTCGTCTTTAATCCCCACTCGGCCGAACAGACGCGCCGCCACAATCAGTCGAACGTCCTTTGCCTCAGCGGTGATGCGACCACGCCTGAGCAGGCGAAAGCGATCGTAGCGGCCTATCTTAACGCCCCCTTCGATGGAGGACGCCACGCGCGTCGAGTAAGCAAGCTCAACGACGTAATGCCCGCGCTTCTCGCCGAAGATCCCGAGACTGCGGTGGCCATTACCAATGAGATCCGGCGACAGAATTCAAACATCGAACTCATAGCATCGGAGAACTTCGCCAGCAAGGCAGTCCGTGAAGCACAGGGTTCCGTCCTCACCAACAAGTATGCTGAGGGCTACCCCGGGCGCCGGTGGTATGGCGGTTGCGAGCATGTGGATGTTGTCGAACAGCTGGCTATCGATCGCTCCAAGGAGTTGTTTGGCGCAGATCATGCCAATGTGCAACCGCACAGTGGTTCGCAGGCGAATGCTGCCGTCTACTTCAGCGTGCTGAAGCCCGGCGATCGCATCCTCACCATGGATCTTTCCCATGGCGGTCACCTCACGCATGGACACCCTGCAAATTTCTCGGGCAAGTTCTACGAAGTCACCCACTACGGCGTCAGCAAGGACACCGAACAAATCGACTACGATGCACTTGAAAAGCAAGCTGCCGAAGTTCAGCCCCGAATGATCACGGCCGGTGCTTCCGCCTATCCCAGGATCATCGACTTCGAGCGCATGGCCGCGATCGCCAAGAGCGTCGGTGCCTATCTCTTCGTCGACATGGCGCACATCGCCGGACTGGTCGCGGCCGGAGTGCATCCATCTCCTGTCGCACACGCGGACTTCGTAACGACAACGACTCACAAGAGCCTGCGCGGCCCTCGCGGTGGCCTGATCCTTTGCAAAGAAGAATATGCCAAATCCATCGACGGCACGGTGTTCCCCGGTGTTCAGGGTGGGCCACTGATGCACGTCATCGCTGCCAAGGCGGTTTGCCTGAAGGAAGCGCTTCAACCAGAGTTTAAGGCATATCAGGAACAAATTACCATCAATGCCAAAGCACTAGCCGAGCGCCTCACCTCGAAAGGCTACAGGCTCGTTTCTGGAGGCACGGACAACCACCTAATGCTGGTCGACGTTCGCCCCAACAAGATTAATGGTAAAATCGCTCAGGAGGCATTGGATCACGCGGGAATCACGGTGAACAAGAATTCCATTCCTTACGATACCGAATCTCCATTTAAGGGTGGCGGCATTCGTATCGGAACTCCCGCAGTGACCACTCGCGGCATGAAAGAAGCTGAAATGGCGCAAATCGGCGACTGGATTCATGAGGCCATCACTCACCGCGATGACGCCGCCGCTCTTGAATTGCTCCGGAGTAAGGTGGAGGAAATGAATACTAGATTCCCGCTGCCTTGATCTTGCTTGCATGCCCGGTAAGCGAGTTCTAGTCACCGGTGCCGCCGGGTTCATTGGCAGCCACACTGTGGATCGGCTGATTGCCGATGGACACAGCGTCCTGGGTGTCGACGACCTTTCTACCGGAAGCGAAGCAAACCTTCAGTCAGTCAGCCGGGAATCACGGTTTGAGTTTAAAGCTGCGGATGTCGCTGAAGCAAAGGAGATCCACTCGATCGTGGAGTCCTTCCAGCCGGAGAGCATCATCCACCTCGCAGCTCTCGTCAGCGTCCCCAGAGCCGAGAGCGAACCAGCGCTCAACTATCGTCTCAATATTCAAGCAACTCAAGAGATCTGCGAAGCAGCGAGGTCTCATCAGGTCCGGCGCATCGTCTTTGCTTCGTCGGCAGCAGTGTACGGCGAGTGCAGTGACCTCCCCCTGGCAGAATCCGCCCCCACCATTCCACTTGGGCAATACGGGAGCGCCAAGCGTATTTCCGAGCAATTGCTGGCGGGCTATCATGCGTCCTATGGCATCGAGACAGTATGCTTTCGCTACTTCAATGTTTACGGCCCCAGGCAGGATCCGGCATCGCCATACTCGGGCGTCGTCAGCATCTTCGGCGACCGCTACAGAGCAGGAAAACCAGTGGTCATCTTTGGCGACGGAAGTCAAAGTCGCGATTTCGTCTACGTCGGTGATGTGGCAACAGCAAACACTTTGGCCTCAACTTTGGAGTCTCCGACCAGCGGAACCTTCAACTGCTGCACTGGAATTTCGACGTCGCTTCTCGACCTCATTGATGTGCTGAACGAACGATTTCCCGGAGTCCCCAAGCCTGGGCATGAAGCGGCTCGCCCAGGTGACATCCGACATTCTCTGGGAGACCCGTCAGCGATCACTGCAGCACTGGGGTTTACCCCGTCCACCCCATTCGCTACAGGCCTCCGCTCTCTTCTCGACGTCTGATCACGTCACTAGTGCTCCAGCCTGTTCCAGGCGATTGAGTTCTGCCTGAAACCTGGCCGCCAGCTCAGCGGTATGAGGATCATAGAAAATTCGCTCGTGATCACCGGGAATATCAACCACACGCAAATCGTCGACAAGATTATCCCATCCCATCTCGCGGTTGAAATTGAAACCATCCGCCACGTTGTCTGCACGCATCAGTAACATCACTCCGTCGTACCGTTTAGGATCGTACTTTGCCGCCAACGCCGCGTGACATTCGCGAATGTATATAAGCCTCTGCGTTTGATCCAGAGTTCCATTGGATTCGACAGCCCGGCGGGTTGCACTCAGCCTCGCATGATGCTGCGCCTTGTTGACCATGCCTGAGCCAATACGCTCACCGAGTCCCTTCAATTTCCGCAAGACACCGGTGTCCCCATTTTGCTGCCAGTTCACTGAAATCCGCCCCCACACTCCGTTCCTGAACTCGCTTTCACGAGCGGGATTGGGAGTATCAAACAACACTAACATTTCCACCTCGTCACCCGCGCTCCGCAGTTGCTGCGCCATTTCGTAAGCCACAGATCCACCGAAGGAGTATCCACCCACAATGTATGGCCCGCGCGGTCTCACGGATCTTAACTGTTCGATGTAGAGACTTGCAGTAGCCTCCACTGACTCCTCAGCCTCAAGACGGCAGGGATCAAGAAGCATCGGTGCCTCAATAGCAAAGAAGGGGCGATCACTGTCGAGAAGATCGCAGAAATCCTTGTAGAAAAGGACACCGCCATCACCACCATGAACACTGAAAATGGGTGTCTTGGAGCCAGCTTCCCGCAGGACAGCAATCGTTTCTGGCGCTGGTGTTCCAGCCGAATGCACACCAGTAATCATTGTGGCAAGCTTCTCAATCGTAGGAGCTTTAAATAACGTCGCCAGAGGGAGGCTTACTTCGAACTGGTCTTGAATCCGGGTGAACAATTGCAAACCTTTCAAGGAATGCCCACCAATCGCAAAGAAATCATCCGTCACTCCCACCTTCTCTAACTCGAGCACATCCTGCCACAGAATCGCAAGACGCCGTTCGGTCTCATTACGCGGTTCAACGTGATCGATCGCATCATCGCGTCGACCATTGGTAGAAGGAAGAGCCCGATAGTCGATCTTGCCGTTCGCAGTCACCGGCATCTGGTCCATCACCACGAATGTCGATGGCAGCATGTAGGCAGGCAAGTGCTCGGCTACGTGGGCGCGCAGAGTTTCCGTGAATATGCTCTCCCCCTCAGCAGGACATACAAATGCCGCAAGATGCTTATCGCTCGCCGTATCTCCAGCCACCGTCACCACCGCCTGGCTGACCTCTGGCAGAGCGCCAATGACGCTTTCAATTTCGCCCGGCTCGATGCGGAAGCCTCGAATCTTCACCTGCGAGTCCCCGCGCCCGAAGAATTCGATCGTGCCGTCCTTCAGCCAACGGCAAATATCTCCGCTGCCATAAAGCTTTGCACCCGGATCAGGGGAGAACGGATTGGGAACAAAACGTTCCTCCGTAAGTTCTGGAAGGTTGTGATAGCCTGTTGCAAGCCCCTCTCCACCAATGAATAACTGACCACGCACCCCCACTGGTACCGGCTGCATATTCGCATCCAGGATGTAAACCTGCGTATGTGGAATGGGGCGTCCAATTGGCAAGGTAGGCAGATCCAGATCCCGCATGGTGATGGTGTGGCATGTCGTAAAAGTCGTGTTCTCCGTGGGGCCATAGCCGTTCACTAACATTGCATCAGAAGGCATTGCCTCCAGCGCTTTCCTGACATGCACTTTGGAAAGCACATCACCACCCGCCAGCAGTTGCTTCACGCCCGCGATATCCTGCAATCGCTCATCAACCATCAATTGGAACAATCCTGCCGTCAGCCAAAGCGTTGTGACCTCAAAACGCTGCAGTGCGTCACCAATGTCCTGAAGACTTGGAGCGCCGGCAGGCAAGATCGCCAGTCGTCCTCCATTGAGCAAAGGGCCCCAAATTTCAAGAGTCGACGCATCGAATGACACTGGAGCTGCCATCAGGAACGTCTGCTCCGAACTGAAATCGATATAGTCCGTATTCCTTACAAGGCGCGTAATACCACGATGCGGAACGACGGTGCCCTTCGGTCTTCCAGTCGATCCGGAAGTGTAAATCACATAAGCCGTGTCGGTCTTGTGGACATCTGCAGCGGGCCGACGACCCGCAACATCCGGCATTGGCTCATCCAGTAACATGATCTCCTTGCCCGCTTTTGCATCCTCCGATAACCCTTCCAATAAATCACTCTTCGTGATGATTACAGGTGCATTCGCATCATCGAGCATAAAGTCGATGCGATCCTGCGGATAGCCGGGATCGATCGGAACGTACGCTGCTCCTGCTTTGAGAATTCCAATCAGAGCAGCCACCAGTTCGGGGCAGCGATCACAGAAAACTGCGACCATATTTCCCTTTCCTACTCCGTTGGCCTTTAAACAGTTAGCAAACCTCTCGGCCTGTGCATTGAGTTCACTGTAGGTCACTGTCCCTCCATCGTAAACAAGCGCATCTCGCTCGGGTGCCAAGGCTACCTGCTGTTCAAACAACTCGTGCACGCACTCGTCAGGAGCCGCTCCACAATCGTGACTATTGAACGTGGAAATCACCTGCTCAAGCCCAGCCGCATCCATCAATGGTAGCTCGCTCACCCGTGTCGCGGGCTCGGCGATGATACCGACCATCAGCTGCTCAAACATTGCCAACCAATGACGAACCGTCTCCCCATCGAGCACGTCCTGATTGTAGTCGACGTCGATCCTCAATCCATCTACTGATTCCACAATGTTCATGAACATCGTGTAGTGAACGAATTCTTTGCCGTTCGGTTCAAAGCGGCACTGCAGTCCTTCCCACTCGCCAAAGTAATCCATCCGCTCAACATTGAAAGCAACCTCCAGCAAAGGCATGCGCCGAGGATCGCGCTCGATTTCAAGACGCTGAATCAATTCGCCATAGGTATACCCGCGATTGTCAGTCGCATCGAGAATCGTCTGCCGTGCCGTCCGCAGAAACTCCGAAAATGGCACACCATCGGCCAGCCTGCTTCGAAGCGGCAGAAAATTGACGCAGTGCCCAACCAGATACTCCGTATTCTCTCCATCATTCTGGCCTGCTGCAGGGATGCCTACGACCAGATCATTCTGGCCAGTCAGCCGATGCATCAGCACCTTGAACACTGCCCCCAAGGTCGCGTAGAGAGTGCATCCATTCCTCGCACCCAGCTTTTTGATGGCAGTGTAAGTATCCTGGTCGATACGGTGCTCTACCGTTCCTCCGCGATAGCTGCGATCAGACGGATAAGGCCGATCCAGAGGAAGCTCGATGGGCTCGGGCAGAGTTGAAAACCGCTCAAGCCAGAAAGTCTCCTGCTGCTCGTGCTCAACTCCCCGAGCCCGGAAGCCGATTTCAAGTGAATACTCTTCGAACTGTTTCGCGATCGGCAGTGGCGATTTCTCACCTCTAACACTGGCAGAGTACAAGGCACTCAATTCCTCGGCGAGCACATTGAACGACCATCCATCCAACACGATGTGATGCCCTGTAACTACCAGAATGTGATGCATTTCCGAGCATCTGACCAGCTTCGCTTTCAAGAGTGGCCCCAGCTCGAGATCAAAAGCCTCACTGACTTCGCACCTCAACAATTCAGCCAGGCTCATGGTTCCATCAGCCGACAAGTCCACCATCTCAAACGGTACTCCTGCACTCGCGTGAACGAGCATCGTCGCACCGTCATCAGCAAAAGTCGCCCGCAGGCAATCGTGCCGCTGCACAATCGTGAAGAATGCTTCTTCCAGTTTGGCAATGTCGAGCGCACCGGTCAGCGTCAGTGAAGCTGACTCATTGAATGCGCACGAGCACGCATCGCTAAGCCGAGAGGCCAGATAGATCTCCCGCTGCGGCTCTGTCGTTGAGACGCGCAACGGAGCCAGAGACTTTTTTACACCTTGCTCCACAAGCTGTGCCTCCGGTTCGATCGATCGGTTCGATGGAATCGCTGACAGAATCGGTGGCGGACTCATCAGTCTCTCCCCACATCCGCCACTCATCGGCTTTGCGGCTTTAAAGAATCCTGCCTCGCGCATCTCGTTTGCTGACTGCTTAAAGGCATCGATCACGTAGTCGAGATCTTCATCGCTGTGAGCGGATGTCACGTAAGACGGGAATCCCTCAAGCATGAACACCCCCTTCGAGCGAAGATTGTAAAACATCAGATTGCCGTATTTCTCGTCCTCGCCCATTCGCACAAACATCAGCGAACCGAAGTTTGGCATGCGCACGGGGAAGCCCTCTTCCACGAAGAAACTGTCGACCGTCTTGGCCAGCTTGTTGCCTTTGGCGTTCACAGTTGCCCAGAAGTGTGGCGTCTGCTCTTTAAAGAACTGAAGCATCGCCTTCACAGTAGCCATTGCCAGCGGATGGCGAACGAAAGTTCCCGCGAAGAACGTCACCGGCTTCTCAGGGAAGGAATCGTCGCCGTACTGCCACATTCCGCCATCAAAGGTGTCCATGAATTCCGCCTTTCCGGCTACTACACCGAGCGGCATGCCTCCTCCTACCACTTTGCCATAGGTCGCAAGATCAGCGTCTACTCCGTAGAATTCCTGGGCACCTTTTGGCCCTGACCGGAACCCCGTAACTACTTCATCAAAAACAAATAACGTCCCGGAATTGCGTGTAATTTCGCGCACCTCACGGATGAACTCCCGCGGTTGAAATTCAGGACGGCGACTCTGCACCGGCTCCACGATCACTGCTGCGAGCGTATCCGCATATTCACGAATGATCTCCAGCGATTCTTCCGTTCCGTAGGGAAGGACAATCATGTCGGCGACAGCACGCTTGGAGATTCCCGGGGCGACAGGCAAGGATTTCAAGTTCCCTCCCTTGTTCGCTCCTCGCACTAACACTTCATCAAAATTGCCATGATAGTCGCGAGCGAAAATCACAATCTTGTCGCGGCCAGTGACCGTCCTCGCCAGTCGCATTGCCGCCTGAACCGCTTCGGAACCAGTGTTAACAAAACTGGCACGTTCATTGCCCGTGACCTCGCAGAACAACTTCGACGCCTCCAGGGCAAGCATACACTGCGGCCCGACTTCGAAGCCCATCTCAAGTTGATCCCGAATCGCATCCATGATGAAATCAGGCGAATGCCCGAGGAACCCTGGGCCGAATCCATTCAGGATATCGATGTATTCGTTCCCATCGGTATCCAGAAGACGCGAGCCTTTGGAACGCACCGTGATGATCTGGTAGACCATTTCCTTCCATGCTCTGTTAAATCCCGAAGCAGTCCGAGGATCCGCGTGCCACTGCCGATATTCTTGCGTCAGCGCCTTCGACTTCGCGGTCCGTTCAGTGTACCGCTTGACTAAGTCGTCGAGAAAGAGCCGCTGACTCTTGGTCATGTCCTCATCGTTGTTGGTACGATCAATGACTGTCGCAGGCCCAAATTTTACCGGTACAGCAGGCGGTTCAGATTCCGCTTTATTTTCCACTAAAGGATCCTGCTGTTGAACAGGTTGCGACTGATCCTCCGCGGCAGCTGGTGGCGGCGCTGATACCGGCATTTGCGGCCACTGTGGCATCATTCCCATTTGAGGGGACATGGCCATTTGCGTCATTTGCGCCATCTGAGCCAGGTGCATCTGCATTTGTGCGATTTGCATGGGATGCATCATCTGCGGCTGAGGCATCCACGGATTCATGTACGGATTGTATCCGACAGGCTGCTGCTGCATCTGGGGCTGTGCCCACTGCTCCTGCCCTGGCTGCATCGCGGCATTCATCACTGGATTAGCGGGTACCGGGTTCGGAGTGGCATTGGCACTTGCTACGGGAGTAGCGGTGCCAGCAAACTTTGAGGCCTCTACTTTCCCTTCGAGATAGCGGGTCAGCGCATCAATACAGGTAAACTCATCAATCAATTGACGCAGACTAACATTGACTCCAAATGCATCTTTCAATTCCTTACCCGCCTGGGTGAGCAACAGCGAATCAAATCCCATTTCGAGAAACGATGCCGTCGGATCCATTTCATCAGGGTCAACTCCTGAGAGCTCACTCAGCACGTCTTTCAGTTCACATTCCAAGCGCTGTTTGAAACTAGCGCCCGCTGTTGGTTGAGATAGATTTTCACTCATTGTCTGTGTCTCGTTGATCAAACTCGAATTGGGTTCCACTGCGGCTTGGGCAGTTGGCATGAAAAAGGTCTGGGGAATCGGTGGGATCCCCGGCGTTGCTGGAGTCGGCCAGCTATTCATTGGTAAAGGTGGGACTGGGTGCGTGGCTGCGGGAACGGGCTCCACCCAGAAGCGCTTTCGTTGGAAGGCATAGGTTGGTGCGTCAGCTTTGCGAACGATCTTGCCCTCATGAAGTCGGCTCCAGTCGACCATCAACCCGCGCGCCCACATTTCCCCTAAGGTATTGAGCATGTGAAGATCGCTACGATCATTACTGGACGGATGTGGGAGCGTGGCCAGCGCCACTTGACTGGATTTCCGTTCAGGATTCTGTCCGGCCAGTGTCGCAAGCGTCCGTCCCGGCCCCACTTCCAGCAGAATGGTGTCAGACATCTTCCAAAGCTGCTCGGCTGCACCGAAGAATCGGACGGGCTTACGCAAGTGGGCTGCCCAGTAGTGCGGGTCAGTCGCCTCCTTCGCGGACAACCAGTCGTTCGTTACAGTCGAAAGTATACGAGCCGAGGGAGCTGCAAGCTTCACCCTGGCCACCGCAGCTTCGAATGCGGGCACGATGGGATCCATCATCCGTGAATGGAAAGCATGAGAGGTATGCAGCGGCTTAACAATCACACCATCCGATTCCAAGCGCTGGATAAACTCTTTTGCCGCACTGTCAGCCCCGGCAACGACACAGGACATCCCACCATTCACGGCTGCCAGATCAAGCTCCGTGTTTTCCAGATAAGCAAGAGCCCTTTCCTCACACAGGCGCACTGAGAGCATTGCGCCGCCAGGAAGATCTGCCATCAGCTTGCCCCGGAGAGCGATCAGCCTCAGAGCCTCTTCAACAGAGAAAACTCCGGCCGTGCAAGCTGCTGCAAACTCGCCGATACTATGTCCCACCATGCATGAAGGTTCGATCCCCCAGTGCATCCATTGACGCATCAGCGAGTACTCAATCGAGAAAATCGCGGGCTGAGCCAAGCTTGTATTTTTCAGCCTGTCTGCCGCCGCCTGTGCATGCGATGCCTCGGGATAAATCTGCTTGCGAATGTCTTCTCCAATCTCATCGCATAGGATTTCCGCGCACTGATCGAGAGCATTTCTGAACACCGGAAATGTTCGATAGACATCACTTGCCATCCCGGGATGCTGCGAGCCCTGCCCCGGAAACAACATACACACTTTCCCCAAGCTCTTATCGTTCTGCAATATACGACGATCACTCTGTTTCTTGCACGAATCCACGATAGCCGACATTTTTGCATCCGCCGTAACCCAGGTACGATGCGCATAGACTCGCCGTCCAAGTTGCAGAGTGGCCGCCACATCAGCTGCGTTGCCATCCGGGTGGGTGGCAGCGAATGCGCCCAGACGGACGATGCTTTCCTCGACCGCTTCCTTCGATGTCCCGGACAAAGGGAAGATCTGTGGTTCAGAAACCCTAACCTGCGACGGAGAGCGGACCGGGGCCTCTTCAAGGATCATGTGAACATTTGTTCCGCCCACACCGAAGGCGCTGATCCCTGCCCTCCGTGGAGTAGAATCATCGCCAGACCAGTCAGTAAGTTCGGTTACCGGAAAGAACGGCGAGTTCTCAAAATCGATCTTTGGATTCGCTTGCTTGAAGTGCAACAGCGGAGGCAGTTTCCGATGATGCAATGACATCACGGTCTTGATGAACCCGGTAACGCCGGCTGCAATGTCGAGATGCCCTACGTTGGTCTTGCCAGTTCCAATCGCGCAGAATTGTTTCTTGTCGGTCGTTGCCGAAAAAGCATGCTTCAGTCCGGCGATTTCAATTGGGTCCCCCAGCGGCGTTCCAGTTCCGTGCGCCTCAATGTAGCTGATCGATTCGGCATCGACTCCTGCTGCGGCATGCGCCTCCCGAATCACATTCGATTGACCATTGATACTGGGCGCAGCATACCCCGCCTTGTCGGCGCCATCATTGTTCAGAGCGAATCCACGCACGACAGCCAGAATGCGATCGCCATCACGCTCAGCATCCTCAAGGCGTTTAAGAGCAACGAGCCCCGCACCTTCCCCAAAAACCGTTCCCGTCGCATCTTTGTCGAAAGCCCTGCAGTGACCGTCCTTCGAGGCCATCCCGTCAGGCGTGTAGAGATAGTCCCTTTTTCGTGGGAATGTGAGGGAGATCCCGCCTGCGAGCGCCATGTCGCAGTGGTTCGATTGGAGATTCTTGCAGGCTTCCGCGATCGCAACGAGTGAAGTCGAACAGGCACATTGAATGGCCATGGCCTGACCCTTCAAATTCAGTTTATAGGCAATCCTCGTTGGCAGGAAATCTTTGTCATTGCCGAACATGACAGAGAAGTTCGACACCGGGTATCCTGCCGCGAGCTGCTGGGTGAATTCGCGATTCCCGAGAAGATTGTTCAGCAGGTATGAGTTCTGACTGGAGCCTGAAAAGAATCCAATTTTCCCATTGAACCGATCTGGATCGCACCCTGCGGATTCGAGCGCCTCCTGCGCGACTTCGAGCAGCACCCGATGCTGTGGGTCGAGCGACTCTGCCTCCTTTGGTGGGATTCCAAAATGGCGCGCATCAAAAAGATCGCTCCCCTCGATGATGCTCCGAGAACGCACATAGACGCCATCTGGATCTGCTCCTGGGGCCTTTTGGTTTGAATAGTCGAGTTCCTCTTCAGAGAAGTGACTGATCATTTCTTCGCCTGCACAGAGTTTTTCCCAGAAGGTTTCTACATCCGGCGCTCCCGGGAACCGACCGGCCATTCCCACAACTGCGATCAAGCCGCTCTCGGAGTGCTCAGATCGGCTCACCGATTGGCTTACAGACCCCTCTCCAGCAATGTGTTGTGCCAATTTCGCAATCGTCGTAAACTGGAAGAAATCGGTAATGGGAAACTCGCGTTTCAACGCAGTCTGCACTTTCTCATGAATTCGGGCGACATGCAGAGAGCTCACTCCGAGGTCGAAAAAATTGACATTGTCAGGAACCGTATCGCTCCCTAACACTGTTGCAAAGGCACTTGCAATCGTCTGAGCAATGGCATCGCCCTTGAATGGTTCAGGCGCACTCGATTCCTCTCGGGTAGCCAGCAACTCCTTGCGGTCGATCTTACCATTCGTCGTAAGCGGCATCGCCTCCACCTTGTGAAAAATGGTCGGCACCATGTAAGCGGGCAATCTCTCACCGAGGAACGCAATCAAAGCATGCCGCTCGACTACACCGTCACCTACATAAAATGCGATCAGCACTTTCTCTGCCCCGTCGACGGGTGCGTGAGCAACCACGGAGGCCTGGCTGACACCAACGAATTGCTCCAGGGCCTCTTCAATTTCATCCAGCTCAATCCGGAATCCGCGAATCTTCACCTGCTGATCCATCCGGCCAAGGAATTCGATGAGGCCATCCTCTTTGAATCGCGCGAGATCGCCAGTGCGATAAAGCCTAATGCCTGGATCCCATGGTGCTGTGACGAATCTTTCTGCTGTGAGATCGGGCCGGTTCCAGTAACCGATAGCGAGACCATCACCGCCAGCGCAGAGTTCACCTTGTTCACCAGCGGCCACCGGTTTGAGTTGATCATCAAGAATGAATATAGAAGTATTCGACACTGGACGCCCAATCGGCAACGAGCCCCCGCCCTCTGAATCACTGATAGTTATGCGGTGACAACAAGTGAACGTGGTGTTCTCAGTCGGCCCGTAACCGTTGATGAGTTTGAGATCCGGGAATGCTCGCAGCATTCTTGCAGTACGTGCGGGCGAGACGACATCGCCTCCCGTCAGCAACTGGCGCAGCTTCCCTAGATCTTCAGACCGGTCATCGACCATCGCATTGAAGAGCCCAGCGGTGAGCCACATCGTAGTGATCTTATAGTCGTCGATCGCGCGCCCCAGTGCGCGGAGTGACGGATCATCGTTCGGCATGATGACCAGTTCGCCACCGTGTAAGAGCGCCCCCCATATCTCAAGCGTCGATGCATCAAAGGCAACTGGCGCATACTGCAGGATACGCTCATCCGGGCCGAGGTCCATGAAATTCTGACCAATTACCAAACGGAGCACGGCCCGATGCGGGATCACCGTGCCCTTTGGCTGGCCCGTCGATCCGGAAGTGTACATCACATAAGCAGGTGCACTGCCGTCGACTTCTGGCAGCGTTTCACAGTGCTCCCCGCTTCCAGCACTCCAGGGAACGGAAACAAGGTCTCTGCGCTTGGAAGTCAGCTCCTGAAACTCTCCGACTAGAATTCGAATCCCTGTGTCAGCTACCATGAACTTGAGTCGCTCCAGAGGATAGGATGCATCCAGCGGCATGTAGGCAGCACCAGCTTTGATAATCCCTAACAATACCACCGGCAGTTCAACCCGCCGATCGGGGGCGACGCCCACCATATCGCCAGGCTGTACCCCCGCAGCAATCAGGCTGGCAGCAAACGTATCCGAAGCAATCTGCAAGTCCCTATAGCTAAGCACCTCTTCACGGTGTCGCACAGCAACCCGATCGGGATAGCGGGCGGCCACTTCAGTGAAGACTTCGCCAATTCCTTTGTCCGATGGATAGGAAGCTTTGGAGCCACACCAAGCGTCAGGGATGCCGGGACGTGGAGACTTAAAGTGATTCGTCGATGACATACTCATACTAGAGCTTTCGATCACGCAGGGCTGGGAAGCTGTCTCTCCAGCGGTTGAGCTCTTCAAAATTCAGATCAGCCGAGATGAGACCTTCATCACTTCCGGCGTCCGCGATGATCTCGCCCATGTAGTCTACAATGACACTGCGGCCGGTGTATTCCAGATGGGGATCCTTGCCCGTGCGGTTGACGCCGATCACATAGGCGAGGTTCTCAATCGCCCGCGCCTGAAGAAGCGTCACCCAGTGCTGGATGCGCTTTGATGGCCAGTTGGCAATCACTGCGATCAGGTTTGCCCCTGACTTGCTCGCCAGGCGAAATGCTTCGGGAAAGCGCAGATCGTAGCAAATGAATGGGGCGATCACTGCATTTCCGAGAGCGAAGCTCTTCACCTCAGTCCCTGCCGCATAGTGCTTGTCCTCTTCACCCAGAGAAAAGGGGTGAATCTTCTGATAGCGGCAAGCCAGCATCCCATCGCTTGTGTAAGTGAGTGATTCGTTGAAGCATCTGCCATCTGTTGACTCTCTAACATTCCCACCCATCACGGCGCAACCCAGCTTGCGTGCCAGGGAGGATAGCCATTGCTCAGTTGCCCCCCCCTCCTCCTCTGCGGCTGCAGCAGAATTCATCGTGAAACCGGTCGAAAACATCTCCGGCAAGACCAACAAATCGTCGGCTCCAGCGCTGCCAATGATCCCTTCGATTCGTGTTTGGTTCTGCACCTTGGCTTCCCAAGCGATATCCAGCTGCAATCCGGTTATTCGCATCTTCTATAATTTCAAGAAATAGTTATAATTTTCAGTGATTCCAACGCCTATCGATGTTAGATTCTTAAGAATCCACAACTGTCAGCACCTTAAATTAGATCGTTTTATTATAATTTCCACAATTAAATGGAGATTTTCAACTATCACCACCCAAGCTCAATGAACTGGCGAATGGCTAGATTCAAACTCGTTAAGCTGTTTCTTTTGTGTCAGTTAGCCACTATCTGCCTAGGACAGAACGTACCCTATGAGGCGGTGGTAGACGACAGTGAAACCATTAGGAGGATCGAACCATCTGGGGCTGCCGTTGATCCCGAACTGCTGACAGCCCCAGGTGCAACCGCGAATCTTGAAGCGCTCGGAATCAAAGATCTGGATGAACTTGAAGATCTTGCCCCTGGCGCTGATGGCACCTCTTTGATCAACGCCGTGGATTCCCCTGAGAATACTGTAACTGCCTGGGAACATGATCCTGCAGAGGTACCACGTAATCAGCGTCGGCAAACACTGCCTGGTCCCCGACCGCCGTCGATTCCGGAGATCGAAGCAGCTTACGACAAGAGGGAAGCAGATCGCAGCGCCACTGCCTCGTTTGGAAAACCCAGGGTGAAGATCAAAGCACAGACCGGTGCGACCTGGGACGACAACGTTTTCATCAGCGCGAGCAAGAAAGAGAGCGACACCATTTTCAGCACTAGCGCGACCACATCGGTTCAAGCAGGAAACTTCAATGCGGCTTATGCATCGCGGGTCAAAGCGGAATACACGCCACAGGCCTACGTCTTCGTCGAGCACTCGGAGGAAAACAGCATCGACCACGATGCGGAATTCGAAGTGCAATACGCAGCGAACCGCACCACCGGTGCTGTGAGGGGCTCCTACCGTAAAACCAGCGGAGGCAATCCCGACTTTGGCGAGCGTGTCGATGCACAGGTAGGCAATGTCGAACTGATGCTGGCCTACGCATTCACCGCTCGAACCCGTGCCGAGATCACCGGCCGCTACACCGACCGCCGCTATGACGCTGACTACGCGTTCGATTCCAGAGAGTCGAGCGGGCAACTCTATGTCGACTACGAGGCGACGGACAAGACTCACCTGTCCGCCGGAGTGGCTGCGGGAAAACTGGATGTCGATGGAGCGGGAGCGCAAGACTTCCAACGGGCGTTGCTCCGCATGCGGGCGCAGGTCACGTCGAAAACTCAATTTACAGCCGAAGGTGGCGCAGATTTCAGGCAAACCGATGCAGCTGACAGAATCACCCCCGTGGTTCAGCTTGCGCTCAATACCACGCCCCAGGAAGGCACTGAAGTCGGGCTTCGTCTCACCCGCGAGATTCAGCCGTCCGGTTCGCTCGGTGGCCAAAACTATGTGCGCACCGGAGTCGGCGTGACCGGATCCCAGCGGTTGACGGATCGCTTCAAGTTTACACTCGATGCAGGGTACGATCGCTACGGCTACGAGAGTGCATCTGGTGATGGTGACTCCAGTCGCGAGGACGATTTCTACTCAATACGGCCGGGACTCCGCTATGAACGTGAGCACGTGAATGCCGACCTGTTTTACGAATACCGTAAAAACACCAGCTCGGACACTTTCTCCTACGATGTCAACCGCGTCGGCATTTCACTTGGAACGCAATTTTGACGAATCCCCAGTGCGGAGTATCTTAGATAGTTCTTTCTAACATACCAACAGGCATGCCAACCTTCCTCAGGAACCACCTTATCAGCGCCTGCTTCGTGGCCTTCTTCGCCTCGGCGGGCATCGTTGCGCCACCGTCAGCAACCGCTGCTGACGACTACAAAATTCGTGCGAACGATACCATTGAGGTGAAAGTGTTTCAGGAAGACGATCTCAGCCTCAAGACCCGTGTGTCCAAGGAAGGCCTGGTGGTTCTACCACTCGTCGGTCCGATCCAGGTACTCGGTCTCAGCCCTAACCTTGCAGCCCAGCGCATCAAGACAGCCTACGCGGATGGGTATCTCGTCAACCCACAGGTCAATGTCTCCGTCGCCGATGTGGCAAAGCGGAATTTCACCGTGCTGGGACAGGTGTCAAAGCCTGGAGTCTATCAGATTCCCGATTACGAATTCATCACGCTGGTGCAGGCAATTGGCATGGCTGGCGGCTACACAAGCAAGGCGAACGAGAAGAAAGTGACAGTCAAACGCAAGGTCGACGGCAAGGATGTCACCCGAACGTTCAACGCGCGGGACATGGCCAAACTTTCGAAATCCCGCCAGGTTGCGATTATCGATGGTGACGTGATCTCCATCGAGGAATCGATCTTCTAGTCGGCGCAGACTGAGCGAATTCTCGCATTGCCGATTCATTCTGCCCTCCGTAGGGTGCGCCTTGATGCGTCCACGTCATTCAGTACGCGTGTTAGTCGACGGGCCGTCGGAACTTGAGTTCAACTACTCCGTTCCCGAGGCGCTGGTCCCCCGCGTCCAGATCGGATCGCGCGTTCGCATTCCCCTGCGCAACCGTAGAGCCACAGGCACAGTGCTGGAAGTCGAAACGCTGCCGGACGAGGGAAAATTTCGACTCAAGGACATCACCGATCTCATCGACGATCACCCGGTGCTCACCAGAAAGCTGGTCGAACTCGGACGTTGGATCAGCTCTTACTACCGCGCCCCGATGGAATCAGTCATGCGCAGCCTCTTACCGGAAGCGGTGCGTTCTGATGTCACGGCATTCAGAGAGATCAATGTCGTATCCCTGGCGCGCGAAATCAGCGTCGACGAACTTGCTGCTTTGGAACAGAAAGCCCCGCGCCAGGCTGAAGTCATCGTCAAGTTGCAGCAGAGCACTGAGCCAGTTGCAATGTCGAAGCTCGCGGCAGCATCTGTCCGTGCACTTGAGAAAAAAGGGGTGGTTACCGTGGCACTGCAGGAAGTGGGCCGCGATCCGCACGAGGGCGTTCATTTCATCGGCAGCGAGCCGCTCGCACTGAACCCGGAGCAGGAAGTGGCAATGGAAACAGTCCTCTCCGCACTGGAGAATCCCTCTGAAGCGCCACCGATTCTCCTGTTCGGAGTCACGGGGAGCGGCAAGACTGAGATCTATTTGCAGGCGATCCAAGCCGCGCTCAATGCCGGAAAGACGGCGCTCGTGCTCGTTCCAGAGATTTCGCTTACGCCTCAAACGGTCGATCGCTTCAAGACGCGCTTCGCCTCCATGCAGTCGGAAATTGCAATATTTCACAGCCACCTGTCGGCAGGAGAACGCCATGACGAGTGGCACAAAATTCATCGGCGACAGGCCAGGATTGTCATTGGTGCACGCAGCGCTATTTTCGCGCCACTCGAAAACCTCGGAATCATCGTGGTCGACGAGGAACATGAGACGACCTACAAACAGGAGAATCCTCCGCGCTACCAAGCCCGGGATATTGCCGTTGTGCGTGGAAAAATGGAAGGAGCCGTCGTCCTGCTCGGCAGTGCCACTCCCGGGCTGGAATCGTATCAGAACGCTCTGAGCGGAAAGTACACAATGCTTCGACTCGACCAGCGTGCCGATGACTGCCAGCTACCGCTCATCCGTGTCATCGACATGCGGCTCGAGGGCAAGCGGCTGCAAAAAGGGATGCCCGGCATTTTTTCTGAAAAGCTGCGCATCGCGGTCGATAAACGATTGGAAGATTCGGAGCAGGTCATCTTCTTCCTGAACAGACGCGGCTTCGCCACCTCGTTCGTCTGCCAGGGCTGCGGATTCGTAGCCAAGTGCAACCACTGCGCCAGCTCCCTAACATTCCACCAATCGGAAGACAAACTCGTCTGTCATATCTGCGGCTTTCGCAAGCTCATGCCGCGCAAGTGCCCCGATTGCGGAGATCCGTCTGTTCGACTCCAGGGCTACGGAACCGAACGTGTCGCCGAGGCAGTCGGCAAAGTTTTCCCGAAAGCCCGGGTCGCCCGCGTCGATGCGGACACCATGCAGCGCAAAAACCAGCTGCGGGAAACCCTTGCCGCCTTCAAGTCCGGCAAGCTGGACATCCTTGTCGGAACTCAAATGATCGCCAAAGGCCTGCACTTTCCAAATGTGACCCTGGTCGGCGTATTGAATGCCGATCTTGGATTGCACATGCCGGACTTTCGCTCCGGGGAACGCACTTTTCAGCTTCTCACCCAGGTAGCTGGGCGTGCCGGACGTGGAGAAATGAAGGGCGAAGTTTTTGTGCAGACATTCACTCCACATCACCCGGCAGTACAGTTTGCCCGCCACCACAACTTCGATGGATTTGCCGAGCAGGAGCTCGAAATGCGCAAGCTTTGCAGCTTCCCTCCGTTCTCTCACTGCGTACTGATCACCGTGCGCTCCACCAACGAACGCATGGCGGAGTTCACTCTGGAGACATTGCACAAGCGGCTTGAGAAAGAACTGCCGCCAGCCATTTTGCTGGGAAATCCTGCACCGTCACCTCTCGTAAAAGCTGCGGATCAATACCGATTCCAGCTCATGATGCGCGCCAAGTCCGCGCCCACCGTGACCCGCTACCTGAACACCATCATGGAGAAAATGACATTCCCCGAGGAGGTATTCGTAGTCATCGATGTCGATCCCATGTACCTGGGTTGAAAGGTGATTGAAGGGATCCGATTAAGCTGCCCAAATCGGGAAGAAATGGGCAGCATAGTTGGTTCGAGTCCCCTTAGATTCCAAGCTACAGCCGCTCGCTAATCGCAGTTGCCATTGCCTCTGTGCCTACCTTGTTTGCCGCGTCACCTTCGCGGTAGATGTCACCGGTTCGGAAGCCGTCGTCTATTGCTTTTTGCACTGCGGCCTCCAGATTCTCAGCAGCGGCAGCTTCGCCGAGAGCGAACCTCAGCATCATCGCGGCGGAAAGAATCTGGGCGATGGGATTGGCTATGCCTTTGCCTGCAATATCTGGCGCAGATCCCCCGCTCGGTTCGAACAGTCCGAAGTAAAGCCCATCGCCCTTCGCTTTGCCAAGGCTTGCGCTCGCCAGCATTCCGAGAGAGCCAGCGATCATCGCCATTTCGTCGCTGAGAATATCGCCGAAAAGGTTGGGAGCGAGCACCACGTCAAAATCCTTGGGGCGATTGATCAGCTGCATGGCGGCATTGTCGACATAAAGGTGGCTGAGTTCAACGTCAGGGAAATCCTTTGCCACGGCCTCAACCGTTCTGCGCCAGAGCACACCGTTTTGCAACACGTTGGCCTTGTCGATCGATGTCACCTTCTTCCCCCTGCCCTGCGCTGCGGTAAAAGCAACACGCGCGATCCGGTCAATCTCACTGGTGCGGTAAACCATGGTATCGATTGCCATTTCCTCGCCATCGACTTCCGAAATGCTTTTAGGTTCGCCAAAATAGATGCCACCCGTCAGCTCACGGACACACAGGACGTTAAAACCGCCAGCGATGATTGATTCCTTTACCGGTGAAGCATGAGTGAGCGTCGGGTAGCACACGGAGGGGCGCAGATTTGCAAAGAGCCCAAAGTGCTTGCGCAAGGGAAGCAGAGCTGCGCGCTCGGGTTGCTCCGCTGGAGGCAGACTTTCCCACTTTGGCCCACCGACGGAGCCGAAAAGTATCGCGTCCGATGCCTCGCAGGCATCCACCGTCGACTGAGGCAGCGCTTTCCCCACGTCATCGATCGCAGCGCCTCCTACAGGCTGCTCACTATAGCCGAGGGAAAATCCATGCTTTTTAGCAGTCGCGTCCAGAAGGCTCAACGTCACGTTCATGACTTCCGGGCCAATGCCGTCGCCGGCTAGAACTGCAATATTGTAGGTGGAGGATTCAGTACTCATGAGAAAGGTAGTTGGGATGAAAAACGCGATCCGTTCACGAGAACCGCTCCCTCTGCATTGGAACAAGGCTCTCGTCGGATCAAGAAAGATTCGTCCTCAGGCGCAGATTCCTACTGCTGCAACCGTATGCTATGCCACACGCAAAAAAATGCCAACGGGAGTCCCACTCCAGGTGGGAACTCCCGCTCGCATCAACAACTACTACAACTAAGAAAAAATCTGTCTCAGGCTAAAATGCCAAGCGCACGCCCACGCCTACGGTCTGCTCGTCATCATTCCAGCTCCATTCTGCTTTCAATCCTAGAGCGCGAGTAATGCGAAGCACCGTTCCGGCGGAATACTCAAACTGGTCAGTCTCGTCGTCGACGATGTAGTTCACGGAGGCAAACCCCTCGATCGCCCGGGTGATCCCGACGCGCAAGGAGGGCCCGGCGTAGCCACCCAGCGAGCCATTATCATCATCGCTTCCAGTCTCAAATCCGTAGAAGAGCCCCCCTTCCGCCACCAGATGAACGCGGTCGGACAGCGGGAAAATCATTCCGGCACCTGCAGAGAACGACCAGAAATCAACGTCATCGTCACCCTCGATCCCTTCCACAGGCTCCCATAACCCACCCAATGTGACGAATGTGAAGTCGGTCAGCGTCTTTGAGAAGCCCACTGAAATTCCATTGGAATCATCAAGGAAATCATCGTCGAAATCGGTGAAATTATACTCAATATCAAGAAAATCATAATCGAAGTAATCAGTCGCGCAGGTACTCACCATTTCGGTCGGATCCATCGGAGGAGCAATTGGCGCCTTCCCGCTCGGTGCATCGTAGTAAAACGTCCCAGCTACCGCCGTTCCAGCTAAACTAGAAGTCGAGATTAGAAGTGCTAAAAATTTATTCATAGAGGCTTGTTGGATGTCGTTTTTGTAAAATAATCGAGATCCGACCCTGCCTCTT
Organism: Verrucomicrobiia bacterium; assembly: GCA_020439995.1. GTDB lineage: Bacteria > Verrucomicrobiota > Verrucomicrobiia > Verrucomicrobiales > DEV007 > JAGROY01. The sequence continues at coordinate 26,437 of JAGROY010000112.1, forward strand.
GGAAGTCGCAAGGTCAAGAGGATAAACTTGCGAATATTCTCACAATTTAGTTAACTTAAGTTAGTTAGCAAGCGCGATAATTTGTTAACAAGTCGCTTTTGTTTAGTTAATATTTCTAAAATTATTCATGTGCAAAAGTGCGCTAATCACTTGATGATCCGCAACTTTTCCCAATTCGGAAGTTGGAATAATCGGCACGATTGCGAGCTGATTCACCCGTTCTGGAGGGACTGCAGTGCGATTGTAAGCCGCCAAAGCTTGCTCAATTTTTTTCACGTCGGATGCCGCTTCGCGGTCGATCACGGCGACAAGACGTTTGCCACTTCTTGGATCTGCCAATGCCACCACTACTACGGTGATTTCCAGAGCATTGAGAGCCATTTGAACAGCCTTAGTATCAACGTTTTCCCCAAATACTTTAACCACGGAATCGGCACGCGTTTTAGGGATTAGACACCTGCCATTTTCAACCAGTTCAACGCGATCGCTGGTGACAAACCATCCGTCCCGTGAGATCGGCGAAGAAAAGGTAAACCCGGAATTCACGTGAGATCGCACGAGATAACCTGAAAATAAAGCAGTCCCCCTAATTTCCAGAACTCCGTGCAACGAAAGTCGCGCCTCCCAGATTGGCAAAATTGGGAGCCCGGCATTTTGAAAGGAGCCATGCCCATGCAGGAACTCCGTGGCGATCTGGGAAGCGGATTCCGTCATGCCGAAAGTCTCCAGAAGCGGCCACCCCAGGGCCTCGGCTTTTGCGCGAAGATCGGGTGCCAGTGCCCCGCCGCCCACCAGAACCGCCCTCATCGATTTGGGACACACTTCACCCTGGCGAACAAGATCATGCACCTGCGTTGGCACCACCGATGTGAGCGTGGCTGCCACCGCGTCAATCTGGCTAACAAACTCCGCAGCGTCCCACCTGCCACGCAACATCGTTACAGGAATGGATGCCGAGTAGGCTCTGGCCCAGATTCCGAGACCTCCCACATGGAATGATGGAAGCGCACAGAACCAGCGGTCTGCCTCACTCACCTGAAGGTGCTGGTTCACGGCCTTTGCGGAAGCCAGAAGCGCCCGCCGAGACAGGCAGGCAAATTTTGGATTCCCCGTGGTTCCCGATGTAGCAAACACAATGTGCCCAAAAAGCCCGGCAGCATCGGCAGCAGCCGCCAGCGGTGCTGACACTTCGGCCGCAGCCGGAAGGCGGGGATTCAGCAGGACAGTATTCGCTTCAGCCTCACTCCAGAAGTCGGAAGCAGTGGTCAGGTAAGGGCTTTCCATGGCAAAACTGCCAACATAGCACCAAATCCCAAACCTGGCCCGGGAGGAGGAACAAGGCGGGCATCCTCAATCCGCAACTGCCGGAAAAACGGATCCTCGCAAAAGACCGGATGCGTGAGCAGACCGCACGTATCGACTTCGCCAGGAAAAACAGATGCCTCGTATGCCGCGAACAGTTGGCCAATCGCATGGTCCATGCACGAAGTGATGACCAATCGCTCGCTACTGGAGGAAATTGGCGGCGGAGAACAAGCCGGCTTCCACACGCGCACAGGAAAAGCCGGATCTGCGGCGAATCTTTCGGAATTCCGATCGAGCGCGAACCGCAGTCCTGTTTCCAGCTGGAGCTGCTGCCAGAGCAGGGGCTCGTATGGGAATGGGTCTTCGACAAAGTCGATGAGGTCGCTGGTGTGAGAACGGAGCCTTTGGGAAAACCGTCGCAAGCCGTCAGGATTCAGCGTTCCGTTAAAATCCAGGCGGATCCTTACCGGGGGATTACTCGATCGCCAGCGATCTGCAAGTGCGTTGATCTGACAGGCACCACGTTCAGCATCGGCCCCGAGCTTAATCTTCACACAATCGAAGCCCGCAGCGCGAATGCTAGCCAGATCAGCGACCGCAAGAGCATCGACTTCCGTAACGGTTACGTGGCTCCTGGGTACCTTCAATCCACGGAAAAGACTGCGCTTCTCCGCTCTGGCGGCAGCATCGATTGCGCAGCACTGCAGCGCCCTTTCCCCCAGAGCCGTTGGTTTCCCAATCGCCAGCAAATGCAGCTGCTCCGAAAGCGGTCTATCGCCAAGACTCGTCCAGGGATGAACACAGCCGTGCCCACCTCCCACACGGATCAGCGCGCCTTCGCAGAGGCCGTCACCGGTCTTTGCGTTGAGCGACGCGACTGGCTGCAGCTGATACCGCCAGAATTCGATCATACGAAGCAGTACGCTTCAGATAGCGGCGTGGGCTAGATCTTGCTTAAATCCGGGATCTCGAACCCCTGGCTGTTGACATCTTTCAGTAGTCGATTCGCATCGGCAGCGCACTCGCCCGTATGGGATTCGGATTTCGGGTCAAAGGTGAGCCACGGTCCGACGATGTAGCGATCCTCCTTTTCGGACAGACCCACTCCGTCACTCATAATCGAGTGTAACCGGCCGAAGTGCTCGTGCAGATCAGAACCTTCCGCGAATCCGCCAGCCTTGGAGTTGAACGCCTCCTCCTGGCCGAGCCGATAGGAATTGTTCATCAGATGCCCCAAAACACAGCCGTTGTGGGCTTCGATTGCGGTTCCATTCGCCATCTCCGGCTTGCCCTCACGGCAGGCAGCTATGAAGCTTCCCCAGTTCCCGCCGGGGGTTACTTTGCCCGGCTCAATACTCAAATCTTCGCCTTTGTCGCTGCCCTTCGGATAGTATTTTCCACGGACAATCCGGCCACCGTCCTCGAAGTAATATTCATTCTCCACCTGGTGCTCATAGCCGTCATAGTTGACGTTGCGCACGTTAAAGTAGACCCACTGCCCGTTCGGATACTCGGCTGCGGCAAACATCGTATTCGGTGTTTCGCCCTGGTCTTTCCACTGGAATCGATTGCCCATTCCCATCACGCGAACGGGATGCGTCTGATCGTCGTCCAATGCCCAGCGCGCCACGTCCAGCTGATGCGTCCCCTGATTGTTCATATCCCCGTTGCCAGTGCCCCAGAACCAGTGCCAGTCATAGTGCACGTAGTTGTCGTGGTACTGATGGATCACAGCGGGGCCGCGCCACAGATTCCAGTCAAGATCTGCCGCAGGTGGCTTCGGAAACTCAAATCCAATCGACCCGCGCGGCTTGCAACAGTAGCCGTACGAAATTTTCAACCTGCCGAACTTTCCGGCCTTAATCGCCTCATGCAGCCCCGCGATCTTCGCATCGCTGCGGCGCTGCGTGCCATGCTGCACCACCACGCCATACTTCCGTTGCGCCTCCACCGCGATCCGGCCTTCGTGCACATCGTGACTCATCGGCTTCTCCACATACACGTGCTTCCCAGCCTGCGCCCCCCAGATTGTCATCAGCGAATGCCAGTGGTTCGGCGTGGCGATCGAAATGGCATCCAGCTCCGGATCGTCCAGCGCCTCCCTCACATCGGCGACACCCTTGCATCGAAACGGGCCGTCCGTTTTCTTTTCAATGTTGGCAAGCGTCCGGTCCCGCACCTTTGCATCTGGATCAATGATGTAGGCGATCTCCACATTATCCTGCTCCATCCAGCCCCCGATGTGGCTTTTGCCTCTGCCATTTGCTCCGGCCACAGCAATCCGCAATCGATTGTTCGCGCCTACCACCTTCGGTGCCGCCCGAGTATTCCCAAGGATCAGCGATCCGGCGGCCGCCCCCATGGTTGCAGTTAAAAATTGCCGACGGCTGGAGGAATTGAGCGATGGAGTATTGGACATCTGGTAGGACTGGTTGTGGGTTTGCCCGATCTTGCCACTACCGGCTGGCTCAGATCAACGTAATTTCGAGAATCTCGTCTGTGCTTGCCTGCCGCCACGCCGAGCCCATACGCTCGTCGGATGAGCAAGGCGTTTGTATTCACTCTCCTGACCACCTGTATGACGATCTCCTCTTCGCTTGGAGCGGATCGCCCGAATGTGCTTCTTGCGATCAGCGATGACCAGTCGTGGCCGCACACCTCGGCTTATGGCTCGAAGATGGTGACCACGCCCCATTTTGATCGCATCGCTCGCGAAGGAGTTCTGTTCAACAATGCATTCTGCGCTTCGCCAGGATGTAGCCCATCGAGAGCCGCTTTGCTCACCGGACGCAATACCTGGCAAATTGAACACGCGGGGACGCACGCCAGTTACTTTGATCCCAAGTATGTCACTTACACCGACAAGCTCGCTGAGGCCGGTTATTTCGTAGGCTTCACCGGCAAAGGCTGGGCGCCGGGTGATTTCGCGAAGCTGGGACGCCATCACAATCCAGCGGGCCCAGCGTTTCGTGGAGCTGGTGGCAAGGCGAAACCCGGTTCATACGCGGATGCATTTGCTGAATTTCTGAGTCAACGTCCAGAGGCAAAACCCTTCTGTTTCTGGTTTGGCAGCAACGATCCCCACCGCCCATTTGAGCAGGGCGCTGGCCTCAAAGCCGGCAAGAAACTAGAGCAGGCCGAGGTGCCCGCTTTCCTCCCCGACACGCCCGAAATCCGCAGCGACTTGCTCGACTACGCGATGGAGATTGAACGCTTCGATTCTGACTTTGGCAAAATCCTGGATCTGCTGGAGCAAACCGGTGAGCTGGACAATACACTGATCATCGTCACTTCTGACAATGGCATGGCATTCCCGCGTGCAAAAGCCAACTGCTTTGAGTTCGGCATTCATGTGCCGCTGGCGATCCGATGGGGAAAGCGCGTCCCATCAGGACGCACCATCAATGATCTCGTCGGCTTTACAGACATCACTGCAACGATCTATGAGGCGACAGGGACGACGCCTCCCATCCCTTACCCAATAGTCGGGCGAAGCCTGCTGCCCATGCTGAAGATACCGGAGTCCGGCACACTCGATCCTAACAGAACCGCTGTTTTTGCCGCGCGCGAGCGACACTCTTCCTCGCGCTACCTTTCGCTCGGGTATCCACAGCGTTGCATCCGCAGCGACCAGTATCTGCTCATCCGCAACTTCAAACCAGAACGCTGGCCAGCAGGACCGGCGCAGAAATTTGCCAACGTAAAATTTGGAAAAGATGGCCACCTCTCGTCCAGCAAGCTCGGGCCGGACTATGGCGGTTACCATGACATCGACGCCTGCCCTTCGCTGACCTTCCTTGTCGAGCACCGCGAAGATCCATCCATCGCGCGCTTCCTGAAACTCGCGACCGACCGCAGGCCATCCGTTGAACTCTACGATGTCCGCAGCGATCCCGCGTGCCTGCACAATCTCGCCGATGCCCCAGAGCATTCGGCACTGAGGGAGCAGCTCGTTGAGCAGCTAAACGCGTCTCTTACAAAAACCGGCGATGCCAGAGTCACAGGGAATGGTGACGTCTGGGAGACTTACCCCAGGGTGAGCAATCTACGGTGGTTCCCCGTGCCGGACTGGGCTGAACAGGTACCATTAAGCATTCCAAACCTGCCGTGGCTGGACGATCGAAAACCGCGTGCGGCATCCAACGAATGAAGCGAAACATCGTAGTGTTAGGTTCCCTGAATACCGACCTTGTTGTTAGCGGATCCTCTCTTCCCAGGCCGGGCGAGACCGTAACGGGTGGCCGTTTCTTTCAAGCTCACGGAGGCAAAGGAGCGAATCAGGCGGTCGCGGCAAAACGACTGGCACCGGAGGCTGATGTCCTATTTTTGGGAGCGGTCGGTGACGATGGCTTTGGGCTGGACGCCAGGGCAGCCCTGGCTGGCGAAGGCATCGACGTCAGCCGCTTGCTCAAAGCGGAAAATTCGGCGACTGGCATTGCCCTCATCATGGTTGACGCATCAGGAACTGGTGAGAACATGATCAGTGTGGCTTCCGGCGCGAACGCTGCTGTCGACAGCGCATTTGTAGACAGCGTCGAAGCAGCAATTTTTGAATCCGCCCAAATTTTCCTAACATCCCTCGAAATCGGATTCGATGCCGTGCGATGCGGACTTGAGCGTGCACGCTCCCATGGCGTTTTTACGATTGTTAATCCCGCTCCAGCCATGGCGGAAAACTGCAAAGCGATCGTCGAACTTTTGCCGCTCGTCGATCTGTTGATTCCGAACTCTCACGAAGCAAGGTCGCTCTGCCGAGAGATCGGAGGTGCCTCCCCTGGCGAATCGAGTCCCAGCCACCTGGCGAAATGGCTTTCAGAATCAAATCCCGCCAGCGCGATCGTGATCACGCTCGGCGAATCCGGCTGCCTGGTGCGGGAAGTCGACGGCTCAGAATGTCGCCTGCCCGCCCAGCCTGCGGGAACCGTAGCAGATACCACGGGTGCAGGCGATTGCTTTTGCGGGGCCGTCGCAGCGGAATTGGCGCAGGGCAGCTCGCTACGAAATGCCTGCAATTTCGCCATCCGGGCAGCCGGAATCTGTGTCACCCGCCTCGGTGCACAGCCATCGATCCCCACTCGGGCAGAACTGGAATAAACCGCCCTTTTTACGGTTTACATTCCCGGTTCACCTTCGTTAGATTCGCTCCACAATGAATGATAAGAAGCAGTTTAATGTAGCAATTGTTGGCTTGGGTTTTGGCGCGGAATTCATCCCGATCTACCAGCGCCATCCCCTGGCGAATATGTACGCGATCTGTCAGCGATCAGAGGACTCGCTGAACGAAATAGGCGACAAGTATGATGTCGCGCGCCGCTACACCAAATTCGAGGACGTTCTGACGGACCACGAAGTGGACTTTGTTCATATCAACACACCGATTCCGAATCATGCCGAGCAGTCGATTGCCGCACTAAAGGCGGGCAAGCATGTCGCCTGCACGGTGCCCATGGCTACTTCAGTGGAAGACTGTGAGACCATCGTCAAACTCTGCAAAGAGACGGGCCGGAAATACATGATGATGGAAACCGTCGTCTACGCCCGTGAATTTCTGTTCGCCAAGGAGATGTACGAAAAGGGTGAACTGGGGAAAGTGCAGTTCCTTAAGGCCAGCCACCAGCAGGACATGGACGGCTGGCCAGGCTACTGGCCGGGGCTCCCGCCGATGCACTACGCAACACACTGCGTAGGCCCGGTTCTCGGACTGACAAAGGGACAGGCAGAATACGTCTCGTGCTTCGCTTCAGGTACCATTCGCGAGGAAATGCACAGCTGCTACAACTCACCATTCGCCGTAGAGTCGACGCACATCAAATTCAAAGACTCCGACCTCACGGGCTATATTTATCGTTCCCTGTTCGACGTCGCCCGCCAGTATCGCGAGAGCTTTGAAGTCTACGGAGACAAGAAATCGATGGAATGGCCGCTGATCGAAGGCGAACCGCTCGTGCTCCACACCGCCAAGAAGCCAGAGCCCGAGATCCCGGAGAAAGTCGAGTGCCCGGACTATGCACATCTCCTTCCCGAAGAGATCGCGCCCTTCACGACCGGCGGCGTCTACGGTGGCGAAGACGGCGAAGAACATCTGAGCTTCACCCAGGGTGCCGGCCACGGAGGGTCTCACCCCCACCTGGTGCACGAGTTTCTCACAGCCCTCTCCGAAGACCGCGATCCATTCCCAAATGCTGTGCAATCGGCAAACTGGACGTGCACCGGAATTCTCGCACACGAATCAGCACTGGCCGGAGGAGAACTCAAGCGACTGCCCGAGTTCACTTTACAGTAGAGTGAACGTAGGACGGAATAGTATTCCGTCAGCGGAGCCCAAGCTGCAAAGAGAAGACGGGGCGCCGCTCCGTCCTACGGGCAACCAGCGTACCCAAATGCATCGAGCTTTTCATCGATTGTTATAAAAACGTTTAAAGATCCACGATGCCCGAATCTGAGAAATCTCAATTCACTGGTCATTCCTGATTGATGCTGGATTCACAGAAATTCTTGATTCAATGCCTGCTGCCCGGTTTCCTGCTGGCTCTGTCTGGTTGTCAAACCACGCACCAAAACAACCACCAGGCTCCACTGGTGGCGGGTAATGACACGTTTCTAAATGGGATCGCAGGTAAGAGACCTGAGATATCCCCCTCTCCCTGGTGGAGGTCCTTGCGTGCCCCCGAGCTGAACGAACTGATCGCTGACGCGCTTGAATCCAATCTTACCACTCAACAGTTCGCCTCGCGAGTCAAGCAGGCGGATGCGCGCAAGCGCAAAACCGGGGCTGCGCTGTTTCCAACGCTGGAGATAGGTGCCGATACCGCTCGGCAGGACACGCATCGACTCAATGAGTCAGCTCTGGCAAGCCGCGAGCGCTCCAGTTCCATCGGTATTCTCCTCGATTGGGAGGCTGACATCTGGGGCAAGCTGTCGGCTGCCACGCAAGCGGCAGAGCTGGATGTCGATGCAGCACGCTACGACTGGCTGGGGGCTCAACTTCTCCTGTCGTCGTCCGTCAGCGAGACCTATCTTGAGATCATCGAGCAGCGCCAACTTCTCGACCTTCTCAACGATCAGGTGGAAGTAAACGAGACGCTGGCGAAACTCACGGAGCTTCGTTACGGCCAGGGCCAGGCGTCCATTGTAGACATTCTGCAGCAGCGCGAACAACTGGAGGCCACTCGATCGCTGTTTCCAGATACGGAAGCACAACTTAAGGATCTCGATTATGCTTTGGCGGTTTTGTTAGGGCGCGCGCCTCAGACGGAGACAATTGTAAAATCCACCGAGTTTCCTGATCCATCCCGGCTCCGTTCAAACGGCACACCGTCAGCTCTACTGAAAGAACGCCCTGACTTGCTTGCTGCCAGCGCGCGCATCGGCGCGATCGATCATCGGGTTGCGGAGGCGGTGGCAGACCGACTGCCGCAGTTTTCACTTCGTGCGTCACTCACCGCATCGGGCGTCCCCAGTCTAGAGAGTCTCGTCAGCAATCTCGTTGGCGAAGCTTTAATACCGATCATCGACGGCGGCGAGCGCAAGGCCGAGATTGAGCTGCGCAAAGCCCAGCTCGAAGAGGCGATTCAATCCTACTCCGAGCTCTACCTGGAAGCGATCCGGGAAGTGGAAACCGCCCTTTTCCGCGAATCCAAACAGGCCGAGCGAGTCAGCCTGCTTGAAGATCAGTTAAAAACAGCACAAAAACTTCTCAGCGAAACACGCAACCGTTACAGCAATGGTCTTACCGACTACCTGCCGGTGCTTGCTGCCATCCAGAGTGTACAACGTCTGGAGCGCGCACTTATTTCCAACAAACGTATCCATTTGAGCTATCGCGTTGCCATTCATCGCGCACTGGGCGGACAATAGCGAACCGATTTCTAAATGAGCAGCCCCCCGCCATCGAAAAACCCCACCGACAGCAACAAGACGAAAGGCCGGACCGTCGTTCTGACTCTCAGCGTTCTGATCGGCGGCGGCATCGCGGCTTATTTTATGCTCGTCACCGCTCCAGAGGCGCAGCCTGAAGCAGAGGTCCGGGCACCGAAAATCGTGCAGACGATCGAGCTTACAGCTCAGGACATCGCAACCACTGTGCGCGCGGATGGCACGGTGATTCCTGCTCGAACAGTGACGATCAAACCAGAAGTGGCAGGACGCGTGGCCCGCGCTCATCCGTCACTCGTTCCTGGCGGATACATTCCGCAAGGAGCAGAGGTGCTCGGGATCGATCGGGCGAGTTATGAACTCGCCCTGACCGAACAGGAAGCCGCGCTACAGGAGGCAACATTCGAGCTGGAGGTCGAACGGGGCCGTCAAGTCGTTGCCGAGCGTGAATGGGAGCAATTGAAGAATGACCTGCCGGACACCGACATCAACCAGGCGCTCGTTCTCAGACAGCCTCACCTGCGCCGTGCCGAAGCGCTCATCCGAAAAGCGGACAATGCGATCGCCCAGGCCCGACTCGATCTCGAGCGCACGTCAATCCCCTGCCCTTTCAACGCGATCGTTATCGATGAATCGATCGAGGTCGGGCAAGTGATCGAATCACGCAGTTCCGTGGCCACTCTAGTGGGAGCAGACGAATTCTGGGTGCAAGTGTCGATGCCATTGGAAGAGTTGCGCCACGTGCTCCTCCCCAGAGACGCGGAGCCCGGAGCCAATGCCACCATTATGCTGGATGCGGGTGACGGAACCATCAGCAGACGACAGGGACAAGTCATTCGGCTGCTGGGTGATCTTGATCAAGTTGGCCGGATGGTGCGACTGTTAGTCAGTGTGCAGAACCCGCTCAACCTTGACGGTGAAAATGCCAGCTCTCTCCCACTTTTGCTGGGCAGCTATGTATCCGTGGAAATCGAAGCCGACGTTCAGCATGACGTCCTGGTGATCGATCGCAAGGCGCTGCGCAATGGCGACAGGATCTGGATTGTTGATCAGGACAAAAAGTTGCAGATGCGTGACGTCCATGTGATCTGGCGGCGAACGAATGATGTTTTGATTGCCAGTGATGCCATCAAGCCCGGCGAACTGCTCATCGTAAGCGGTCTCCGCACCGCGACGCCGGGAATGCTCGTCAATCCGCAGCCAGCGCCAACTGAACCAACCGCACCGTGAGCGACGGCAAAACTTCAGCACCGCAGGCCCGGCAGGGCGCTCTTGCATGGTTCGCGATGAACCCAGTGGCAGCCAATTTGCTCATGGCTGCGATCGTGGTCATCGGACTGGCAGTCGCCAGCAAAATCCGGCAGGAGGTGTATCCGATGTTTGCGGTCGATGAAGTGAACATCAAAGTAAGCTACCGCGGGGCGAGTCCGGATGAGGTGGAACGCTCCATCCTCCTCCCGATCGAATCAGAGATTCGTGGCATGGGTATCATTCACAAGATCAGCGCGGTGGCCAGCGAGGGCAATGCGTCTGTGCGGGTGGAACTTGTTCCAGGTACTGACCGCAATCGCGGCCTGCAGGAGATCACAGCTGCGGTTCAGCGTATCAGCGTATTCCCGGACGAAACCGAGCCCCCAGTGATCTCATTAGGAAATGGACGTCGCAGGGAAGTCATGAGAATCGCGATCTATGGCGATCTGTCGATTCGCGGATTGATCGATTTCGCACGCCAGCTGGAGGAAGGCCTGCTGGCTGATCCGGCAATCTCACTGGTCGATTTCGCAGGCGTACGAGATCCAGAAGTCCATATCGAAATTCCTCAGCGAAGACTGCGATCGCTCGGCCTGACCCTGGAGGATGTCGCCAAGACTATTCGCACCGCAGCAGTAGATGTCCCTGCGGGAACGATTCAGACACCGGGCGGAGACATCCTGCTGAAGACCACAGAGAGGCGCGACTTTGCCGGAGAGTTCGCCGACCTGCCGGTGGTCAATGCGGCGGATGGCTCCAAGCTTCTGCTGTCCGAGATCGCCGAGATTAGTGATACGTTTGAGGACTCGAAGAGCGAAGCCTACTTCGACGGCAAGCGCGCCGTGTTTCTTTCAGTGTTTAGCTCAGAGACGCAATCGCCACTCGATGTCGCAACGGCAGTGCGCAGTTTTATCGAACGCGAGCGACGCAGCCTGCCCGAAACGATCGGTCTCGCACTGTCCCGCGATCGCTCACAGGACTACCAGGAACGCCTCAGCCTGCTGGTTCGCAATGGGACTTTTGGATTGATTCTAGTGTTGCTGTCACTTGGGTTTTTTCTGGAACTGCGAGTGGCTTTCTGGACAGCGATCGGAATTCCGATTTCCATTATCGGCTCGCTTGCGATCCTGCCACTGCTGGGATCGAGTATCAACATGCTGTCCCTGTTCGGATTCATCATTACGCTCGGAATCGTGGTCGATGATGCCGTCATCGTGGGTGAGGACATCTTCCACAAAATTTCACTTGGAATGTCACGTGCCGAGGCTGCTGTGGCAGGCGTGAAAGAGATGTTCGTTCCAGTGATGTTTGCAGTGAGCACGAACATTATTGCCTTTCTCCCGCTGTTGTTTGTTCCCGGTGAGTCCGGCCGATTTTTCCAGGTACTGCCATCGGTGGTGATCGCTGTGTTCAGTGTTTCGCTGATTGAATGCTTGTTCATCCTCCCTGCCCACCTCGCCCATGCCGGACAGAATGGCAGCGGATGGATCGCACGGTTTGATCGGCGACAGACCCAACTGAGGCTCAGACTGGACGCCGCAATCACGCGCTTTTACAGCCCGTTGCTTCGCCTCGCTGTCGAGAATCGCTACGTCACCACGGCTATTTTTACTGTCGGCCTCGCCCTCGTAATCGTCTACCTCGAGAGTGGTCGCGCCAACTTCACATTCCGGCCTAACATTGAAACAGACTTTATCCAGGCGGAGATCGAGATGCCTTCAGGCACGCCCGTCGCGCGTATCCGCGAAGTCGCGTTCCAGATTGAAGCTGCGGCCCGCCGGGCGGTGGAAAAAACAGGCGAAAAAGACATTCTCCTCGGGGTCAACACGACCGTAGCCGAACGCAACGCGAACGAAGGCGAGGTGTCTGCAATCCTGGTGGTGCAAAGCAAGCGCAAGGTCACAGGCAGCGAGTTCGCCGTTCTCTGGCGGGACGAGATCGGCCAGATTCCGGACATTGATTCACTGTTCTTTGACTACTTGTTTGGCCCCGGTGGATCTGCGGAAATCGACATCCAGCTGGCACACCCTGACATTGAAACATTACGGGCCGCAGCAACTGAAGTCGCCGCAGCGATCGATCAGTTTCCCGGCGTGGAAGACATTCGCAAAGGGTTTGGACGCGCGATGCCTCAGTACAACTTCGAGATCAAACCAGCTGGGCGGAGCCTGGGGATTACGGCACAGGAACTCGGCAGCCAGATCCGTAGCGCCTTTTATGGTGCCGAGGCCCTGCGACAACCGCGAGGCCGCGATGAATTGCGGGTGATGGTGAAGCTGCCGGAATCCGAACGCAAAACCATCAATGGACTGGAAGAGCTGCTGATCCGCGCACCGAACGGAGGGGAAATCCCACTCGGACAGGCGGCCAAAATCATACCCACCACAGCTCCCGTGCGCATCGAGCGGGTCGATGGCGGCCGTGTCGTGAATGTGACGGCAAACGTGGTTCCAGGCGTCGGCAACGGCAACAAGATCCTGGCAGCGTTTGAGCAGAGGGATATGGCCAGGATCATCGCCCGACACCCCGGATTGCACATGTCATTTGAAGGAGAACAACGGGATCAGCGCGAGGCGCTTTCAGACTTGTCGATTGGCCTGATCGCCTCACTCTTTGCCATTTTCGCCATCATTGCAGCCCTTCTCAGAAGCTATGTGCAATCGGTCATCATCTTGCTGACGATCCCCTGGAGTCTTGCTGGCGCAGTGTTAGGGCATGTGGCTATGGGATTCGATCTGAGCGTCTTCAGCATCTTCGGGATGATCGCCCTCTGCGGAATGGTGGTCAATGGCGCCTTTGTCCTCGCTGTCACCCGAAACGATCTCATCCGGGACGGACATCCGCCGGCCGAAGCGACCATCCTGGCAGCGCACAGGCGTTTTCGCCCCATTTTCCTCACTGCCGTCACTACATCTCTCGGACTCGGCCCTATGATTTTCGAAACTTCCGTTCAGGCCCTCTTCCTGGTCCCCATGGCTATCTCTCTCGGAGTCGGCACACTGGCCTCCGCCATTGTCATCCTGTTCCTGATCCCGTCCCTCACCCAGATTGTGGACGATGTTCAGAGCCGAAGCTGAACGATGCAGAGTAGGCCTTCACCGCGCACTGGCAGCGCCGCTATCAGGAGCGCCACCCCGCAACAGGATTACTTGAATCCCATGTTAATCGAAACATTCATCGAACACCGTTCGGGCACCGTTAGCACATCGAAAATCTTCCGGAATGCGGAACCGCACCACAAGCAATCGAATTGAATGAGCTACGCCCTACAGGATTCGAACCTGTGACCGACGGATTAGAAATCCGTTGCTCTATCCAACTGAGCTAAGGGCGCTTATAGTTGCAGTTAAGGAACTTACGAATGGGGTATTGATTGGGAATTTGACTATTATACACCGAGGTTATACACTTGCAAGAAGACAATCCTCCATTATGAGCAATTCTCCCAAGAAAACATGGAATTCTACGAGGTATCAACATCTGTATCGTCATCAATCTGGTACGTATTATGCCCGGATTTCGGCATGCGGCAAGAAGACGTGGCGTAGTCTCGGAACAAAACTTTTGAGCGTGGCTCGAGCGGAGCTGTCCAAGCTGCTGGACCGGGAAGACCTTCGGTCCGCTATTGCTGCTGAAGTTGGCCAGTCTGGTCCGATGACGGTGAATGATGTGATCATGATTCGGCGGGAAGAGTATCTGAACGATCCTTCGCTGAAGAAACGGACGCGCGATTACTGGGACGAGATTTACGCCTCGCTCATTAAGAGCTGGCCGAGACTGGCGAAATCTGACGTTTCAAAAATAACCAAATCGGAGTGTGAACAATGGGCCGGTCGATTTTCGAGACAATGCTCAGGCACTCGGTTCAACAATACACTTTCTGCGCTCAAGCGGATCTTCGAGATTGCGATCGATAACGGCGTCCGGTTCACCAACCCGGCAGCCAAAATCAAGCGAGTCAAACCCTCGCAAAAAGACCTTACTGGCCGCCTTCCAAGTCGCGAACAGTTCAAGAGCTGGGTTACTGCCATTCGAAATGGGGGTGGCCGCTTTTCGCGCCCTTGCGCAGATTTAGTTGAATTCCTTGCGTTTAGCGGCCTGCGAATCGGCGAGGCAAAATGGGTGACATGGCGGCACTGCGATTTAGACAAGGGCGAACTGCTGGTGGTCGGCCACCCTGAAGAGGGTACCAAAAACCGCTCGATCCGAAGGGTGCCAATGACACGCAGCCTGATTGACCTCCTCACAAGACTGAGATGCGAGTATCCTGTTGTGTCGGATGAGGCACCGGTATTACTCGTTAACGAAGCACAAAAGGCGATGGATCGAGCTGCCGGCGCGATAGGCATGGAGCGCATCACACATCATGACCTCAGACACCTCTTTGCAACAACTTGTATCGAATCTGGAATCGATATCCCAACGGTTGCAAAATGGTTGGGCCACAAGGACGGCGGAGCCTTGGCTCTGAAAGTCTACGGCCATCTCCGGGATGAACACAGCTTTGCCGCAGCTCTTCGCGTCGAGTTTTGAAAGTCATTCCATTTTCTTAACCACCACGAATTTGGCCCAGCAGACTAACAGTCTTTGGGAGAATCGTTTGCAGAGTTTTCGTCGTTTTGCGCCGCTTTCCTAAATGATTCATCTTTAGTTCATTACACGATCGCATTTGATGCAATGCAAATCTGCTGCAAACGACATGAAAGAAGTAATTGACGGGTTTTTGCCAGGTTGCGCCAAAACAGATTCCAGATACTGGAGGATTCCTCTGCAGAAGTGGAGCGGGGACTTGTTCATTCGCGTATCGACGTTGCCGAAGGACACGAAGTCCAGCTTCGTCGGACAACTCGCATCGGCGGCCAGATCAACGATGAGTCTAGCCCGACTTTCGCTACTGGAGGTGTAGTGAAATCGCGGGACCTGTGTATTCAGATCATTTCTTAGTGAGCGCTGCAACCCGAAGAATCGGGTGCCCTTCCGGAAGTAAACTTGCGTTAAGCATCAACAATTTAGCCGCTTGTCTATTTGGAAGGTGCGTGCCGTGCTGTCGCCAGCTTTAGTTACGGAGCAGCTGGGGATGAAGGAGAATCGAAATAGACTGCCGCGCATAAAGAATTAACTTTTTGTATCAATGTTAGTTTATTGTTGACTTAAATTAGTGTTCTGTTAGTCTGCTGATGTGATTATCTTAGAGCTTACAGAACAAGACCTCGAAAATATTGCCGAAGCGCAGGACGACCCCGCTGTTTCGGTCAAAGTGCGCAAGAAGCTCCTTGCCGTTTCCATGCACTACGAAGGCGTCCAGCACGAAATTATCTGCGGGGTTTTGCGTGTCTGTTCCGCCACACTGGCCACTTATCTCAAGTCCTATCGCGACGGCGGGCTTCCTGCATTGTTGGAGAACCGCTACTATCAGCCAGCAAGTTCGCTTGCACCATTCTGGCAGTGTCTGATTTGCTCCTTCAAGGCGGCTCCAGCCGCTTCGGCTAAAGATGCTGTGAGGCGGATAACGAATCTGACAGGCATTACACTTTCAGAAAGCCAGGCTGGACGCATCATGAAGAAGATGGGCATGAAGTTGCGCAAATGCATTCCAGTTCCGGGAAAAGCCAATCATCAGCTTCAGTTCGAGTTTCACGAAAGGGAGCTGATGCCGCGGCTACGAGAAGCCTCTCAGGGAGAACGTAAGGTCTTTTTCGTGGACGCATCCCACTTCGTACTCGGTGCATACGTTGGTTATCTTTGGTGCTTTGAAAGGCAGATTCTTAAGACGCCCTCAGGCAGGCAGCGATATTCTGTTCTCGGTGCCGTCGACAGTCACACAAAGGAACTGATCACCGTGAGAACCAAAGGCAACATCAACGCGATGTCGGTCTGTGAGCTCTTTTGCGAAATCCGGCGACTGCATCCAGAAGGGGAAATCACTCTGGTGATGGACAATGCCAGCTATCAGCATTCCTGGTTCACTAAACTGGGAGCGAGTGAACTTGGAATCGAGCTCCTCTTTCTTCCTCCTTACAGTCCGAATCTCAATATCATAGAGAGACTTTGGAAGCTCGTGAAAAAGAACTGCCTGACCAACCGCTACTACGATAACTTCTCGAAATTCCAAGCCGCCATCGATCGGTGCCTCGACAGCGTCAATTCCTCACTCCAAGAAGAGGTCGAGTCGCTCCTGACTCTCAATTTCCATTTTTTCAGCAAACTCAAAACTTGATGCGCAGCAGTCTAGCAGGATGATGTTTGCACGCAATACAAATCGCTGCTCGCTACGGTGGC
>JAGROY010000475.1 GCA_020439995.1 Verrucomicrobiia bacterium
TAGCGGTTTCTGGTGATACGGTTGTCGCCGGGGCGAGCGGCGAAGGCAGTAGTTCCACTGACGTGAATGGAAATCAGAGTGACAACGGCACACCAAGCTCTGGAGCAGCCTACGTATTTGTGCGCAACGGAACTACTTGGGGCCAGGAGGCGTATCTGAAGGCTTCCAACTCTGGCGTCGATGATGCCTTTGGTTTTTCAGCGGCTATTTCGGGCGACGTGATTGTCGTTGGGGCATTTGGAGAAGACAGTGATGCGACAGGTGTGAATGGGAACCAAGACGACAACAGCGCACCGGGTGCCGGAGCAACCTACGTTTTTATGCGCACAAGTAACTCCTGGACTCAGCAGGCGTATTTAAAGGCTTCAAATACGGAAGAAGGCGATCGCTTTGGGAGCTCGATCGCCGTATCCGGTGAGACGGTTGTAGTCGGAGCGGCCTTCGAAGAAGCGGCAACTGGTGTGAACGGCGATCAGAACGACAACAGTGCTAGGGCGGCAGGGGCGGCGTATGTCTTCGGTGATGTGACTTTCCCTCCTCTCCCATTCCTGTCCGCTGGAAATGCGAGGGTCTTAGAAAGTAATGGATCTGTTCAGATCGCGATAACGCTGGAAACAGCAACGGGGGCACCAGTTGCGGTGGACTACTCGTTCGTCAATAGCACCGCCCAAGCAGGTGCTGACTTCACCGCAACATCCGGCACGATCACGATCCCAGCAGGGCAGACGACCGCCACCATCACCGTTCCCATCATAAACGACAACATCGATGAACTTGATGAGACGTTCACCGTCCAGTTGAGCAATCCCATCAACGCCCCCCTAAAGACTGCCTCTGCAACAATCACCATCGAAGATGACGACGTGAGCATCGTGAGCATTTCCGATGCATTTGCGTCGGAGGATGCGGAGACGATTACATTCGCGCTGAGCCTAAGCAATCCAGCGAGCCGTGCCGTTACCATAGACTACGCGACCGCGGGAGGAAGTGCGACCGAAGGTGCCGATTACACCAGGAATACTGGCACGCGAACATTCCCTGCAGGAACAACAGCTTTGAGCTTGGCTGTCCAGTTGATTGATGATGCTCTTGTCGAAGGCAGTGAGCAGTTCACCGTGACCCTGAGCAACGCCAGCACGGCGATTGGCGATGGCAGTGCCGTTGGAACCATTCGCGACGATGATTCGGCCACAGGTTCGGAGGTGACTCTTTTTGGCTGGCAGTATCCCAACGGAGCCGTCTTCCGGGGCGACCTCAGCCATCAGGATTTCCTCATGCAGGATGGCGCGCTTCTGGGTGCCTACAATTTCGGGCATGGCACCGCTGGCGCTACCACAACCGTGGCAGGTATTCCGTTCGCGAACGCGGGCACTGCCGGCAACCCAACCGGCGAGATGGCACCAGGTGTCACCTATACCGTTACTGGAATGCCGAACACAAGCGATGGCCTCGGACATCCAGGCATCGATGACCTGTTCTTCAGCGAGGTGTCGGGCACCATCGGAACGCTCAGTGTGGGCGGGCTCGATCCAGAGAAGCACTATGTGGTGCAACTCCTCTTTGGTGATCCGCGAGCCGTGCAGGCGACCAACTGGACGGTAGGTGGCGACATTGAAGGACTAGTGGGCAACATTGGAGGCAGCGGGACGGACTACTCGGTTTCTGGAATCGGCCAAGGCCCCCTTGGCAATGGTATTGCCGGTGAGAACCCTCCCAACATCGGTGATCGCCGCATCCTGACTTTTGGAGTTTCGGGAAGAGTGACATTCTCATTCAAGAATTTCGGCCGGACAGGCAAGGCAGCAAGCTTCTCAGGCTTCCAGATCCGAGAGATCGAAGAGTATCCTCCCAGCCCGGAGATCCTCACCACCGACCAGCTCGAAGGACTGGCATGGACAGGAGACCAGGTCGTGGCCGTGGGCGGCAACGGCAGCATCTTCACCTCTCCCGGCTGCATCAACTGGACGGCACAGGATTCGGGCGTGACTACTTCCCTAGCTGACGCAGTTTGGACGGGAGAACGGATCGTAGTCGTGGCAAGTGATGGCGTCATCTTGACATCTCCGGAAGGCATCACTTGGACACAACAGGAGTCCGAAACTACTGAAAGACTCCTAGATGTCTTTCAGAGCGGAACAGTCACCGTTGCCCTCGGGTTCAACGGCACGATCCTAACCTCGCCCGACGGCATTGCTTGGACGCAGCGGACATCGAGTACCAACCAGACATTCATAGGAGGAACTTGGTCTGGGACTCAACTGGTCGCTGTCGGTGCAGCCGGGACTATCAGAACTTCTACCGACGGCATCATCTGGACGGCGCGCAGTTCAGGCACGACACGCAACCTTCACTTGGTTGAATGGAACGGTTCGCAGTATGTTGCCGCTGGCGCACTGGGAACTGTTCTCACAAGCCCAGATGGGATCACGTGGACCCAGAGAGCGTTTCCCACGACACCGGATTTCACGGGTTTAGTGTGGACGGGCGAACTCTTTGTAGCTTCAACCCACACCGGGGAGATCCACACCTCCCCCGACGGCATTACCTGGACACAGCGGGAGCCAGTGTCCGGTGCAGGATTTCGGGAACTTTTGTGGACGGGAAGCTTAGTCGTGGGTGTAGGTCAAAGTGGTGCTTTCCAAAGTTCACCTGATGGTATTGTCTGGCAGATCGCTACCTGCCCTGGGTTGGCGATTGCGGGCACGCAAGCAGCGGAAGGAACTCCAGGCATCGAGTTCACCATTACCTTGGAGCGGGTCAGTGACCGGAATGTGCAGGTCGATTATGCGACGATTGGCGGCACGGCTACACCGGGAGCAGACTATACGGACACCACAGGCAGGCTGACCATTCCCGCAGGGGAAACCATGGGGACGATCTTCGTTCCGATCCTGGAAGACAATCTGGTCGAACCGCAGGAGAGCTTTACCGTTGAGCTGAGCAATGCCAGCGAGGCTGGGCTGCAGGTGCTGGTGGCCACAGGTACGATCATCGATAACGACACGACATCCATTTCCGCCAGCAATGCATCTGTTGTTGAAACGGCTGGAAGCCTCACAATCCCGGTGACCCTCACCAAACCCTCTGCCAATGCTGTGACCGTTGACTTCGTCTCCGTGGGCTTGTCCGCTACCTCTGGCAGCGACTACGCTGGAACCCCAGGCACCCTGACATTTTCACCGGGCGTCACCAGTATTGAGATTTCCATTTCGATCACAGACGACACCGTTTCCGAGGGGGATGAAACTTTTCAGATCGTGTTCAGCAATCCAGTAGGTGCGGGTCTTCACTCCGAGTCGGTCGTTATCACCATCAGCGATGATGATTTTGCGACACTTTCGATTGCTGACACGAACATCAACGAATCTGCCGGCGAGATCATGGTCGCCGTGACGTTGTCGAACCCCTCCGCATTTGAAGTGTCCGTAGACTACGAGGCCATTGGAAGCAGTGCGACTGTGGGGGAGGACTTCTCCGCTGTTTCAGGGACACTGACATTTTCGCCTGGGGAGACAGAAAAGACGATACCCGTTCCGATCACCGATGATTCCCTGGTGGAAGCCGACGAGCAGTTCTTCATCAGTCTTAGAAATGCCTCCGGGGCATTCCTCGCAGAGGGCGGGGCGATTGTAACCATCGCAGATAACGATGTCGGTCTGAGCGTTGGTGATGTCACAATCAACGAATGGGGGGGCACAGCGACAGTTGTGGTTTCTCTCTCAGCTACCACCACCTTTCCGGTCAGCTTCGACTACCACACGGGGCCCGGCAGCGCCACGGCTAACGAGGACTTCCTGCCCCGCAGCGGAACGGCTGAGATCGCCGCTGGAGAAATAGAAACCACCATCACTATCCCGATTATAGACGACACGGAAGTGGAAGGTGATGAAACGTTCACTGTAATGTTGGATAACTTAGCGGGAGCTGATAGCGTCAAAGCACTGGCGTAGTCACGATCACCGATGGTGGCCCTGGCTACGACGGCTGGGCTGCCGATCAGGGATTGACTGCAAATGCGGGATTTGCTGATGATGCCAATGGCGACGGCTTCTCCAACGGTTTCGCGTATGCGATGCAGGTGTCGCCGCTGGCGTCGATTCTGGAAGACCACCGGGATCTCATTCCCCATATCGATCCCACTCTCTTTGCCAACAAGGCAACGCTGCTTTTCAAAGTTCCGGTCGATTTCCCTGACGACATCATCCTTGAAGTTGAAGAGACTTTGGATCTCCAGACGTGGAACGCCATCGCCTCGAAGAACGGATCAGCCGACTGGTTCTTCCAATTCCCGAGTGTGGTGATCCTTGATGCAGTCGTGGGCGGATATCAAGGAGTGGGAGTGACCTCGACCAACACGTTGCAACCGCAGCCAGGCTACTACCGGCTCAAGGTGCGCACGCAGGGTGCTAGCGTCGTAGTGCTGGAGGACGCGGCACCGGAATCATTGCAGCTTGATCCCTTCAAGCTGAGGGAAGTCAGGGTAGAAGGCCAGACTCTTCTGGCGGATGTCAGCTACAGCGGCGGGTGTGCTGACCACGGCTTCCAGCTCTACATCAGTCCGGCTACATTTGAGGAGTCCAGCCCTGTGCAAGCCAGTCTGTGGCTTCAGCATGAAGACAACGACGACCCTTGCGACGCTATCGTTTCGGATACGATACACTTTGATCTGGCTCCGGTGCTCGACCTCCACCGCGAACTTTATGGCAGGGACGACGAGATCATTTTGCATGTCTACGGGTTTTTCGATGGGGAGCCGGACGGAGAAGTCGTGGTGAGGTATGTGCCGTAGCTCGGTGTTCTTGACAATGATGAAATTAAGTCTGTCATTCGAAATGTTCTGCTGGAGCCGCGTTCAGTTTCGTGAAATCTTCACAAAAGAACAAAGGAAGATCAAAGCGATCGCTTGAATCAATGCGCGCAGCATTGATGGCCGAGTCTGGCGCTTCCTGCATAGCAACTAGGCCGCAGCGTATGAAATCACCCTTGCGCAAGCCAGCCATTGAGGTTCGCTCGCGCTCCAGAAACACCCAACCGGAGAGTAATATCTCCTCGGCTCTCGACTGCCGCCTACATTCATAAATTCCAAGGCATGATGGGTAATCTAACTCACTGGCAGCCGGGAGATCCGGCGCAGACAATATTTCAAGCACGATGTCGCGTTCATCGCCATTATTGCCAGAATCGAGGGCGTCGCGATGTGCAAGGTCAGCAGACATCCACCGCTTTTTCGGTCGCATCTCGCTTGACGGAGGAAACGGGTATAGTAGCTCCCTTCCGTTGAACACAAACACGCAAACCCTCTTTCCGTTAAGATAGCGCTCTCTTTCGCGGGCGATATGTATCTGAATTGATGGAGCCGAGC
Source organism: Verrucomicrobiia bacterium (assembly GCA_020439995.1). Taxonomy (GTDB): domain Bacteria; phylum Verrucomicrobiota; class Verrucomicrobiia; order Verrucomicrobiales; family DEV007; genus JAGROY01. Next base: position 5,363 of record JAGROY010000475.1, read on the forward strand.
CACCAATCTCTAGTCTGGTGGGCATGACTCCCGTCTCGTATGTGACGTGACTGACCACATCGCAGGCTCTCGCGAATAGGCTCCCAACAAAGGAGTCACCAAAGACGAGTATCGGGGAATCAGCGACGGACTCAGGTATTGCGAATCCGGATTCGTCAACGACCTGGGTAGCAATGCCGCAGTAGTAAGGATCAAAGCTTCCACCCTGTTGCTGAAGATACCAACCGGGAGGATAGATCGGCACTCTACGCAAGCGCAACCCTTCCACATTCCGCCAAGCATTGAGCGGATAACGCGCAAGCCGACTACCTAAAACGCGTGCGGCCAAGCGGATTATTCCATCAGCAGGATGCGGGTCCACCTGATCAAAGTAGAGGTATTGAGGCAATGGGTGCGCTCTCTCGATTTCAAGGAGGAGATCAACGGTTTCGATATCGTGCTCAAGAAGGCTGGAAATTGCGCGCTCCCAATTGGGGTTGATCCGGGCACTCCCAGCGGGTGGATCAGCGGGGAAAAATCTCCAAGTGTAGAGCTCTCGGGGAGGAATCGGAACGACGATCAGGTCGATCTCAAGTTCGCGAAGTTGGCGGTTGAGCTCCGCGATTGCTGGAATTGGCAGGTTGTAATGGTTGGGCGGAAACGGGCAATCAATAAGGCAATGTCGTTGAATTAAGGAT
>JAGROY010000113.1 GCA_020439995.1 Verrucomicrobiia bacterium
ACATTTTATCAGCCATATCAACGTCGAAGGTATCCGTCCAGCGCTCGTAGAAGGGATAGACTAGCCCTTCTGCCGGAAAGAGTGAGCGTTGCAGGAGGTTTCCACCATTGATCAGGTACGTATCCAGGTAGGGCGGGCTCTGCGAAATGTTCGCGATGGGAATCCCTACGGGTGGTAGCACGGCAGTGTCGTTGTGGGCAAACTGAGAGACAATCTCGCGCTGCCGGCGCCAGCCGAGGCCGGTGTAGTAGGGGATATCATTAGGATTGTTTCCCAGTGCGTAATTCGCATTCATCCGCACTGCTTCCCGGTAGTCGGGGTTTGAGGGATTCGATGGGTTGAGCAGTGAGGCGACGAGTGCGTCAAAGCTTTCGTTTCCGGAAAAGTGGTAAGCACTGACGAGGAATTCCTTGTCTCTTAAAGGCATTGCCGCTCCGTAGGCGCTGGCGTTTGTCCAGATGACCACGTCGTCGCCAGCGAGTTTAAGTTCGTTTTCCACCAGTGTCAGGTAAGCGGCATCGTGGCCGCCAGCATTGGTGATCCTTCCGGCTTTGATGCCAAATGCATAGGTGCGCATCGCTCCTCCCCATCCTTCGAAAAGGCGCCTCCATCCGTTCAGGAGAACATTGTTAGGATCCGGCATGAACTCCTTCAGGCGGGATTCATACTCCGGTTCACCTTCTGTCATGACAAACATCGCCGCCGCTGCCCAGGCCAGCTCATCGTCGTGCGTGAATGCGTCACCGTAAAAGGCGATCTTCTGATAGGCCGCAGCTTTTTCGGTGGGCGTGATGATGGAGTCATTGTCAGGATCAAGGGCATCCATGAGGAAATTCCAGCCCGCCAGCGCCGCTGCTTCCGCACTGGCCGCAGCAGCTGGAAATGCCGTCTGGAATGCGGGGGATGCCGCAATTTCGGCGAGTGCTGCAGTCGCTACCGCTGTGGAGATGGTATTCTTCGGGTAGACCACCTGGGTATCGCCTGCGGATGGGAGCACATCAGTTTCAAAGTCACGGTCTTTTGGGCGGACGATGTAGTAGAAGCCGCCATCGGCATCCTGCATCTTTGTTAGAAAGTCTGCCGCGTAGTGCGCTTCCTGCAGCAGGTCACTCACTGAGTCATCGCTCTCGGGGATGCCGAGGTTGTCGAGGTCTGCCACGTTTGGCAGATAATCGACGGCAAATGTAAGTGCATGCAGCGCTGCTGCCGTATTCGTGGAATACTTGCTGTAGTCACCGGCATCCATATGCCCGCCGGAGACATCGACAGATCCGGTGTTCACATAGGGGTAGAGCAAATCTGCAGGACCTGTAATGGCACCGCCACTCATCCCCTGAATGCTGTCCCACATGGTAGCGTACGCAGCGCGATCCGTGTTGCTGGGAATTTCCGCAGCAGCCGTATGGCTCGGGCCGTCCTCGTAGCGGGTGTAAGGAAGCGCGTGATCCTGAGCCGAGCGCTGGTGAAAAAGGCCCGCTACCGTAGTTCGCGCAAGGACGCCATCGATGCCTGCCCGAATTTCAAAAGGGAATGATGCGCCCAGTCCTGGTATGCGCAGTCGATACTCGCCCGGAGTGGTCAGGCTGGAAAAGTCGGCTTCGTAGACTTGCTGGTAGGGGGCTGGGGTATAGAGAAATCCACTGTCCGCACGGGGTGACAGGGGGCCAGTCGCCGCAACGCTACTGTCGGATGTCTTAATGACATCGAAGGTGGTGGCAGTGATCGACAGCTCGCCCAGGCTGCCGAGCCATTTCCCGACGTGCGCCTTTTTTAACTCGCCCGCCTCGTAGCCCACTTGGTTCACATGGACGGCGCTGCTCCAGCGATTCGGATCCAGATCTGCAGTGAAGACAAAGCTAGCTGGCCACTTGTCGGTAGCAGGATTGGTTGCCGTCACCGTGCCGCCAACTGGAATTGCCGACGCCAGTTCCAGATAGAGCGCATTCTCCATGTGAAACAGAGTCCCGTTCAGTGGCGCATAGCGCACCCGGCGCTGGAACCCGAGATTCGTTACCGCAACAGCAGTACCATTGATCTTTACTTCAACGTCCGCAGCTGTGGGCAGGTTGGCATTCGGCAGGCCGGAGTTGTCGTCGATCCAGTCACAAAACGTCGGACGATTTGCGGATCCCTCACGCGTGCTGACGATATACAATTCAACGAGTGTCGGGGTGATGATCCGTAGCTCGTGAGCACCTGAACCCGGAATGACTGCTGACTCTGCAAACCGTTCGGCAGGGGACGCATAGAGCAATTGCCCCGTCGGCTGGGATGGTGTCGCCCGTGATACAGAAGTGAGTAGGATACTCGCAACGAAGCACAAAAGAATGGAGCTGGTTTGCATGGAAAACGTGGAAATTTCAGGAATATTAGAATCTTATCGGTTCTAAATATTCTAAATAATGCCAAAATTATAGCTGTTTATTCTCATTTGTGCAAATCTTTTAAAATGTGATAATACCCACTTCTGCTGCATCGAGTCTTGGAGTCTCGGATGTCGGGCTTGCTGTGGCATGTGAACGCGGATAGAAGGGACCGGTGAACCCATTTTTCGCCAATCCGACCACCGATCCCTCCGAGCTTTATAGGTTGCGCGATGGCATTTTTGCCGTCGACTTGCTGACAACAGCCATTGTCGAATTTGACGTGATCACGAAGTTGGCGGCCGCGCCGGGTGACCTCGCGGCTGTGTGTGCGATGCTCGGCACTGCCCGTCGGCCGACGGACGTGATGTTGACACTGCTTGCCGCCAACGACCTGATCACTAAGGCGGGTGAAAAATTCTACGTCTCAGAGCGCGGGCGTGAGCACCTCATGACCGGCTCCCAGTGGTGCGTGCGAGACTACTTCGCGTCGCTTCAGGATCGACCGGTTGCCAGGGATATGGCGCGTGTGCTCCGTACCGGAAAGCCGGCGAACTGGAGTAGCGCCGACGATCTCGACAACTGGCATGATGCAATGGAAGACGAGAACTTTGCCCGGGAGTTTACCGCAGCAATGGACTGTCGTGGTTTGGTGCTTGCACAATCGCTTGCAGCGGCTGTTGCCGGTGATCTTTCCAGCAGTAGTAGAATGTTAGACATCGGCGGTGGCTCAGGCGTTTATGCGTGCGGTCTGGTGCACGCTTGCCCGGGCCTGACCGCTTCGGTGCTGGAGAAGCCACCGATCGATGCGATTGCCAGAGAAGCGATCGCCGGGCGTGGCTTTGCTGACAGAGTGGAGGTGCAGGTAGGCGACATGTTGTCCGACCCGCTTCCGGCAGGGTTCGATGTTCACTTATTCTCGAATGTGCTCCATGACTGGGACATTCCAGAAGTGGAAGTGCTCCTCGCTCAGTCTTCCCGTGCGCTGCCGTCTGGCGGCACTCTGCTGGTGCACGAAGCCTTCCTCAACGAATCAAAAACAGGACCTCTGCCCGTCGCCGAATACTCAGCGATTCTCATGCACTCGACCCAGGGCCGCTGCTACGGTCAGGGCGAAATCAGGAGTTTCCTGGACGCAGCCGACTTCGACACCGTGCGCTACCAGGATACCACCGCTGACCGGGGAGTGTTCATTGCGAGAAAGCGCTAGCTTAGATTGCTACAGAAAGAAGGCCAGCGGCTCCGGTTTCCCGAAGCCGCTCGCTTTTCATGCCTCCCTCTCATGCCTAAACCGCAAACCATCTATTGCCGCACCAACCACTGCCTCCTCCAGTGCGTCATTGCGCACTTCCCGCCGTCTCAACTTCCATTCATTTTGGTTTCATAACCCTCCTTATCTCGCACGTCAGTCGGAGTTGGTCAGTTACAATGGCAGGATTCGTTTGTAGCGCCGGATTTTCGGGTATGGTGTGCCGCCATGCCGGGATACTCTCAATTCAAACTTCCAACGCACCCCTCACGATGACTGACACGATCGTCTACGAACAACTTGGAGAAGACGGAATAGCCGCCCTTGTTGCCGCTTTTTACAACCGCGTTCGCGAGGACGATTTGATCGGCCCGATGTATCCCGCAGACGATTGGGATGGCTCGGAGCAACGACTCCGCGACTTTCTAGTCTTCCGATTTGGAGGGCCGCAGCGTTACATCGAGCAGCGCGGTCACCCCAGACTGCGGATGCGCCACGCGCCATTTCGGGTTGGCGTGGCCGAGCGCGACCGCTGGGTCTCGTTCATGGAGGAAGCCATGGCCGAAACCGAAGTGCCATCGCCATCGCGAGAGATCCTGACCGCGTTCTTCGCCCAGACCGCAGATTTCATGCGCAATCAGCCTGAGTAGCCTGGCTTTGCCTACTTGCCTACACGGAACACTTCCTTTTGGAGGTAAACTGCAGTAGCCTCGCAGTCGATGAGGGTGCTCAGGGATCGCCGATGCATGCTGTTTGCCGCACTGTGGCTGGTTGCGGTGGCGGTAGTCGCGTTCTCGACAGGATGGCTTGCTGTTCCGGCGCCAGTCTCGGGAGATCGTATCAAGAAATCAGCGCCAGGAATTCCGATGGCGGAAGCAGGCAACGTGATCCCTGGTGCCAATCATGAACTCGACTGGAGCGCGTTCCTTTTCTCCGTGAAGCAGATGACCACCGAAGAATGCATCGCCGCACTCGGAGCAGAGGCAGATCGCGAAGAGATCGAGCGGTTACGCTTTCTCGACTGGGCGCGGCGCGACCCGGTGGCGGCGATCATCGCGGCAGGCGAGGATCAAGAGAAACGACGGGACGCCTTCTGGACTGCTGCCGAGTCTAAACCGCAGGAAGCGCTGGATTTTCTCAAGCAGCATACGGAACTTCCGCTCGAAGGAAATATTCTGGCCAGGTTCATCGGACGGTGGGCAAAGCGCGACATCGAGGCGGTGAAGGAGGCGATGATGGATCCGTATTGGAGGACGCTGGTTGGTGCGGACATGGAACTGCTGGCCGATATGACATCCAAAATTGGCGGGTACTGGCCGAAGGATGATCCCACAGGCTGGGTGCGGTGGATTGCCGAAGTTGGAATGACTGATCCACGTCAATTTGCCTACTTATCGGAAATCTGTCTTGGCCGGAATCTCGATACTTCGCAGATTCGAAGTCTCACCACATTTGCTGAGATGCCGCCTGGCTTGCAACGTGATGCTGCCCTGGCCGTCGTTTGTGAGGTGATTCCGACAAACCTTGCAATGTCGGCGCTGGATCTGGTGAGTAGTGAAAATCGAGTGATGGTTGCTGCATCGATTGCGAAAGCCATGAATGATCCGGTCGAGGCGATGCAGTGGTTTGCCGAACTGGCGCCAAGGGATCCACCCGCTGAGGGATCGCTGTTCGACAAATACTCGCTACCGATTGGCGAGTGGCTGTCCTCGCCCGTCCCCGGAGGAATCGAACATCTCTCTGAGTGGCCCGCGTGGTTGCGTGACCAAGTGGTGGAAAGCGCGAACGGAGCACTTTCTGGCGAGCTCGCACTGGCTTTTTCGGCACCGGAGGCAATCGCTGAGAAAGTGCAGGAATGGGCTCACGAAGATGCCGAACAAACCGAAGCGGCATCACAGTGGATTGGCTCAATCGATCCAGCAGATCCCGGAAGAGATGCTGCGATTGTCGGCCTCGTTCGCGGTGTTGCCAACGAAGATCCAGGTGGTGCCTATGCATGGGCGCAATCGATTGCTGACCCAGTCCTGCGCGAGCGCCAACTGCGCGTGACCATAAGCCTGCTGGCTGAGCGAGATGCGGCAGCGGCGCAGGTGGCGCTCGAAGATGCACGCGGTGGTGGGATGTTGAGTGCGGACGCTCTTGCATCGCTGACCGAAGAAATCCAGGGCCGCGCGGAGGAGGGAACGCAATGAGAAAGGGGAAGAGAGCAGGGAAAATGCGGATAACCATTTCAAACGCGTCCGCCTGTATCGTGTGGGGATTGGTAACGGCGCTTGTCGCTGGTGTGGGGTGGCAGCTGGGAAAGGAGATGAAGCTACGGCATGCTCAAGGAGATAAATCAGTGAACGTCCTGGGAAATCCTCAGCCCCGAGAAAAGGCGATTGCGGTGACCGAGGGGCTTCCGAAATTCCCCGAGATCCTTGAGACGATCCCTGTCGATTACTTTCCGGCGCTGTTGGAAGCGATCGAATCCTTGCCAGAGGACAACGGTTATCTGTTGGCGAGATTGGTGTGGAAGACGTGGGGCAGGAGGGATCCGCAATCGGCGATGGGCGAGCAGAATGCCGGAGCGAGTTGGGATGTGCTTGACGGGTGGGCCGAGCGTGACTTTGATGCCGCTTGGAAGGCGGCTGGAGAGCGCAGCAATGGCGACTATTGGAAACGGAAGACAATTGAGGCGCTGGCCGAGTCGGATCCTGCCCGCTGTGGCGTGCTCATCGAACGATACCTCAGCGAACTAGCCGTGAAATTATCGGCTTACCGTTGGTTACGGAAACCGTTAACGGCAATTGCGCGAACGAATCCTGACGAGGCATTTCGGCTGGCACGGAGTTGTGACAATCGAGCGGGCCGTGGTGGGGAGGGCTTGGAACTGCAAATGAGGATCGAGTTAAAAATGCTAACGCAAGAGAAAATCGTAGAGATTGTTCACGAAGCTCCCAATGTGGTTGGTTACGCGTTTTCTTCCCTGAGAGATGCGGGCAAGTACAACATAGCCATGTCTGCCGCAAAACAGTTGCTTGAAGAGTTCGAGGGGCAGGAGGATCTGCTCCGATATGTGAAGTTGTTGAACCGCGAATTGGAGCGGATTCAATCGACAGCAGAGCACGCCGAGTGCATCGAAGCTGCCATGCGCGATCCTGAGAGTGCCCTGGCCGACGAAAACCGGAGCGACCGCCGTGCGATTGCCGTACGATGGTTGAACGACGATTTTGCCGCCGCGAGTGCGGTATTGTTCGATCGAACCGTCGCAGGGGATAACTTCGCTGATCTCGTCTTTGAGAACGGGAAAGCTTTCACTGATACGGAATTGTGGACGATTGCCCAGGCTCATCCTTCCGAGGCGGAAAGCTATCTTGACCATGATCGTATGCTGCAACTGACGCGCTCCATTCCTGAGGCAGGTGAGCACTTGCCATTTCTGGAAGCGGTGGCCAGGAGGTGGAGCAGTGACGATCGCTCTGGTGCCTTGCAATGGATCGAAAGTCAGCCGCAGGAATTTCGCGATCCCTTGTGGTTCGAGTTCCTTCGTGAGAATGATCCAGTTGGCACTGCAATGACGACCTTTCTTGACGAGCATCCTGCGTCCGAGTACCAGGCGCGAGCGTTGCGGCCTACTGATGATGATCCATTCGCAGTGCGATATCCAGATGACAGTCAGGCGCAGCAGGTGATCGCGAATGCCCGGGTGTGGCTAACAAACCTGCCGCCGGAAGAGCAGCAATCCTGGCTCCGGTCGCAAGTTGAACAAGGTTCCGATCTCAAACAACTGGCGACAGCATTTCCCGAGGAACTGCTGCTGTCACTGGACACAGCTGATGGTAGCGATCGCTTCGATGAAATCATCAGCGTCTGGTCAGAAGCCGATCCTGCCGCTGCCGCCGCCTATCTGGCCAATTCGCCACCGCCACTGTCTGTCGGTGTATTGCCCGCGACGATGTCCGCATTTCTCGGTGATGAACTCCGGGTGGATGAAGCACTCAGTTTTACCGCAAAATACCCGACTGAAGATCGCTTCACACTGATCCAAGCATGGGTGGACAACGCAAATATTACCACAGCCAGCGATCCCTTCGCTGAAGATCCTCGGGTGCTGGCCAATTATCTTTCAGGTCTGACGCAATTGATCGATGACTCAGGCTTCGATTCCCGCCAGCGGGGAGATCTCTTGCAGGCGTTGGATCGGAAGCTGCTTTCGAAGTGAAGGGAGGGAGTTTTCTCGCGTTCAGGCAAAGATCTGAGGCCGCAATACCAGGAATCTGAAGCCGAAAATTCACCGCCGATTTGCACTGTTCAAATCCCTCTGACGCCTTTAGAGGTTACGTCTCCAAGAGACTACTTCATGAAATACGCCGAACTGGAAAAAATCTACCACCAGCCGTTCTTCGACCTGTTAAAGCAGGCGCGGAACATTCACGAGACTTATTGGCCTGAGGATGAAGTGCAACTTTGCACTCTCCTGAGCATCAAAACCGGGGGCTGCAGCGAGGACTGTTCCTACTGCTCGCAGAGCGCCCGTCACGACAGCGGATTGCAGACGGAGCGGCTCATGAGTTGTGAGTCGGTGATGGAGCGGGCGCGGGCTGCCCGGGAAAATGGGTCGACCCGTTTTTGCATGGGAGCTGCGTGGAAAGGAGTGCGTTCAGGAACGAAGCGTTTTGACGAAGTCCTTGGCATCGTCCGTGATGTTAGCGCACTGGGGATGGAAGTCTGCGTGACGCTGGGCGAGCTGGGGCCGGACGAAGCGGTCGCACTGAAAGATGCCGGTGTCACAGCATACAATCACAATATCGACACGTCACCTGACCACTATCCTAACATTGTAACGACCCATACTTTTCAGGATCGCCTGAACACCATTCGTAACGTGCAGGACGCCGGTATGTCGGTGTGCTGCGGCGGCATCGTCGGTCTGGGAGAGGACGTGTCCGACCGCCTGAAAATGCTGGAAGTGCTCAGCGAGTTCAATCCGCATCCGGAGAGTGTCCCGATCAACTCGCTGATGCCAATGCCAGGAACACCGCTCGCGGATTCGCCACCAGTCGACGTGTTTGATGTGGTTCGCTTGATCGCCGTCGCCCGCATCGCCATTCCGAAGGCGAAGGTGCGCTTGTCAGCCGGCCGCAAGTCACTCAGTGACGAGGGCCAGGCATTGTGTTTCTTTGCAGGTGCAAATTCGATTTTTTACGGGGACAAATTGCTCACTGGCGGCAATCCCAGCGTGCAGCGTGACCTTGCCCTCATGGAAAAACTGGGCCTGGTGCCCCAGCAGCCAGACCGGTCACTGCAGGCACCGCACCCAGATGGTGACCGCGAGCGTATGCCACAGGGCTGCGCCGTATTGAAGCCCTAACAGACCCCTGAGGCCTATGCAAACCCAAGCCATCACCCCCGAGAACCTTGCCAGATCGGTCATCGCTGTGCCGCCCCTGTGCCGGGATCAATCTCTGCGTATTGATCCGGCAGAGAACGCCAAACTGATCCGCCACATTGAGGGCGGGGGAGTGACGACCCTGCTCTACGGTGGCAATGCGAACCTCTACCACATCGCTGTCTCGGAATATGCAGAGTTGCTGGACATGCTGGAAACGTCCGCCGCTCCCGACACGCTGGTGGTTCCCTCGGTCGGCCCATCTTACGGCAACATTCTCGATCAGGCGGCGATCCTTAAAGGGCGCGATTTCCCTGCCGCTATGATTTTGCCTGCGGTATTTCCCGTTACCGAAGCAGGCGTGAAGGCATCTGTCAGGGCGTTCGCCGAGGCCTCTGGCATCCCTGCGGTGCTGTATATCAAGAATGAGGGTTACATCACCCCCGAAGGTGCCGCCGAGTTGGTGCAGGACGGCATCATTTCGTGGATCAAGTACGCGATCGTCCGGCAGAATCCTGATCAGGATGAATTCCTCTCGAAGTTGATCCAGCTGGTAGATCCAAAAATGATCGTGAGCGGGATCGGTGAGCAGCCAGCGCCATCGCATCTGCTTAAGTTTGGCGTGGTTGGATTCACGTCCGGTTGTGTCTGTGTGCAGCCAGCTCTGTCGGCCCAATTGTTGATCGCCCTGAAGGCTGGTGATCGCAGCCGGGCGGAGTCCATTCGCAGTCAGTTTTCCGCACTTGAGGACTTACGTAACGGACATGGGCCTATCCCAGTGCTCCACCACGCTGTGGCAGGCGCGGGCATTGCTAAGACTGGGCCACATCTTCCGCTTCTTGGACCACTGGCAGATCCGATCGTCGCCGAGGTCGCCTCCGCAGCATTGGCTCTGCGCAATCTGCCCGTCGAGGTATGAGTTCAGCCAGTTTCGATGTAGCCTCGATCAGGTCGCAGTTTCCAATTCTCTCGCAAGTGCGGAATGGCAAGCCGCTCGTCTATCTGGACAATGGCGCGACGACGCAGAAGCCGCAGTGCGTGATCGATGCGGTCAGCCGTTTCTACTCAGAGCAGAACGCGAATATTCACCGTGGCGCTTATGCGTTGAGCGTGGAAGCGACGGATCTCTATGATCAGGCCCGCGCGAGTGTCGCGAATTTCATCAATGCTGGAGATTCGCGTGAGGTGATTTTCACCCGTGGCACCACCGAGTCGGTGAATCTGGTGGCCGCTACTTGGGGCAGGGAAAATATCGCGGCGGGCAGTGAGATTCTGCTCACGGTCATGGAGCATCACGCGAACATCGTGCCCTGGCAACGCCTGGCCGAAAGCGTGGGGACGACTCTAAAAGTCGTCGATATCACCAGCGATGGTGCGCTTGATCTGGAGCAGTTCGAGCATCTCCTGAGCGATCGAACACGGCTGGCGGCGTTCACTCATGTCTCGAACGTTCTCGGCACGACGAATCCGGTGAAGCAGCTGGTTCAAATGGCGAAGGCGCAGGGAGCCGTGACCTTGATCGACGGTGCACAAGCTGTCGCCCACGGGCCGGTGGATGTGCGTGACATCGACTGTGATTTCTATGTGTTCTCGGGCCACAAACTCTTTGCCCCTGATGGCATTGGCATCCTTTACGGTCGTGCGGAATTACTGGATGCCATGCCGCCGTATCAGTTGGGAGGCGACATGATTGAGTTGGTGAGTTTTGAGAAGACTACTTTTCGCAGTGCTCCTGACCGGTTCGAAGCTGGTACGCCGCACATTAGTGGAGCGATCGGGCTCGCCGCTGCGATCGATTGGCTGGGAGGACTCGATCACAGAGCTGTGGCCGCTCACGAAGCCGCCTTGCTCGAACACGCCAGCCATGAGCTACAGGATATCGATGGTCTGCGCATCAACGGCACCGCGCCGGGCAAACAATCCGTCATCTCGTTCACGCTCGACTGCGCTCACCCGCACGATATCGCGACGATTCTCGATTCAGCAAACGTCGCCGTCAGGGCGGGCCATCACTGTGCGCAACCGCTCATGAAGCGGCTGGGCGCATCGAGCACCGCCCGCGCGTCCTTTTCGATCTACAACACTGTAGAAGAAGTCGCCAACCTCTGCGCCGCAGTGCGAAATGTGGTGAAGTTGTTCGGGTGAACGGGCGCAAGAATCGGAGTATTCATGTATTGACATTGTGAATTGATATTCACAATGTATTGTCATGACGCTTGTGAGAATTGACCCAATACAACGAGCCTTCCTGGCGTTTGTTGCAGTTTGGATTTGCGCTGTTTTCTTGCCTCAAGCGCGAGCATTGCCGGGAGATGTGGATGATTCGTTTGTTGTAAATCCGAGAATAATTGGAAATTACGCCTTCGATGCAATCACTGTTGATGATTCCGGGAATGTGTTTGCTGGGCACAGGCGAACGATACATAGGCTCTTTCCTGATGGAACTGCTGACCTGTCCTTTTCTACAAACCTGGGAATTCCTTTTGCTGGGGGTGGAAATCAAATCATCGTCCTCGAAGACGGAGGTTTGCTCACGCAAGGACACTATGCAACTCGCCTCCTTTCAGATGGTTCGATTCACGGTGCGTTTCAGGCAAACTGGGCTGACAAGAGGATAGAGGATCTGCTGATCAACTCGATGGGCGATTGGATGGTAGCTTCAGGTGGCAATGGTGGCTGTACGGTACTGCGCATGAACAAAGACGGAACCGTCGATTCCTCATTCCATTCCCCCGGAATCGTCTCAGCCAGTTGCGAAGGAAGTCTGGCAGACGCCGGGAATGGGCAAACCTACTGGCTGTGTGAAAAGGCAGGAAATCGCAAAATCATGCGCCTCGACAGAAATGGCGATATCGATCCGGAATTCACCTATGTCACAGAAAACACCCGCGACATCGGGAATCTTGAAATTGCAGTACAACGTGACGGCAAGGTGTTGGTGTGGGAACAAGGAATTGCTGATCGAGATGCTGCAATAAGACGGTTGAATCGCGACGGTACGATAGATGAGCAATTTAGCCCAGAAGCTGCCGCTTCGTTCCGCAACCGAAGAATCGAGATCGACAGAGCTGGAAGAATCCTCGCGTTGGCCAGAGATGGCTCGCTCACGCGCCTGCTGCCGGATGGCAGTCGCGACCGACAGTTTCTCGAGAACACTTCGTATGCCGGAATTGAAGATATTTTTCTCGCAGGAGATGCAATCTATGTCACCGGCAGATCTCTGCGCAGTCTGGATCACCTCACTGAGGAGGAAACTCAACTGCCGAGTCTGGTGCGTATGCAGGGCGGCGATCCTCTACCTGGTCTCCCACTGGTGGCAGCAGCTCCCTCCGATATTCGAGTGCCAATCTCAAACGACGTTCAGTTTTCCGTAAAAGCTCAAGGATTTCCGATGGAGCTTACCTACCAGTGGTTCAAGGACGATCAATCCATACCCGGCGAGACGGCACCAGACCTTAAGCTGGATCACGTCAACTATGACGACCAGGCGACCTACTCGATTGAAGTTTCGAACGCCTCTGGCACAACACGGGCGTCCGCAAATTTGCAGGTAAGAGGCCTGCGGCCAGGGGATGTGGACAATGGTATTGATTTTGGAAGCCGTTTCACCGGTGGAGACCCTTTAGGAGTCGAGCCTGTGCCGGGCGGTAGGACTTTCATGGTACACGGCAATTTTACTCATCTCGATGGAGTTCACCGTCCTGGTTTGGTCAGGATAAACGCCGATCTGAGCATCGATGAATCATTTAACGCAGAAATCGAGGACGGAGTGCTCGCTCGTGTCCTTCGTGTGACAACTGACGGAAGCGTAGTAACCAGTCTGACGTCTCCGGGCGACGGGAAAATGGTTATGAGTATGTTCCATCCGGATGGCTCCCGGTTCGTCTATTCAATCCCTGGGGAATTCTATTATTTCAACCACCTGGAACGATCGGGCATTGCTCAGGATGGGACGCTTTTTGCGGTTGGTTGGCACACGGGCGAGCATCCGGGTAATCAAGATGATGTCAGCATCATACATATTCCGCCCAACAGTGAGCCAAACGATTTTGAGCCTGTCGTCTTCAGTCTGGGGAACATTGGTTCGTGGCCTGGGCAACGTCCTTCAATCAATGGAATTAAACTCCTGCCCGACGGAAAGATTCTTGTGCACGGCCACTGGGAATTTATCAATGGATCGCCAGCTTCGGCACCGCTGGTAATTCTGCTTCCCAATGGCCAGTTAGATCAAATGCTGTTCACCGATAGCGAATTATATTTTTCTGATGTGCAGATACAGTCAGACGGGAAAATGGTTCTGTCCTCCCGGGATTGGACTCCTTCGATACGGCGCTATGAGTCTGATGGGACACTCGATGATTCTTTCGAACTCCCTCCATGGAACCCATCTGTCGAAGCTCTCTACTCGCTTAATGTTATCGCGGACGATCGGTACTTCGGTGTAATAAGCGGCGCCGACCCGTCTGCCCCGGAACAGTTGAGATTGAGCCAGTCAGTCTTCTTCAACCCTGACGGATCTATTGAAAAAAGATATCCGTGGCCGGCATTTATTGAAATGGCTAATCACTTCCCGGATCAGTCGTTTCTAAGCACACTTTATCTCAAGGGCCAAGATGGCACATATCACACGGAGTTTTCCCGTCGCCGTGGTATGGGCGATGATCCCGTGGTATTTGCTGATCCAGTGCTTGAGGCCGCCTTGCGGGAGATACTGAAGGTTCCTTTGGAACGCGGTCTCACTGCTGGTGATCTCATGTCATTTCGAGCGCTCGATTTGAGCAATCGAGGCATCACTGACCTGAGAGGTCTGGAAGGCGCGCTCGACCTTGAAGCACTCATCATCGATGGCAACAACATTACCGATCTGCTCCCGGTTTCAGAACTCTATAATCTTCGAATTCTTTCCGCCGGTGGCAATGAGATTAGGGATGCTTCTAACATCGCCATGCTTCCGTTGTTGAGCCATGTCGCGCTGGCCACGAATCCTCTCGACCCGGAAAGCCGTGCCCTTTTGAAGGGCTTCATGCATCGGGGAGTCGAACTTGCAGGAAATAAGGAAGAGCCGACGGCATCCCTTGAAATCTGCAATGGCGTTGTCGGATTCTTCGCTCACATCAACGCAAACGGCGAGGTTTCTGCCGAATCCCGCGAAGGGCTCACCGTATCGTGGCCCACGGAAGAAGGCACTGGCTACCGATTGCAGTTCAGCGATGACCTGCTCAAGTGGAACCCTGTATCTGCTACAATGACGGGCACCGGAAACCTGGCGTCGGTTGAAGTCTCTGAGATTGGAACAGGATACTACAGGCTGGTAGTCGTTGATTGATGCATCAAACGACTATGGCGATCGGAAGCACGGCAAGCACATACAAACCGTCAATCTCTGGTCAAGTCTTGAGAAATCTGCGGGCGCGGGGAGTGTCACTTTGTGCTCAACGCGCTGCTGGGAGACCGTGCATTTGATGGCCCAATGGAATGTGGCTTCTGGGCTGCAGTGCGGAACGTGGTGAATCTGTTCCGGTGATTGCGTTCCGATCCTCACCCTTCCTGGGAAGGCGGGGAAGTGGAAAATGAAAACCGCAGACTTGCCTACGCCACGGAGATGAAGGAAGATCGCAGTCTGAGTTCCCGTTTAGATGAAAACAAAAATCCATTAGCACCTCCCGTGATCAAACTCAGTCTCCATGCAAGTCTGCTTGCCCTTTACTGGGCGCAATTTCCGCCAGCGCCATTGTTCCGCAGTATCAAGTCCAGAACGGCACGGTTGTTCTGGATGGTGTCGGCCCTGACAATCCCATCATCTATGACAATGATTGGTGGTTCGATGTCTTCGACAACAACTACCTTTGGGCGCAAGCCAGTCTGGGTGCCGCAGATCTTAGGGGAAACATTGTCAGGCGGGACATGTGGGACTGGCAAAAAGGTTATCTTTACCCGATGGAGCAATGTGTGGACGATGCGAAGAAGGCGTTGACCTTTGCGCGTGATTCCGGGTTAAAGAACATTCCGGACCTTACCTTGGGATCAGATCAAGTGCTGGAGCGGCCGGAGAGCGGAACGATCGAGGATACCGTGGCGCATCCCACCGACGGCAGTCGCCTGATCGTTGCCGAAGCATTGAAAGCAACGCCCGAGAAGCCGCTTGTGATCATTTCGGGCGGGCCGTTGACAACAGTCGCCAATGCGCTGGTAACCAACCCCGAAATTGCTCCGAACATGGTGGTTCTTAACCTCACCGTGAGTTCCTATGGCTACAACGGGAAGGATGCCTGGAGCCCTTACATTGTGGCCAAGAAGACACGCCTGGTAGAGTGGGCAACGGGCAATTTCTGGGACAAGAACTCCGTTTTCACCGAAGAGCATTTCGAGGTCTTGCCAAAGAATTCATTCTGCGATGACATGCGCCGACTGATCGCTACCGATTTGGGACAGGCCAATCAGTTGGGTGATGGTGCCGCGCTCGTCTGGCTGTGGCGGCATGATTGCTGGAAAAACTCCAAGCGCCGCAAAGCAGTGTGGCGTGGCCCGGATGTTCGTTTCGAAGAAGTCGGGCAAGCCGAGACCGCTGATGTTCTCGATATTCCCAGATCGGAAACTGATTTGAAAGCCAGCCGGGAAGAATTCTTCCGTGTCCTGGCAATGCCACAACTATTTGCGGAGACCGAGCCTTAACTGAGCGAGCCCAGCGTCGTCGAGCGATGATGTCGCCGTCACTTCATCGGCCTTTTGAAGTAGTAGACAGATTTCGACGTGGTCCCGTCCTTGGTGAAGGGAACCACGGTAACCAACTCCCAGCCTTTGCCGCCAAGGTCATTGATCTTCCTGGCGAACTCTGCGTCGCTGAGAGGCATATCGGCACCACTCTCCATCGCCAGATGCTGCCATTTTATGAGGTCGCGTTCTGCGCCTCTGGGAGCGGGGCGGCTTGGCTCGTCAGAGTCTTGCGCGTAAACCGTCAGAAACCCGAAGGCGCAGACAACGGATAGACAAAGAGGTAAGGTAGTTCTCATAGTGCCGCAACGATTTCAGAATTAGAGAGCTTCAGCAAGCCTCGCTTCAACGCGTCCCCGTGTCGGGGCGCTGAAATCCAACACAATACTGGTATTGCACCATTGCCAAGTGTGGGATCCTCACCCTGTCACAGAAGCTGGAGCGCAGCCATCCTGCTCGTCAAGCGATGAGGTTGTGGATCACGTTGCCGAATACGTCGGTGAGCCGGTAGTGACGGAGCGCATCGTGTTTATGCACCTCGAAACGAGGCATCGTTTCCGGATGATGATTACCTTGGACAGGGTGGCGAATGGCAGCACCTGTCTGACATGGCGCATGGTCTTCAAAGCGGAGTGGATGAGCGTGATCTTTATCTGACACGGATTTTCGATTCACCTGCTGATGCGGTGTTCAAAGCCTGGACGCAGCCTGACTTGCTGAAGCAATGGATTGCCCCGCTGCCGAACACGGTGCCAGTGGCAGAACTCGACGTTCGACCGGGAGGTGCGAGTTACATCGTTATGCGGACACCCGACGGTACGGAGATACCGCTCAAGGGCGTTTATCTGGAGGTCATTGAAAATGAGCGCATCGTAACGACGGATGCGTATACCGAGGCATGGGAGCTATCGGAGAAGCCTTTCATCACGATCGTGCTGAACTTTGAGGCTCTGGGGGCATGCCGCACTCGATACAATGCCCGCATCCGCCACTGGACGGTCGGTCCATACGAAGGCCTCGCGGCAGCCTGGCCCCTGCTTCATGATTGGATCGAACGAAACGGCAGTACGGCCGCGACAGATTTGTGGGAATGTTATCTTTTCGGGCCGGAATCGAGCTCCGAACCCAGCAAGTGGCGCACCGAACTCAATCAACCATTGGTTGGCTAGACGAAACACACAGGCGAGTGGCCCGGCGTGTCACAGCAAAGATCGACCGCGAGACGCGTGGCAGCAAGGATTGATCCCGGATTTGCCGCACCGGTCCATGCGATGTTGAAAGCCGTTCCGTGGTCGACAGATGTCCGAACAATCGGAAGGCCAAGCGTAACATTGACCGCACTGTCGAAAGCCAGTGCTTTCAGCGGGATGTGCCCCTGGTCGTGGTACATGCAGACAAAGGCATCGGTGCTCTGACGAAGTCCCGGAATGAATGCGGTGTCTGGAGGGATGGGGCCACAGATGTCGATTCCGCGTGCTTTTGCCGCCTCCACTTCCGGCAATATGATGAGTTCTTCTTCGGATGCGCCGAAAAGCCCGTGTTCACCGGCGTGCGGATTGAGTCCCAGTACCACCAGTTTCGGAGGACGCTTTTTGATTCTGCCGATCGCCTCGTTCGTCAGGTCGATCACCTCGCGAAGGCGCTCGCGGGTGAGCAACCGGGGAACCTCGGCATAGCCACAGTGACACGTGACAAAGGTAGCAGTCACCTCCCGGGAATACTGAAGCATACACGTGCGGTCGGACTTTGTCCGCGCTGATAGAATCTCGGTGTGGCCGGGAAAGTGAATTCCAGCCGCTCGAAGCGCTTCCTTATTCAGTGGTGCTGTCACTAATCCATCGATCTCGTTTGCCAGGGCGGCGTCGATCGCGGTGATGAGGAAATCGTAGGCGGCCTTTCCGCAGTCGGAGCTGACTTCGCCCGGCGCCACCGCACCTGCGTCAGGAAGCGATGGAATGTGCCGCACCATAGAGCGGGAGGGAAGGGGGAGTCCCGTCGCGCTTGCTACGCGTTCTAGAATCGTATGATCACCGTAAATGATCAGATTCACGGACGGTAGCGATTTCACTTCCTGGAGCAGCATCAGGCAGACCTCAGGCCCGACCCCGGCGGGATCGCCCATGGTGATGGCGAGTTTTTTGTCAGTCATGAGAACGAGTTGAACTTACAGCCACTCCCGGCGGAGGGCGCAGGAATTATTTTCCAATTACTGTCACGGGATTCCGAACGACACCGGCTGATTCGCGTCGCTCTACATATCTGTGAGAATTGTTAAAAGTATAGCGATACTGAATTGATTTCGATGGAGGTGACTTTCTTAACGGCCTTGACGTCCAAGTGGTTGGACGCCTAGGGTTTTCACCATTCTCTCACTCATGACCCCACACTCTATCTCCCACTCATTGGTGCGCTGTTTTTCCGGCAGTGCGCTTATTTTCGCGACGGCTGCACTGAGCCTTGCTCAGGAGCCAACAGTGTCAACCAATGGCAGTGTTGCTGATCCTAACAATGCCGCCACAGTTACAGAGGATCAGCCTCCTGCTCCTCCGGAACCCAAAGATGAGTTCACGCTGCTTGCTGAGCGTCTGACCGCAGTCGAAGTCCCAAAGGCGAAGATTGATCGCTCGCGTATCAAAGACGGAATCACGACAAAGGCAGCGGGCCTTACCGATCTTTCCGGGAAGGCGCTGGTAACTATCACTGTGGATCCGGCAACTTTCCCAACCTACAAGATTGCCTCAGGAGACCGCCTCTACAATATTGCGCGCAAGCATTACGGAAGTGGACACTATGGCGAGTACCTGGCAGCCTACAATGAGATCAATCCCTCGAAGCTTACGATCGGTCAGGAGATCCGGCTGCCGGAAATTGACGATGCTTTCAATGCTGTCGGCCTCTATCCGCTAATGAGCGAGGAATGCGGCACTATCTTGAAAATTCGCAGTGATTTCATGGCCTTGGAACCCGCTCTGACGGATGCGGCTGGTAAGGTGATCACTCCCGAAATGAAAGAGCAACTCCTGACATTCCGCAAATTGACTCTCGGCGTCATGGAGTCTCTCGGCAGCGACAAACCCGGTATCCGCGAAGCTCCTTCCAGCGTCCAGATTCAACTCCGTTCTTATGCGGAGAATCTTAACATCCTGGCAAAAGGTCACTTTTCCACCAAGCACATCGCCAGGGTGCACCAACGCCTCGGATACGCGATTTCTTACGCAATTGTCTGGGCCAGAAACGGCTACGAGTAGGCTTTGTCCAGCTTTATGCTTTGGATGATCTTGCTGCTCCCGTAGTTCTCGCGAATTTCACTGGTGAGTGCCTCGGCTTCTGCCTCCGTGGCGCGCAGAAGCAGGGTGATTTGAAATTTGCCCCGCGCTTGTGGCGCGGCTTCCTGCACGCCCGAAGTGGAAAACAAATCGTCACTATCATCCTTTGCCTGATGGGGAGTTGGTTCCAAAACAGGGGCCGGTGCTGCCGCGAGTTCGGCTTGTTTTTGCTCGAAGACCTGAATGCGTGTGGTGATGGTCGCTTCGAAATCTGTGTCGGATTGATCCAGAAGTGCAGCGCGATCTTGGAACAGTGGCTGATGTTCCGGCGCGATTGCTGAAAGTTTCCGCGCCCGGGCTTCGACGGCGGTTGCTTTGTTCGAAATTTCCTCCTGCAAGCGATCGATCAACAGGCCGACTGCAGCATCCATCCCATCGATGCCACGTTTGCCTTTGATTGCGTCTTCGAACAATCCCCGGTCGGTATAGCTCCGGGTATCCGTCAGGTGGAAATCGTCCGACTGCGCTTCCACCAATGCCCTGACCTTGCGAATGCCGGACTGCACGATCTCGTCCTTGATCTCCTGCTTCCTGGCTTTGACCTGGCCTTCAAGGAACAGGCGGGCATTGCGTGCGGCTGCCGACACTTCATCAATGGCTGCGAACAGTCTCTGAATGTCTGCGGCCTGCTCGATCGCGGATTCCTTTGCTTTCTTTAAAGCTGCTTCCGCCTGCTTCAGATTCTTCGCCTGATCAGTGGCAAGCACGAAATCCCCGTCACTCTTGAGTTCCTTCTGGATGCCCTCGATCTGCTTGAGCAGGTCGGTCTTCCATTCGTCAAAATTGGTCTCTGTGATCTCGCCGGTGAGGCTGATGATGAGCGCATTCATGGATGGGTAAAATGGGAGATGATCTTCTTCGAAGCGTTAGCGATCGCAAGTCGGTTATCGCGAGGCATTTTAGGAAAACACACCGACGATGCAACTTCACAATGACTGCACAAAAAAAGCAGACCCGCTAAGGATCTGCTTTTTGATATTATCCCGAATCGAGTCCGGTCGTAACGTTGAGCCGGCTTTAGGCGGGCTTAACGTCTTCGGCGCAGCGTCCTTTAGGGCCTTGGCCTTCTTTGAACTCGACGGTATCGCCTTCGCGAAGGTCTTCGAAATTTCCGACTACCGCTGTGCGGTGGAAGAACAAATCATCGCCTCCGGTTCCGATGAAGCCGAAGCCTTTGTCTGCGATGATTTTCTTAATGGTTCCCTGGGACATGTTTACTAATTGGTTCGTTTACATTGCCGACAGCACGTATTGCGTCGGCCAAAGTGACTCATAGGCCAGTTTCAGAGAAACGCTTGTTTTTTCTCAGATTGGACTGATTGAGAAGTGATATGTCGGCGGGTGGGGCATGCAAAACGACAGCGCCTCGTGATGATTCAGCCTAGAAAACACGGGCTGCGCACGCATCGCTACTATCTCCGATTCAACAAAGTCAAATCGTGAAATATTTGTGAGAAAGAAGCATTCGGCGCATGATGCCAGGGAAATCGCGATCGTTGGCGGTGGCCCGGCCGGGCTACGTGCAGCAGAAGTCGCTGCTGCCGGTGGAGCCACGGTCACGGTTTACGATGCGATGCCTTCGGTGGGGCGAAAGTTTCTAGTTGCGGGGAAAAGTGGGTTGAATCTTACGAATGCCGAGCCGCTGAGCCCATTTCTGGATCGCTACACGACGCCAGGGCTAGCTGCTGCTGACTGGCGGCTGCTCGTCGAACGATTTGACAACAGAGCGCTGCGGGATTGGGCGGCCGATCTTGGTTTCAGCACAAGGGAGAGTGCGGGTGGAAAAGTTTTTCCTGAACCGATGAAGGCTGCGCCATTGCTGCGGGCCTGGGTGCGACGGTTGCGGGAGCTGGGTGTGCATTTCGCTTTACGCAGGCAACTGACGGCGATTGGGGACGGCCCGGAGTTGACGTTTTGGACTGCGGAAAGTTTTGAAATCGTCAGGCCTGGTGCTGTCGTCCTTGCGCTCGGAGGTGGTTCATGGCCGCGCACCGGATCAACGGGTAGCTGGCAGAGATTGCTAAAGGATCATGGCATTGCTGTCTCCCCTCTACAGGCTGCAAACAGTGGCTGGGAATCGCCGTGGCCAGAAGCGTTGCTCTCCGATTCCGAAGGGCTTCCGCTCAAGAACGTCTCGGTTCGGGTGGGGGGCCACTCTGCAAGCAGCGCATACGGTGACCTCGTGATCACTCGCTACGGTCTGGAAGGTGCACCGATCTATCGACTGGGCCCGGAATTGCGCACCTCCGCATTGCCCATCGTCGTCACACTGGATCTCAAACCGGATCTCACGGCAGAGACCGTCGCAACCCGCCTTGCCTCGGTGCAGCGCAATTATGTACGAGAGGCTTCCCGTCGGCTGAAGTTATCACCGGCCGCCACCGCATTGCTGAAACATCTCCCTGACATTGGCCCCTGGACATCGCCGGTAGATCTTGCGCGAACCGTCAAAGCCTGCCCGATCCTGCTCACCGGACCACGTCCCCTGGCTGAAGCCATCTCGTCCGCTGGCGGTGTGCCATGGACAGAATTGACCTCGTCGATGATGCTGAAAAAGCTCCCTGGCGTTTTTGTTGCTGGCGAGATGATAGACTGGGACGCTCCCACCGGCGGCTATTTGCTCCAGGCGTGCTTCACTACCGGTACCCACGCAGGACGGGAGGCAGTTGAATATATTCGGCTACCTGCTGGTACGGAGAATGATCCAGCGCTGCAGTAGCAGCCGGTGCAGATCTTCGCGCCATCGCGCTGCACATTTGTCACAGCACGGAGAACGACGGTGCGGGCCGGTTGAAGCGCCAGCTCCGTCCGGGGAGACTTTGGATCGGCGAAATGCTGTTAGAGCGAGACCGCAAAGTGGAAACAAATCGTGTTCCACAGCGGCAGGAATCGTGCTACCGTCGATCGGTAGCCTGGAGTTCAGGTCAAACCCGCACAAGCACATGACGGACAGCAATCAATCAAGCAGTTTTCCTACGACCCGATGGACACTCGTGGCGGCTTTGAAGTCGGAGTCCGAGGGACAAGCGCAAGCGGCGATGGGGCAATTGTGTCAGACCTACTGGTATCCACTGTATGCGTTCGTCAGGCGAAAGGGCTACAGTGCAGAGGACGCGGAAGATCTCACGCAGGGCTTCTTCCAGAATCTCATCTCGCACGAGAGCCTGAGCAGCGCGGCGCAGGAGAAGGGGAAGCTGCGTTCGTTTCTGTTAGGTTCGCTCAAGAATTTTCTCGCCAGCCAGTACCAGCGCGACAACCGACAGAAGCGCGGGGGCGGGCAGCACGTGGTTTCGATCGATCAGGAAATGGCAGAGCATCGCTATCAGAATGAGCCGTCTGACAACTTGACGCCTGAAGTGCTTTTCGATCGCCGCTGGGCGATGACGATTCTCGACAACGTCTATGTCTTGCTTGCGAAAGAATACGAAGACCGGGGCAAGAGCGAACATTTCAAAGTGCTCAGTGGCTACCTGTCGTGGAACGATTCCAATCGACCGCAGGCGGAGGCAGCGGCTGAGCTTGGAATGTCCGAGCCAGCATTTCGTGCCGCTGTGGTGCGCATTCGGAAGCGCTACCGCAATCTTTTACGTGAACAGGTGGCCGACACCGTGGTTTCAGAGGATCAGGTCGAGCCAGAGTTGACTGAGTTAATGCAGGCGCTGCGGGCGGCATGAGCCAGTCCAGCGAGGGCCAGGCGGATGATTTTCCAACCGCTCAGGGTTCCTGCAGGGCGTGTGGTGCGCGTATTCCCAGCGACGCGCCCGGCGGCATTTGTCCCGCCTGCATGATCATGCGCGGCTTCAATGATGTGGGCGATGACCTGGATGGAGATGACTGGGAGGAGGATGATCTGGACGCCGATGGCGCACCAACGGTCGTCACCCGTCCTGGGGAGTCGCACGCCGATTCAGTCGTTGTCGGCGGTGCCTCAGTAGAGAAGACTATTGGCCGTTATGACTTGATCAAGCCGCTGGGAGAAGGGGGAATGGGTGAAGTTTACCTGGCTGAGCAGACATCGCCAGTGATCAGAAAGGTGGCTCTCAAGGTGATCAAGCTTGGGATGAACACGCGCGAAATTATCGAGCGATTTGAAGCCGAGCGGCAGGCGCTGGCTTTGATGGATCATCCGGGCATCGCTCGCGTTCTCGACGCCGGGACTACTGCAAATGGGCGTCCCTACTTTGTCATGGAACTGGTGCAGGGGGAGCCAGTGACGACGTTCTGTGTCGAGCGCGGACTCGGCCTCAAAGAGCGATTGCAATTGTTCGTCGACATCTGTGCCGCAGTGCAACATGCGCATCAAAAGGGAATCGTTCACCGAGACTTGAAGCCGTCGAATCTGCTGGCGTCCTACCAGGACGGCGAGGCTCAGATCAAAGTGATCGACTTTGGGATCGCCAAAGCTGTCGATCCTGGGCTGAGCGAAGTGTCGCTGTACATGACGCGCGGCGATCGGTTGCTGGGAACGCCCACTTACATGAGTCCAGAACAAGCCGGCGCTTCTGGCATGGACGTGGATACGCGGTCAGACATTTATTCGCTGGGCGTCGTGCTCTATGAGCTACTGACCGGGCGGCTGCCGATTGCCGAAGAGCCGGAAACGCACTACGAGGAATACCTCAAGCAAGTGCGGGAAGTGGAGCCACAGAAGCCCAGCACGCTGCTTCGAACACAAGCGGCCGGCCATGTCGACTGGGCGGTGCCATTCCGCGAGCGGCAACTGCGCGGAGATCTCGACTGGATCGTGCTGAAGGCGCTGGAGAAAGACCGCGAGCGTCGCTATCCAAGTGTCAGCGAACTCGCGCAGGACATCGTCCGCCATCTCAACGATGAGCCGATCACTGCTGGTCGGCCGTCGCGTTGGTACCGTGCGCGCAAGTTTATCCGCAAGCATCGCTACGGGCTCGCCGCAGCTGCTGCAATGGTAGTATTGTTAGTGTCTGGAATTGTGGTCAGCAGTTGGCAGGCGGTGAGGGCTCGCAAGGCAGAGCGTGCATCTGAGGAAAGACTGGCAGCGGGCGAACAGGTGATCCGTTTCATGCTTGATGATCTCACTCGAGAACTCAAGGCACTCGGAAGACTGGAAGTTCTGGCTGGAACCACGGAGGAAGTGAACCGATTTTATGATGCGATTCCAGTGGATGTTCAGACCAGTGAGAGCCGCAAGATCCGCGCCGATGCGCTGGTGAGCATCGGGCGCGTCCGTTCCAGTCAGGGAGACATGGCCGCAGCGGAGTCAGCCTTTTACCAGGCGCAGGCACTCTACCAGAAGCTCGCGGAGTCACCGAAAGCACCGGTAGAAGTCTTCGAGGGGCTTGGGTCTGCGTTGATCCTGCTGGGTGATCATCTCGAATCTCAGGGCAGATTTGAGCAAGCGGAAGAAGCCGCAGCGAAGGCTCTGGCGATCTATCAAGACCTGCGACTGCGGGTGCCGGGAGATGAAAATATAACCAGTGGCGAGGCAGCTGCTTGGCTAGGACTGGGAACAGTCCACTACGGCAACGGCCACTATGACCGGGCGCTAAAGGGATTCCGTAGCGCTCTTGAGATCTGGCAGCGGCTGGCTGAACAGGCACCAGAGGACAAGCGCATGCAGCAAAAATACGCGCAGGCGCTCCAAGCAGTGGCAATGTGTTTACGTCGACAGGATCGGCCCGCAGAAGCAAAAGCAGCGCTGACGGAAGTACTGGAATCTTGGACGCAACTCGCGGCATCGTCACCTGGCGATGCCACGATTCTGACCGGACAGGCGGAAACCTTGAACAATGCGGCAGTCCTCGCGAACAGCCAAGGGGATCTCGACGAGGCTGCTCGATTGACCAGCGAAGCCGTTGCGATCCGTAAGCAGCTGGTGGCGCGGGATCCTTCCAATGCCGGGTGGTTGCACGCACTCGCGCTGGTCGAACAGAATCTCGGCGAGGCGGAATATCGACTCAAGGACTACCGCACTGCGGCTGCGGCATTTGAGAGTGCATTCGCATCCTGGGAGCGTCTTCGAAGCATGGCAACGCCGCTCAGGCGCTGGCGTGACGACTTCGAAAAAGGGGTTATCACTGCCGACTCTGTTTACAGAAAACTCTGGAGCGAATCGTTGAACGGAAAAGGTGCCTCAGATCGGGACGCGGCCGTTCGCTTTGCCGTAAAGACCCTTTCCCTGAGATTGAGTTACTGGGAGAATTCGCCGACTGACCGAGATCGCAGGCATCAAGTGGCGCAAATGGCGCTCCAAGTTGCCAGTACCCACGGAAAACTTGGTAACCCAGAGGGGGCCCGCCCGTTCTACCAACTGGCTCGCTACCTCTTCGGCAGGCTCGCCGCCGACGTAGATGCGACATTTACCGACAAACTCGGTGCTGATCTCAGGCAGCTAGAAGCCATTGGCAATGTGCTGGGGGATGCTCCGGGAAACATCGATGCACCGGACGAACGATTGCTCGCCCAATTGCCTGTGCTCCCAAAATTTCTGCTGGAAGAAATGGGATTTTAATGAATCGCATTGTCGCATGGGGCATGCTCTCAAAAAAAAATCAGAAAATATTCGAGCCGAGGCATCACATTTAATAGGAAACGGCAAAGAACCAATGGAACGGCCGCGTTGAATTCGCTCCAGCAAGTTCTGCACGCCATTTCAAATGGTTTCCATTTCGGCGTTGGCGCGAGAATTGCATTCCAGTTTGATACAGTGGCTGTTTCGAGAAACCTTATGAAAATTGTGTTTGAGTTAGGAAATTACGCGACTAGGTGCGTTATGCTGCCGAGATCGCTGCAGCGTCGTTTGCGCATGTGTGCGATGGCAGTAGTGATGACCACTTTTCTCGTGGTGCCGCCACAGGCAGAATTGTTCGCCGTTCCTCCGGTGGATATCGACCTTACTGAGACTCGATCTGTGGAGATATCCTGGCGGGATACTGGCGAGAAGGTGCGGCTGGAATCCAGCGATGATTTCGGTAATTCCGATCCATGGGAGGCCTATCCTGATGCGCCCGATCTGATCGGGGGGCGCTTTCGACAGATGGTCGATCCCGGTGGCGGTGGCACATTCTTCCGACTCGTCGGCTCGGAAGTCGATCCCACCGCACCGACGTTTGTGGAGCCGCCGGTTGATCGGAGATTGTTTCCTGGGCAGTCATTGAGCTTCACGCTGTCCGCGACCGATCCAGGGGGGAAGGCGATACGCTACCTTGCCGAGCCATTGCCGCTACCAGCTGGTGCCTCCTTGAACAGGGACACTGGCCGCTTCACGTGGAGCCCCACTGAGGATCAGATCGGCACATCCACGATCACTTTTGTCGCGTTCAATGGAACGAGTAGCGGGCGCCTTCCTGTCTCGATCACCGTAGAGCAACCGCCTGTCGATGGCACTACAGTGTTGTCTGGCATTCTGCTTGATACGACGGACGCTGTGGGGCCCGGAGCAGATCGCCCGGTAGTCGGGGCAGTTGTCTCCATTCTGGATTCCGGGATCTCGATGGCGACCGGGGACGACGGTCGTTTCGTTTTGACTAATGTGCCCGAGGGTGTGCAGTTGCTGGACATTGCTACCGCCAATGCCCGACCAGCGCCGGACGGCTCGCCCTATGCTGGATTCCGTGAAGCCATTCGTATCGTGGAAGGCATCGCCAACATCGTTGAACGCCCGTTTTACATGCCGCGTTTGAATACTGAGAGCCTGACTCCGGTTAACCCTAACGCTGCTACCAAAGTCGAGAACAAAACTCTGCGCGTGTCGATCATCGTGCCACCCCATACGGCAATGATGGACGATGAGGAATTCACGGGTGAGCTTTCGATCTCGGATGTGCCTGAGGCGCTGGCACCGGCGACCTTGCCTGTGAATCTGGGGTTTGGCCAACTGGTGACAATTCAGCCGGTAGGGGTGCGTTTCTCGCAGCCTGTGCCGATCACGTTTCCGAATTACGATCAGTTATTGCCCGGAACAGAGGTCGACATCTGGTCGCTCGATCCGGATGCAGGCGAATTCGATATCGTGGGAAAAGGCAGGGTTACAGATGACGGTGAATTGATCGAGACGATCGAGGGCGGAGTTATCGCTGCGGATTGGCATGGCGCTTTGCCACCTGCCGTGGGAGCAGGGGGTGGGCCGGGTGCTTCTGGTGGTGGCATGGGTGCCCCCGGAGGGGATGGTTCGGGCGATGGCGGGCCGGGTGATGATGGAGGAGGGGGGCCTCCAGGATGTCCCGGCGATTCAAATTCCAGTGCTGGTGGCTTCTTTGGCTCGCAGGTGCTTCTTGCAGATGGTGCCGTAGTCACTTCGGTCGCGACTCCAGCGTACGTCTCGGGCGGAAGACGTCGGAGCCTTGAATTCGTTTATCACAGTCTGACCGCCAGTCCGCGAGTGATCATCCCGCTGGAGGCGACGATACCTGTTCGCTCAGCCGTGCCCAGGCGCGTTTCCATTACTGCAATCTTGGGAGGATTGTCAGGGGGAGAACCGGTATTTTACGACACCAGCACGCTGAGTGAAAGCAGGGATGAAACGTTTTCAGCCGGATTCGCCATTGATGGCCGAGGGCTATTGACCGGATTTGCTCCCTACTCGCTGCGTGCAACGAGCCACTTCAATCGTTCCTTTGTGTCGATGGATATCAGCGACCGGGCAGTGATTGTCAACCGCAGCGATAGCGCGATTGGAGCAGGATGGGGGATCGCGGGCGATCAGCGCATCATTCGTGCGAGTAAGGATGACAGCGCGCTGCTCCTTGTTTCCGGCGATGGATCATATCGATTGTTCCGGGACGGTGCGGCATTCTCTTCCTTCAAGATCGCAGGCTTGGGAGGTGAGCGAGCCAGCGATTATTCGTTCGTGGACGGAAGCTTCTTCTCACAGGCGCGGACGGCAATTGCCGATGCATTCCCTGAGGTCAGCTTCGAATCGATCGAGACTGTTGGACAGGCGTCGGATGCAGAAGTGCTGGTGCTGAGTCAGTACGCCAGCTCCACTGAGGGCGCACCGCTCACAGTTTCCGAGCAGTCCGCATTGACTGGCTTTGTTCGGAGTGGTGGCTGTGCAATCGTATTCCTGGATCACGATCTCGGGCGTGCCAGCTTCGTTCAGGCGAGGGACAGCCTGTTGCAGCCCTTTGGAATCTCTGGTGCCAATACTACGGAGCCGGGCGGTGAAGTTCGCGCGTCGGGACATCCATTGATGAGTAGCGATTTTGGTATAGTCAGCCGGGTTGATCTTCCTTTTGGTGGCTTTGAGATCGATGCTGCTTCAAATGAACAGCTAGAGGTGATTGTGCCGGGCAAGACTGCAGCGAGCAGCGCCCGCATCGCAGTGTTGCCAGAGGGATCCCTAGGAGCAGGTTCCGGTCCGGTCATTTTTGTTACAGATACTCAGGCATTTACGGATGTTGCCACCATCGGTTTCGATGGAGATGCATCGCATAGAGCACTGGTTTTAAACGCGATCCTGTATTGCCTCCAGGCCAATCGCGATCCGAGTGCGGTCGTTGAATATGTCGGCCCCGCTGGTGATTTTTCACGCCTGTCGCTGCTGGCCGACGGCACTTTTGAGCGCCGAATGCCGGATGGTGCCCGGTACGAATTCAATGCAAGTGGACGCCTCATCCGCGCCATTGAGCGCGATGGGGAAGCGACGGTTCTGAGCTACGATGGCACGGGAAATCTGACACGCATCGCGGATCCCTTCGGTCGCCAGACAAACTTGAGTTACACGGGAGGCCAACTGAGCGAGGCGATCGATCCTGCGGGGAGAAAGACTTCCTTTCAACATGACGCCGATGGGAACCTCGTGCAGGTGACGTTACCGGATAGCGCCACCGTTCGCTATGAATACGATGCTGATCATCTCATGACCGCCGAGATCAATCCAGTCGGCGGTCGGACTGAACGGGAATACGATTCCTTCGGCCGCGCATTTAGCTCGACGCTGCCGGATGGATCCATGATTCAGGCACGTAGCTTGCAGGGGCTTGCCGCTGATCTAGGCGGCACGGCAGGAACCGAGGCCGACCCCGCACCAGTCAAGCGCCCCGAGGAACTCGTAGCCAGTTACACCAACGCAGCTGGGGAAACGGACGAGGTCGATATAGGCCCGTTCGGTACTGCTAGTCGCGTGACCGACTCCGCAGGGAGAATCACTGAGAGCGAGCGGGACCCTAATGGGAAACCAATCTCCATCACTTATCCTGTAGGCAGGCAGTTTGCGGTGGGGTATGACCGTCAGGGCCGGCGCACGTCGCTCAACGACTTTGCCACCGGATCGACCCTGACTTTTGAATATGATGCAGTGTCTGGGGCCCCGACAATCCTCGACAATGGAAGAGGGCAACGGGCTGTGTTCGAATACGATGCCGCGAATCGTCCTACCGCTTTTACAGGGTTCGCCGGGCGAAAATCGATCTTGTCATACGCAGGAACCAGCAGTCTTCCCAGTTCGCTGACACTACCCTCCGGAAGGGTGACCGATTTCCAGTATGATGCCGCAGGCAACACTGTTGAGATTAGCTCAGAAGGCTCCACTACCTCATTTCGCTACTCTCAGGCCGGGTATGTGGCAGGTTTGACGGATGCCGAAGGGCGTGACTTTGCTTTTCAGTATGATTTCGCAGGTAATTTGACTACGAGAATCCTGCCTGGAGGGATGACGATTGGTTACACCTACGATGGAAGGGGATTGAGAACGCGTGTGACTACCCCAGCGGATAATCGGTTTGATTTTGCATACGACGGGCAGGGGAATCTTTTAAGCCTCGCAAGTCCGCTGGGTGACGGCCTTCGTCTTGCTTACGACTATAGAGGCGGCCGGCCAACAAGATTACGCTGGGGTGATGGATCCGAGGTCGCGTATGCCTATTCGAACGGCAATTTGTCGACTATTTCCACTTCCGACGGACGCACAGAATTGAATTACAGTGAAACCACTGGCTTACTCAATCAAATCGCGTTTTCCGCCAACGATCAACTGGATTACACTTATGACGCCCATGGCAGACTCTCGCTTTCGACATGGAGCGGGGTGGTGAACGGAACGGTCGGGCGTACTTATGACGATCGGGGCCGTGTTAACTCGTTGGAAGTCAACACCACCACGAATCTGCCGATAACCTATGACGCGGATGATCTAGTCGTTGGAACCGGCTCAATGGTCGTTTCCCGCGATCCCAGCAGTGGGAGTATTGTTGCGACTACTCTCGGAAAGTGCACGGACACCTGGGCTTACAATGCGCGCGACGAATTGATAAGTTACACTGCTAGGTACGACGGAGAGTCCCGCTACGTTCTGGCGTTGACTCGGGATAAGCTGGGACGGGTGGTTGCAAAAACGGAAACGATGGGCGGAGCCACCCTGCGCATGGAATATGTCTACGCGCCATCCGGGCGGCTCGTTAGAGAGATTCGGGGGGCTACAACGATCGACTATACCTATGATGCCAATGGTAACCGGCTGACAAGGAGTGAGACTGGAGGGATTGTTGAGGTGGGAAGCTACAATGCCGGAGATCAGGTATTAAGTTATGCGGGAACAGTGTATGCTTACGATGGTTGCGGACGCCTCCAAATGCGTGGTGCGGACACTTTTACCTACAGTGTTCTGGGAGGATTACAGTCTGCCGTTTTGGGTGGAGGAACATCTTTGACTTACGTGCATCCAGCGGGCGGTCGACGAATTTCTGAAAGTTCCGGTGGTGTGATCCAACGCCAGTTTCTCTATCAGGACGGACTCCGAATCGTTGCGGAACTTGACGGAGCGGGGGCCCTTCGTGGAGTTTTTGGCTACGCCACCTTGAGTGGGGCACCAGACTTTATGCTTAGCAACGG